>DGPE01000010.1 GCA_002390305.1 Micrococcales bacterium UBA4448 | reverse complement strand
AAAGCTGCCATCGATTTCTCTCTAGCCTCCTGGGACATGTCCCCGTGGAGGGGCGCGGCGTTGAATCCGCGGTCAATTAGTTCTTCCGCTAGCTTCGCAGAGGTCCGCTTGGTTCGAACGAAAATCACTGTTTTCCCTCGGCCTTCAGCCTGAAGAATGCGGCCAACCACCTCGTCCTTGTCAAGGGCGTGAGCGCGGTATACGAACTGCTTAATGTCCGCTTTGGTCTTGCCTTCATCGGGGTCACTGACACGAATGTGGATTGGTCGGTTCTGGTAGCGGCGAGCAAGGCTCAAAATAGCAGACGGCATCGTAGCCGAGAACAGCATGGTCTGGCGTTGTGGGGGAGTTAGTGAGAACAGCTTCTCCACGTCTGGAAGGAACCCGAGGTCCAACATTTCATCGGCTTCATCCAACACCATAAAGGTCACCTTGGTTAGATCCATGAGCTTTTGCTTTGCAAGGTCTAGAAGTCTTCCAGGCGTCCCGACAACTATTTGAGCACCGGCCTCTAGGGCAGCAACCTGGCCTTCGTAAGCTTTGCCGCCGTAAATCGCCACAACTGTGGTTGGGCGATTCGAGGTTGCCATGATCAAGTCTTCTGAAACCTGTAGGGCTAGTTCCCTGGTCGGCACTACAACAAGTGCCTGCACTCCGTTGCTCGGGTTTTCTCCCAGAGCTTGAATTAGTGGAAGACCAAAACCAAGAGTTTTGCCTGTTCCAGTTTTTGCCTGGCCGATTATGTCGGTGCCAGCCAGTGCAACTGGAATGGCTTGCTGCTGAATTGGGAATGGACTGGTGATGCCTTTGGCATCGAGGGCTTCGCAGATGTCTGCATCAATGCCCAGTGATTTGAAAGTCAAAAAAATCTCCGTTTGTTTTTTGCCTGGGGTTTTCTGGACCTCAGGCAGAGCTATAAGCTTGCAAGGTGTTGGATTGGTTACGCAGAATACGCAAGGTGTCGCAGAAGCTTACGCTTCCTTCGCGAGATGCCACTGCTGGCCGCAGTCAAATCCAACTCAATCCTGCCAAGCTTACCCCCTCCTCGGAAATACAGCTGGCTTATCTTGCTGAGCTTTCCAGCTTGATTTCGGATCTTTGTGATCAAGACTCCCAGAAAGCACCGTTGCCCACTCAGGCAAAGGCGCAAGCACGCATCGCCGCGGACTACCGGGATCGGTCTAGGCAACTGGATGCCATGCTAATCAAATCCGGCCAGCATCAAATGGAGTTGCGATCTGACATTCGGGAGCGGCTTGATCAGTTGGTAATAAGAACTGAAGGTGCGGACTGGCATGAAGATCTGATGAGGATATATGTCGTATTTGGAATACTTCAGGATTCAGCGCATCGGGTCTCAAAGGGGTTGGCACCTGCAAAGAGGCTTAGAGCCGAGCAATTGCTCGAGACTAAGAATCTCGGGGAGTTTTGTTTTCACGAGCTTGCCGCTGGCATCGCAGCCGATGCAGACCTGGGTCCAAGGCTTGCGATGTTCGGTCGGATGGTTGTTGGAGATGCGCTCTTGGAAATCAGGGATTCGGTGAGCTTCGACAAGATTCTTGCCACACCAAAATTCGACGATCGCGTCTCGCTGTCCAGAGAGCAGTTCAAGGTGCTCGAGCCATTTACTTCAGAGCTGATTGCTCAGCACACTGTCAGAATGGACCTACTGGGTCTTACCGCGTAGTCGGATTGCGGCGAGCTCAACGGCTTCTGCCTGCTCACGCTTTGCAACCAAGATTCTTGTTCCAAAAAAACCAGCTGCTGGCATTGCCAACATGACGATGAACCAAATCCAAACACTTGAGTAGCTAAAGCCGAACCAAGTTAGTAGTAGCCACAGCGCGCTGCCGGCGATTAGGGAAATGCTGACCGGAACAAACCTGCCGTAGTGGTCTGATTTGTCTAACACAAATGTTCCGACCAGACCCAGTATCGCCGCATAAGCGAGAATAATTAGAAGCTCCATTAGGCCAGAAACCCTACCCTGCGCGCTTCTTCCGCACCGATTTCAACGTATGCGATTGAAGAGGTTGGCACCAAAACTATGCTTCCCTTGTCATCTGTTAGCTCAAGAACTGCTTCTTTAGCTTCGATTGCCTTTGTGACCTTCGCAGTCAAGTCCTTGGCGCTGAGGCCAGACTGAAAGCTGATGTCTCGTGCGTTGTCCTTGATACCGATTCTGACGTCCATAAACACTCCTTAGAAAATAAGGTTACGGCAAGAAAAATGTCTTTAGGTCCAAATAGATTGTAAGAGTGGGATATTCCGATCAGGCAAAAACTAGCGAAGCGATTCTTGAAGCCGATAATTCGCTGATTCTTGGAGCTCCAGGTAGCGGTAAAACCACGATGCTGTCATTTGTTACTAAGCGGCTAGAAGACCAGGGCTTCAAGCCGGAGCAGATCCTCACTGTCGTCCCGACAAGGGCTGCAGCAACCTCTCTTCGTGACCAGCTGGCAATTGGCTCAGATCAGGTTGCACTCTCACCTCGGGCCAGATCGATTACCTCGCTCGCTTTCGAAATTCTCAGGGCCGAGCAACCCGAGATTCAGTTAATTTCTGGAGCCAGACAGCAAGTATTGATTGCTGAGCTGGTGGCGCAGGCACAGGCCGACAGGGGAGCCTCTGCTTGGGGCTTTGATTCAATGACCTCGTCTCTTGCTGGTTTTCATAACGAAATTAGAGACCTGTTTGCCGTTCTTACTGAAAATCAATTGTCCCTCGAAGCGCTAGCTGAATTACAAACTCGTTGGCCAGGCGCCAAATGGCAGGTGGCACTAGATCTTTTGCCAAAGTACTTAGCGGTGTTGGAGGCAGCCAACCAGGTTGACCCTTCCCAACTAATTACCAGGGCAACCGGGGCTCTGGCAGGATACTCCCCACCAAGAATCGTGCTGGTCGATGATGCCCAGGATTTATCAAATGCAGGGATCAAGTTTTTGCTTCAGCTCTCAGAAAATTCCAGGTTGGTGGTTTTTGGGGATCCTGATTCGGCATCGCTTGGCTTTAGGTCCGCTGGCGGTTTCATACCGGAAACCAGAAACGCGCTTCCGACACTTCGGGAGATCTACCTTGAGCCAGGACACTCTCAACCTGAACAGGTTCAGGCTCTGATGGCAAGGATTGTGGAACGGATTCCAACCGCGCAGTCTTTTGCCCACCGACCACGGGAAAAAGATTCCGAGGCCATCGAATACGCGGTATTTGATAATCAGATTGCAGAAACGGACTATCTAGCAAGTGTGTTACGTCAATCCAGGGTGAGTGATTTGATTAGCTGGGGCGAAATGGCAGTGGTCTGCCGCACCCGAGTGCAATTAGAGCAGCTCGCAACTGCGCTGTCGGCAAGGTCAGTCCCGGTTCGAATCCTGGGGGCACAGGCGGCCCTTCGAGACCAGCCGGCGGCAAGATCAGTACTAGATTTCGGCAGCTTAGTTTTTGCAACACCAACTTCCAGTCTGAGTCTCGAGCTGCTCGGATCAAGGCTGATTGGGCTAAATGTTATTCAACAACGAAGGCTATTCAGGCAGCTGACGATGCTGGAGGATTTTCAAAACCTAACCCGAAATCAGATGCTTGAGGCTCTTTTTGATTCTGAAATTGACTTTGATTCCAGGGAGGTCAAGAAGCTAAATAAGGCGATCAGCTTGGGGCTAATGCTGAGGGCAAATCCAGAAATTGGTGCATATGAATTCGTCAGTAAGGTCTGGTCGCTGGCGAATCAAAAAGAGTTGGTGGTTCTTGCAAAGGGGGCAACTGAAGTTGCTCTGGCAGCAAACCGTGACCTTGATGCAATTCTGGAGCTTTTCGCAGCCGCAAGCAGGTTTGATCAGAAGCATGGACTCGGTGCCAGAGAATTTGTTGCCCTGCAGTTGCAGGCATCGATTCCAGAGGACTCGCTTGCTCAAATCGGCCTGCGCGATCGTGTAGTGCTGGCAACCTCCGCACAGCTCAGTGGGAAATCTTTTCAGGTGGTTGCAATGCCCAGGCTCCAGGAGGGGATTTGGCCTAATTTGCGACCCAGGAATTCACTTTTAGGGGCCGCGAGCCTTCAGGGCTATTTGCTTGGAAGGTCTGAGGATCCAACAATGCCGACGCGATCGGAGTTGGCCGATGAGCTCAGACTTTTTTATAAGAGCCTTGGAGTGACAAGGTCCAGGTTGATTCTTTCTGCGACCTCGGCCAGCGACGAGCAACCCTCACAGTTTCTCCAGATGGCGAGATTGGAGCCCAGTGTCAAAACAATCGATGTCGACTTTGACCCGAGGCGTCTGGTTGGCAAGCTCAGAAGAGAGCTTATGCAGGGTGATGTCAGTGCTGCGGCCATGCTTGCTGCCCTTGCACTAAGTGGAACTGCCGGGGCTCATCCGAGTAACTGGCAGGGCCTCTTGCCGCTCTCAACTGAAGAGCCGGTAATCAACGAAGCTGAGCAATTGAGGCTGAGTGCTTCGAGGTTGGATGCATTCGAGAAATGCCCGCTGCACTGGTTTATAAATAATTTTGGCGGTGATGGCAAGAGCTTTGAAGCATCTGTCGGTACTTTGCTGCACTCGGCGATGGAGCTGGCAACTGGTCCTGATGCTCTGGCCGGATTCGTTGAATCGAATTGGCACACTCTTAAGTTTGAGACTGATTGGTTGTCATTGGCCGCAAAGCGAAAGGCCATGAAAATGGCAGGTTACATGGCTGAATATCTCTCCGGATCGAATCACCTTGTTGAAAGCGAACAGGGCTTTGAAATAGAACTTGGCCGCCTGGTGGTGGCCGGAAAGATTGATCGCGTAGAAAGAACCTCCGAGGGTCTAATTGCAGCGGACCTAAAAACCGGAAAACCTCCCAGCGCCAAAGAAGCAGCAGAGCACAGGCAGTTGGCGCTTTACCAGCTTGGCCTTCGCGAGGCCTATCAAGACAAGGTTGTCGGCGGGCGAATCATTTCAGTTGGGTCGGGTTCGTTGAAGGTGCTTGAACAACCTGAGCTTGATGGTGATTTTCAAGCAGAAATACTTGAGCTGTTAGCAAGAGCAGAAAACGAGATTGGGCAGGAGCAATTTGTGGCAAGCATCTCGGATCACTGCCACGCCGATGCAAACTGCCAGATGCTTTTAGCGAGGCAGGTCACTAATGACTAAGTATTCAGCCCAGCAAGTTTTTTCAGTCGTTAGTAAAAACCAGCTCACTGCTGAACAGGCTGCCGCAATCTCAGATGCGAGCATCGATGGCCCCAGTTTGGTCATCGCTGGCGCCGGTAGCGGTAAAACCGAGCTGATGTCAGTGCGAACGCTTTATTTGGTTGCTAATGCACTGGCAAAACCCAGTGAAATTCTTGGCCTTACCTTCACCAGAAAAGCTGCCAGTGAGCTTTCTAATCGAGTGAACGCGGGGCTGGTGGAACTTCGCGAATCGGCATTTTGGCCTTCGGGGCTCGCCGAAGATTTTGAACCACCAAAAATAACGACCTATAACTCGTTTGGAAATGAGATTTTCAGATCGCTGTCCCTTCAGGTTGGCTTTGAAGCAGACGCGACGCTGTTGACCGAAGCCGGAGCTATCTCTCTGGCCAGGGAAATCGTTTCCAGTGCAACAGCTGATGATTTCTCGGAGCTACTGAATTGGGATAGAACTCTTGATTACCTGACTGAAAAAGTGCTGGCGGCCAGTGCGGCTCTGACAGATAATCGCCAGGATTCCGATGCGGCAATTGACTATCTAACTGATTTTCAAGCAAGAATCACGGCGCTACCAAAAACTGACAAGGGTGGCGATGGAATCTTTGCCTATCACCAGTCGATAATCGATACCGTTCAAGCCTCGAATCTCGTCTTTGAACTAGCCAGAAGGTACCAGCAGGAAAAGCGCAGCCGGGGCCTAGTGGATTTCTCGGACCAGGTGGCTTTGGCGTTCACGGCGCTTCAGAAGCAGCAGCTGGTCCTCCCACATCGATTCGTGTTGCTGGATGAGTACCAAGACACCTCGTCTATTCAAACCATGTTGCTGGCGAAACTGTTCAAGGGCCGTGCAGTAATGGCTGTTGGTGATCCGAACCAGGCCATTTATGGCTGGAGAGGCGCCAGCAGTGCAAATTTGAGTGGCTACTCAAATGACTTCGGAGCGGCAACTCAGTTTGCCCTGAGCGCAAGCTGGAGGTCCGGGCAGGCAATCGTTGATGCCGCCAACCTGGTCAGCGAAGAACTGGCCTCCGACGCTTTTATTTCACCGGTAAGGCTAACCGCCGGTCTAAACATTGAATCCAGCGTCGAGGCTCAGATTTGCCAGGACGAGGTTTCTGAATCCTTGGCCGTTGCAGAATGGCTGGAACAGCGTATGGATGACGAAACCTCTGCCGCAATTCTCTTTAGATCCAAGCAGGCCATGCGCCTGTTTACCGAGGCGTTGGCAGAAAAGGGCTTGGACTTTGAAGTGTCTGGACTATCCGGGCTTCTTGAGCAACCGGAGGTAATTGACCTGATATCAGCACTCAAGGTTATTAGCGACCCGGAATCAGGTGCTGAGTTGATGAGAACTCTGGCAGGGCCCAAGTTTCGAATCGCACCGAGAGACATAGCAAAGTTGCAATCTTTTGCTAAAAAGCTCTCACGCATGCGCAAAGAAGTGAATGGGCAGCTGCCAATCACACTTGTGGAGGCTTTGGACGAACTACGAAATCCAAAGTCTCATGAGTTGACGGAACTTTCAGTCAACGGCCTTAACCGCATGGTCGTTGCCGCAGAGCTGTTGCATCGCATGCGCACTCAGCTATCGCTAGGAGTGAGCGAATTTGCTTGGGCGGTTGCAAGAGAGCTGGATTTAGACATCGAGCTTTATGCCCATTCTCGCGCCAAGTTTCCGCTTGCCAATCTGGAGGGCTTTATTGCCAGGATTGCTGACTACGAGAACAGCTCTCTCAGACCAAGCCTTAGCGGTCTGATCTCATGGCTGAATTATGCCGTGGCCAGTGAGCGTTTTGAGTTACCGAAAACTGGAACCAAAGCCGGGGTTGTTCAATTGATGAGTGTTCACGCCGCCAAGGGCCTTGAATGGGACCTTGTCGTGGTCTCGGGGCTGGTGAATGGATCATTTCCGGTCGAATCCAGGGAAACCAAGGGGTGGCTGGCTCTTGGAAAACTACCTCACGACCTGCGACAGGATTCGGATTGGATTCCAGAATTTTTCTGGAAGTCTGCTGGCACCCAAAAGCAGCTCAAGCTCGCGCTCGACCAATTTTCTGATGAGAATCGCGCCAAGCATGCGATTGAGGAGCGTCGGCTTGCCTATGTGGCTATCACTAGGGCTAGCAAGCAACTATTTCTCACGGCCAGCTACTACAAGACTGGCAACTTAAAGCCGAGAACACCGGCTCCATATCTTGAGGAGCTAATTGAAGCCAAATTAGCCAACCTGGTCGCTGCAGTTCCCGTGCCAGATGCGATAAATCCGCTTTCCGAGATTTCAGACCGCGCAATCTGGCCAGCAGATCCGCTCGGGTCTAAGCGGCCAAGCTACGTGCGGGCTGCGGAAGCAGTTATCGGCGCCACGGCACTGAGCGTGCAGGAAAGCCTGCAATTATCAGCAATCATTCAACAGGGCGAGGTTCTAGGCCAGAATCTGCCGGGGGAAATACCGCTGCGGCTATCTGCTTCGAAAGTAGTGGCACTGCTTTCGGATACCGAGGACTTTGAAGCATTCATTGAAAGACCCATCCCGGTGCCATATTCGGAATCGGCAGCAAAGGGAACCCTATTTCATGAGGCCCTAGAGCAGGCCTTTGACTTAGATCAGGAAGTTGAAATCGAAGCCTTCTCGAGCGAAAACAAAAGTCTCGGTGAGCAATTTTTAAAATCTCGCTTTGCAAATCTCAAGCCGGTGTTTGTCGAAAAGGCATTGGAGTTTCAGCTGGGTGGAACCATCGTGGTGTGCAAGCTAGATGCGGTATTCGAAACCGAGAATGGTTATGAAATCATCGATTGGAAATCAGGCTCTTCCCCCGGGGACAAATCCGAACTCGACGCTAGGGCAGTTCAGCTGGCGCTCTATCGAATTGGTTTATCGAGGTTGTTAGCAATCGGAGTGGAAAGAGTGACCGCATCATTCTTTTTTGCAACAGAGGGCAAAGAGATATCCCCATCGGTCCCCTCAGAGGCTGAGCTTGCCGAAAAGCTTCAGGCGCTTAGAAAAGCTCGTCGTCGTTCTTAGAGTCGGTATCTTCTTCAGCAGCAGTTTCCAGCGCTATTGTCTCCACCTGGTCAGCCGGGTCAGCCGGGTTTGCAGCGACCTCCGTGAGGGAGTCTTTCTCGTCAACTGCTTGGTAAGCGATGCCGGCAAAACTTGCAGCTCGAAGGTTTCTAAGGTTGCCACTTTCTAGCTGATCCCTGAGTTCTGAAACCATGTTTTCTGCGATCGCAATTTCTTTTTCATCCTCTGATTCAAGGCAATGCAAAAGCCAGCTGCCCAGTTCGAGTTCCGAATAGAGTTGCGCCCGCTGTCCGATGTTTTCATCGGCTTGGGATCTTGCCCCCCGATAGTTCAGAGTTGCGTCCTCAAGCGTTGTCCGGAGCGCACCACCTGTCAGCCAGCGAAGGTCATCTGCGGGGTCGCCAATTTTTAGCGAGCTCCAGCCAGACAGGCCTGTGACCTGCTGACCGCTAACTCTAAGTGTTTCCTGAGTGAGGTTTCCATGCACAACACTGCCGTGAAAGCGGAACAGGCCAACCTCTTCGGTCGCGGCTTCCCATCTCGATAGCAGGGCCGCCGGAACCCGACCGGACTGAGCGATGGCATCGATCTCAGCAACTTTTTGCCTCAGGATGCTCTCCGCATCATGCTCCACGAGCCCAGTATTTCTCAAGATGGCCGGGTCCAGGTTGTGCAATTTAGCAAGTGCCTCACCCAGCGACTTTGAAAATACTCCCGGTGCAAATTTTGCAAGGTCAGGGCTCTCGCCTCCGATGAGGGTCAGCAGAACTGCTGGAGTCCCATCTGGATCAGTGGTTTGACCAACTAGCTTTGGGATTTCCAGTGAAAGTTCATCCTGAAAATCCCCAATAACTTTCAGCGCTTGTAACTCGGTTGCTAACTCAGACTCTCCTGAGGGCGTAGCGGCAATTAGTAGCTGGTAAGAGGCTCCATCTTTATCCCAGAGTTGAAGTTGATCTATGTCCGGATTGGACTCATTCCTCAGATAGTTACGAAAGGTAATGCCGGGGGCTGCATCGGCTGCAAGCGCGGCTAATATCAAACTTGGTCGTAACACGTCATCAGGTTAGATTGCAGAACGGGTCCTAAGCCTCAACGCCACGCGTAGCGTAAGGAAATCAATGTCTTCAGGGAATGCTTCGAGCAAGCTTCTGTCTGAGCTAGATTCCGACCAAGCAGCAGCAGCAGCAGCCCTTCACGGGCCGGTTGCAATTATCGCTGCGGCGGGCAGCGGCAAGACCCGGACTGTGAGCCATCGTATTGCCCACGGGATTGAGACCGGGGCATATGCCGCTAATAGGGTCTTTGCCCTTAGTTATACCAATCGTGCTGCTGCTGAGCTCCGATCAAGGCTGCGTGGCCTTGGAGCCAGAGAGGTGGCTGTTAGAACATTTCACTCGGCTGCTCTGGCGCAGCTGCAGTTTTTTTGGCCTCAACTCACGGACTCTTTTGCACCGAAGCTGGTAACCCATAAGGGACCTTTGATTCAAGAGGTTCTGGAACAAATGTCAATCAAGTCGACGGCTCAAATGAAAGCTGGATTGCAGGCCCAGGTCGAACTCATTAGGTATTCCATGCTGTCAGTTGAAGCCCATGTTGCCAAGCCTGAGGTGGACCTTATGCTTAGCCCGGAGCGATTTGTCGAGTTCTTCCAGGGCTTTGAGGCGCTCAAGCAGAAGCGAAAAATCATCGACTGGGAAGACGCACTGTTGCTCTGTGTCGGGCTGCTGCGCGATCAACCTCGGATGTTGGCCCATGTTCAACAGCAGTATCGCTTCTTCACCGTGGATGAGTACCAAGACATTTCAGTCTTGCAGCAGTCACTCTTGGAAACTTGGCTTGGCGATCGACAGGAGCTTTGTGTGGTGGGCGACCCCAGGCAAACCATCTACACGTTCGCCGGCGCCAGAAGTGATTTTTTGACGGACTTTTCAAATCGCTATGAATCGGCACAGGTTTTTGAGTTGAACAGGAACTATCGGTCCAGCCAAGAGATTGTAGATCTAGCAAACCGAGTCAGCCCAGAGTCACCAATTGCCGCCGTGAGAAAAGTCTCATCTAAGCCAAGCTTTCAAGCTTTCAAAACTGCCAGTCAGGAGGCAAGCGAGGTCGTTTCCAGCATCGCAACTCTTATCGGCGATGGAAGCCGAAAGGGCCAAATTGCAGTTCTGTCCAGGACCAATTCGCAATTGGTGCCAGTTGAAACTGCACTGAAGCAGGCAGGGATTGATTTTCAAGTCCGCGGAGCTGGAAGGTTCTTCAAGCGCCCCGAGGTGGTTCAGGGAATTGGTGCCATCAGGGCGCTGCAGACCTCAGAGACGGCGGAACCACTTTTCATAGAGGTTTCGAAAATAATCACTTCTTTGGGCTGGACTTCGGTGGGGGCGAAGAATGAAAAGTGGTCTGCCCTAAATTGGTTTGTGGAGGTACTGGAAGAAATTGAAGCCGAGAGCCTGGACGAATACCTTCGTGAGTTAGATGAGCGCGAGCGCTCAGGGCACGAACCTCTCAGAGATGCAGTCATGCTTGCCACTGTCCATGGCACCAAGGGTCTTGAATTTGAGAACGTTTTTCTAATTGGAATGAACCAGGGGTTTTTCCCGATTGGCTACGCGAAGACAGAACAGGAACTGGCCGAAGAGCGGCGATTATTCTACGTAGCCATAACCAGAGCCAAAGACTCCCTGGCAATTAGTCACAGGCTGGATAGGCCCATTTCAGAGTTCATTACTAAATTCGGCAGCCACAATTAGTCGAGCCCAGCGTTAGGGTCTGAAGAATTCCAGCGCGGGTCATTCGGGTTGTTACCGGCTCCAAGCCGGTGCTGAATTTATCCAAATAGTTGAGAGCCGTATTCATTGCGATACCGGTGGCGAAGAGCATCAGAGCAGTGTCAGCCAGGTCGCGCTCCAGGCTCGAAAGTTGAGTGGCGATTTTCACCCAATTTGCTTGCGTCGAGATCCGATGGAGTTCAAAGCAGGCCAGGCAAGCTGTTACACCAGGAATAACGATCGGGGAAATCTCAACGCCTGCTTCGGTGTAGCAGATTGAGATGTGCGGCACGTCTCGTGCCATCCAGATTTGATAGTTAGCTGGCTGCACGACGTCCGTCGAAATCAGGACCGCTAAATCGCATGCGTCGAAAGAAGTACTCATGCGGCTGTGAAGTCGAACCCGCAGGCTTGAGTCCTGTGCTTTGATTGATGCAAATCTTTGTTTACCGAGGTCAGCTGGTGAGTAGCCCAAATCCAGAGTGTCTGAGTCTTTCACTTTTGAGTGGTCCGAGGTAAAAACTCCTTTGATTGCGGATGCGCTCATCGCTTTGATGATTGTCAAACCGGTCCGGTCTAACAGGGACACGAAGATCTTAAGTTTGGCCCGCGCCCTGAGAGCCTCAGTTGGGTCTTCCACCCCGAGTAAATAGAGGCGCATAATCTCCG
>DGPE01000085.1 GCA_002390305.1 Micrococcales bacterium UBA4448 | reverse complement strand
TTATCGCCGAAGTAGAAGCTCTTTAGCCAGGTGGACCTGTCTAACTCGCCAAGCGCAATTCGGTCAAGATCTGATTCCATTTTTGCGGTGAATGCATAATCCACTAGGTCGCCGAAGTTCTCCTCTAAGAATCTGGTCACCGTAAACGCAATCCACTCCGGAACCAGTGCACTGCCCTTCTTGATGACATAACCCTTGGAGATAATCGTCGAGATAATTGCGGCATATGTCGATGGTCGACCGATTCCCTGCTCTTCAAGCGCCTTCACTAGGGATGCTTCGGTATATCTTGCAGGTGGAGAGGTTGAGTGATCCTTTGCTTCAATGTCGGAAACGCTTAGCTCGTTGCCGACTTCCAAAACTGGCATCTTGGCACTTTGGGTTTCTTTGCCATCCTCTTGAGCCTCTTGATAAACAGCCATGAATCCTGGAAACAAGACCGTTGTTCCAGACGCCGAAAACTCGGCCGTCTTTGAATCAACGGTGGTTTGGAACTTGACCGTGGTTGTCGAAAGCTTGGCATCGGCCATCTGAGAGGCAACTGTTCTTCGCCAAATCAAGTCATATAGAAGGTGTGATCTTCCCTGAAGCACCTTCTTCAGCTCATCCGGATGCGCGAAGCTTTCGCCAGAGGGGCGAATTGCCTCGTGAGCCTCCTGCGCGTTTTTGGACTTGGCACCGTAGGTTCTTGGCGACGCAGCAACACTGTCCGGACCAAAAAGCTGCTTTGCCGAGGCGATTGCAGCGGTAATTGCCTGCCCAGAAAGATTTGGTGAGTCGGTCCTCATGTACGTAATGTGGCCCTCTTGATAAAGCATTTGAGCGGTGTCCATAGTCTGCTTGGCGCTCATGCCAAGTTTCTTTGAGGCTTCCTGCTGAAGGGTTGAGGTTGTGAAAGGCGCGTATGGCTTTCTGGTGGAAGGTTTTGCTTCAACGCCGGTGACCGAAAGAGTTTGGTTTGCCAGGTTGGCAGCAAGCTCTGTCGCCTCTGCGCTTGAAAGCACAAGAACTTCCTGCACTAGTTTTCCGTCCGAGTCAAAGCTCTTGCCGCCAGCTAGTTTTTGCCCGCCTAGAACAGTTAATTTTGCTTCAAACTCAATCGAATCTTTTTCGAGCTTGGCAGTAACCGAAGAATATGACGCTGAGGAAAAAGCCATTCGCTCGCGTTCACGCTGAACAATCATTCTCATCGCCGGTGATTGCACTCGGCCGGCAGAGAGACCGCGGTTGATTTTTCGCCATAGCACCGGCGAAATTTCATAGCCCACGAGGCGATCCACAACTCTTCTGGTTTCCTGCGCTTCGACAAGATTGTCATCCAGTGCACGAGTGTTATTTGCAGCCTCGGCTATTGCATCTTTTGTGATCTCGTTAAAAACCATTCTTCTAACCGGGACCTTCGGCTTTAGAACCTCGAGTAGATGCCAAGCAATAGCCTCGCCCTCGCGGTCCTCATCAGTTGCCAGGAACAGTTCGTCGCAGTCCTTTAGTGCCTTCTTCAAATCGGTAACGGTTTTGGTTTTGCCGGGAGAAACCACATATAAAGGTTGGAAGTCATTGTCGATGTCGATTGAAAACTTGCCCAGTGGGCCCTTTTTCTTGTCTGCTGGAACGTCTCTCGGCTCAGCCAAGTCTCGAATGTGACCAACCGAGGCCAAGACCTCGTAATCGTTTCCTAGGTATTTGGAAATTGTTTTAGCCTTTGCAGGCGACTCAACAATCACGAGTTTCTTAGCCAAAATGCTCCTAGTTATCTACGTTGGCGAGCCCGCTACCGAGTCAGCAGAAATGCTCGCAAAACCCGATTGCTTGGTCAGTGTGACGCTCGCATCGGTTCCGACAATACGACACTTTTTTGTGAAAGCACCATTTGAAACTGCAATCAGCTCCGCATTTTCACAAGGAATTCCAGAAACAAGTCCCCTAATTGTGTCTGCGGCCGTCAAGGAAGCAGCATCTGCAACCAGCTGCAGCCTGACCTTGGTGTGAGACAAATCAGTGGCAATCGTAACCGCAAAAAGCAGAAAAGTAATGGCTCCAATGAAGATCAGTGACATCGCTGCCGCCGAGCCGTCATCTACTTTCCAACTGGGAGCATGCACAGCTTGCTCTGGATTGGAAATATCAATTGCCTTGAAAGGGTGACGCATATTTTTCTCCCCTCGGTCGACTCTGTTATCCGATAGTTGGGATAGGTTTCCGGCTCCATACCCAGAGAAATGGCTCTGGTTGCTTCAAAGAGTTTGGATTCGATGGAAATTCTTTCGGTGGCAAAAGTCACCGAGCCAAGCGCAAATGTGAACAGCATGATCAGGGCCGGTAACAGCAGCATGAATTCTGCTGTTACCGCGCCCCGGTCGCTATCCAATACCAATAGCACTGGCGATCAAATTGAATAGTAGTGACCTGACTCCCTCAGATTTGAGAACCAGCAGCATCAGGCCGGCAAAGGCGACGCCGGCAAGCGTTGCGATTGCGTATTCAGCGGTTATGGCGCCGTCCTCGGATTTGATTAGTTGCATTTTTTTCCTTTCTTTATTGTGTGAAGCCGATGATTATCGGCGGCAGGGTGAGTAGCAAAAATGCAGGGAGCGTCGTCAGAGATAGCGGAATTAGTAACCGAACCGAGAGCTTTCTGGCCTGTTCGATGCGCTCGGAGAGCAGTTTTTGATTCAATTGCTCGAGTTCTGATTCGATCAGACTCGTGAGCCTGGCGCCGGTTCCCATTGAGATTTCGATCAAAGACAAAGCACCGCCATCTGGATAACTCGAAAGCCGCGATTTTATTTGGGCCAGCGATTCTCCAGCTGAAAGAGATATCCGAAGCACCATCAACGACAGTGTCGGATCTTCACGCTCTGCCATAAAGCTGGCAAGCATTTTGCCCGATAGCTTGTATCCGAGAAACAACAACCCTGCCGCGAGCGCCGCCGCAACTGCTCCAAGCGGATGAAAGATACCCCGAAAGGTCCCGAGGCCCATTATTTCTGCGAGTACGAAGCTGACAACCGGCAGCCAGATCAGCAATGTTCTTGTTGCCTGCGGCACTGCCTGAGCCTGGGCTATTTCCTGCGAGGTTCTCTCTTCATGTCTTAGCTGAGTCTCCAGCTGACTCAGCGTTGGAACCAGTGGTGCTCCGAGCTCAAAAGCCAGAGCAATAAAGTTTTTGAACTTTTCGGGCAAGACACTCGGGTCCGCCAGCTCCACAGCCTTGGGAAAGGGAACCCCCGCGGACAAAAGGCCAGACAGCATTGCCGGGCGCATCAGATAACAACCTCATGGACCCGTAATACGCCTTCGACAAGTTTCGGGATTCCAATTCCAGAGACGGCCCTTTGGTTGCCTATCCGATTCAGCTGAACAACATAGTCAATTGACTGGGACACCAGCCTTGAGGTCAACTCGGTACTGAAACCACCGAGTAGTCCAAGCACTAGAAACCGATCTGCAACACTTTCCAAATTGTTTGCATGCAAGGTCGTTAGCGTGCCACGGTGGCCGTTATTAATTGCCTGGAGTAACACTCTGAACTCTTTTGAGCGCACCTCTCCGACAACAATCCGATCTGGACGCATTCGAAGTGCGTGAATAATCAATTCATCAAGTTCTATTTGACCTACGCCCTCTTGGTTGGCCTGGCGCTCAGTAAGAGCGATGGCTGGAGCCTCAAGCAGCAGTTCGGGGGTTTGCTCAATGCAGATAATGCGCTCTGTCGAGCCCTTTAGCGCAGCGCGCACCAGTGTTGTCTTACCAACCCCAGTTGGGCCACTGAAGACAATGTTCTTGCCTTTCGAGATCTGCTCCCGAAGCCAGTTCAACTGGCCAGTTGACAACATCCCAGAAAGCTGAAGCGTCTCCAGAGTGTGAGGATCCTCCGGATGGACGCGAATGCTCAATAGCGGCTTGGTGCTTAGCCCAAATGGCAGAACTGCATGGAATCTTGCGCCACGATAAACAAAGTCAGCAACCGGTTTTGCGATGTCGATTCGAGATCCAGCCTCGAGTGCCAAGGAAATGATCTCACTGCACATTTCTTCGTCGCTCGCATATAGAGCGGGAAGGTGCTGAAAGCCATTGCCAAAATCAGCTCTTGGGAAATCGAAACCATCGATGACCAGGTCCGTGACTCCAGGCGTTTGAATTATTTGCCAGATGTCTTGCGCGGTAGTCCTCATCTTGCAAATACTTCGGCAGAGAGAGAAATTTAGAAGACGCAAAATGGCATCTGGGGAAAACTAGGGTGGCGGCAGATTTGGGGAAACCTGCCGCCGGCGATGCCCACATGGGGGATGTGAGACACCACAACTGATCTAGTCAGCGACCCAATCATACAAAGAAATTTGATATTTTGTCCCCCATTACGGGGCATTCACAGAATATTGCTCTGAAAGAGAGCTTGGAGAGCCCAAGAATGCCAATACAGATAGCCAGTATTGGAGTCAATTTCAAATAAAGAGTAACGTGGTAAAGGGACTAAGGCGGAGCTAAACGCCCAAAGTCAAACGATGAGCGAGAAAAAGAACTAACTGGAGGACAAAGTTGTCTGAGCATCAAGAGATAGAAAACCTACTGAACGAAACGCGCACCTTTGCCCCAACTAAAGAGTTTTCAAGTCATGCCATCGCGCAGCCGGATATTTATGACCACGCAAAAAAGGACAGGCTTGAGTTCTGGGCAGATAGAGCCAATGAGCTTCATTGGCACAAGCCCTTCACTGAGGTGCTCGACTTCAGCAATGCTCCATTTGCTAAGTGGTTTTCAGACGGTGAACTAAACATCAGCTATAACTGCCTCGACCGTCACGTTGAGGCAGGCTGGGGTAAGAGAGTTGCTCTATTTTTTGAGGGTGAACCGGGTGACACAAAGGTTTACACCTATCTAGATCTGCTACAGGCGGTAAAGAAGGCTGCAAATGTTCTAATAAAGATGGGCGTTGAACCCGGAGACAGGGTTGCAATTTATCTGCCCATGATTCCTGAGGCGATCATAGCTATGCAAGCCGTGGCCAGAATCGGAGCCGTGCACTCGGTTGTGTTCGGCGGATTCAGTGCAGATTCGCTGGCATCCAGAATTCAAGATGCCGGAGCCAAGGTTGTGATAACCGCTGACGGTGGTTATCGAAAGGGCAAGGCCAGCGCGCTGAAGCCAGCGGTGGACAGCGCTCTCGACGGTGATAAATGTCCAAGTGTCGAGCACGTACTTGTTGTGAAACGAACTGGCCAAGATGTTTCTTGGGACTCAGCCAGAGATCTTTGGTGGGAAGAGCAGCTGCAGTCAGTTGACACCGAACATGAAGCCAGGGGTTTCAACGCTGAACATCCACTATTTATTCTTTACACCTCCGGAACCACCGGTAAGCCAAAGGGTATTCTGCACACCACCGGTGGCTACCTCACTCAAGCAGCTTTCACTCATAAGAATGTCTTCGACCTTCATGAGGGGCAGGATATCTACTGGTGCACAGCGGATGTTGGTTGGATCACAGGCCACTCCTATGTGGCCTATGGACCGCTTGCAAATGGTGCAACTCAGGTTATTTACGAGGGCACTCCCGACACACCAGACTGGGGTCGCTGGTGGGACATAATTCAGAAGTACCACGTCAGCATCTTCTACACCGCGCCCACTGCAATCAGAAGCTTTATGAAGCTTGGCGACGGTGTTGTGAGCCACTACGACCTTTCCAGCATTCGAGTGCTCGGATCTGTCGGTGAACCTATAAACCCAGAGGCTTGGATGTGGTACCGAAATGTAATTGGATCCGGGAAAGCTCCAATTGTTGACACCTGGTGGCAGACCGAAACCGGGGCGATCATGGTTTCTCCGCTGCCGGGAATCACCAGCACCAAGCCTGGGAGTGCGCAGGTGCCGTTGCCGGGCATTGAGATGGCCATTCTTGATGAGCAAGGTAACCAAGTAGGCCCTGGACACGGTGGCTACCTAGCAGTCACTGAGCCTTGGCCTTCAATGCTTCGAGGCATCTGGGGAGATCCAGAAAGATTCAAGGAAACCTACTGGTCAAGGTTTGAAGGTGTTTACTTCGCAGGTGACGGAGCTAAGTTCGATAAAGATGGAGATCTCTGGCTACTTGGCCGAGTGGACGATGTCATGAACATCTCCGGTCACCGCCTCAGCACCGCAGAAATCGAATCGGCTTTGGTAGCGCACCCTTACGTGGCAGAAGCAGCGGTGGTAGGCGCAGCAGATGAGACAACCGGTCAAGCGGTTGTTGCATTTGTGATTCTGATGAAAGAAAAGCTGGCTGAACTGGGCAGCGAAGCCGACACCTCAAAGATTCTGCGAGATCACGTAGCAAAAGAAATTGGCCCGATCGCTAAACCACGCACAATATTCGTGGTCAGTGAGCTGCCGAAAACAAGGTCCGGAAAGATCATGCGTAGGCTGCTAAAAGATGTCGCAGAAGATAGGCCAATTGGTGATGTCACAACCTTGGCCGACACCTCGGTGATGGACAACATCAGCTCCAAGATCGACTCCGGGGCCAACGACTAAATGATTAGAGTCGCCGAAGCTGGTGACCTCGAGGCGATTCTCGACCTGCTGGTGGATTTCTCAAAAGAAGTAGGAACAAACCTTGCTGTAGATCATCTAAAACAGGGTTTGGGGCCGCTGTTGCAAGATAATGAGCACGGCGTGATACTCGTTGATGTAACCCATGACCAAATCCTCGGCTACTGCGTAATTGGTTGGAGCTGGGGCATTGAATCAGGTGGTCAAGAAGCGCTCATTGATGAGGTCTTTGTTTTAAAGAGCCATCGAAACACTGGGATTGGCTCATTACTGATCGCAGGCGCGCTGGAAACAGCTAGTGCGGCAGGAGCCAAAGCGGTCTTTCTAGAAACAGAAAGCGAGAACCGCGAATCTCGAAAGCTTTATGAAAAGCATGGTTTCAAGATTGAGCACTCGCTCTGGATGAGAAAACTTCTATAGCTAGACAAACTCCACAATTAGCTCAAC
>DGPE01000060.1 GCA_002390305.1 Micrococcales bacterium UBA4448 | reverse complement strand
TGCTGTGCGCCAGCTAAGGGTTGACAGCGCGCGGAGAGAGTTCTGGCACCAGCGATTGGATCGCTGCCTGAACCTTCTATAGCCCGGAGTAAACGTGAAGGCCCTTGAAAAATAGGTTCACGATGGTGAAGTTGAAAATCACCGAAAGGAATGCAACCAAACCAAGCCAGGCGGCACGCTTACCAGTCCATCCCCTGGTTGCCATGGCATGGAGATAGCCGGCGTAGAGCACCCAGATTATGAAAGTCCAAACCTCTTTGGTGTCCCAGCCCCAGTAGCGGTGCCAAGCGCGCTCTGCCCAAATGGCGCCGGCGATCAAAGTAAAGCTCCAGAGCACAAAGCCGACCACGTTGAACCGGTAGGCAACACGCTCCATCTGAACAAGGGTTGGGAACCTGTCAAAAAGCGCCTTGGCTTTCCCCGATGCCTTTAAGAGGTAAAAAATGTGCAGTCCGGCCGCAACCGAAAAGAATCCGGTAGCCATGATTGCCACCACAACGTGAATGACCAACCAGTAACTCTGCAAAGCCGGCATAACCGTTTGCACTTCAACATAGAACAGCGAAACGGCCGCAAAAATGATTACCAAAGCAAAGCCAGAGATAAAAGTCGCGATGAATCTAAGGTCTCTAATTTTCAAAGCCGTTAGGTAAATCAGCAGAATCAGAAACGCACCGCTGATTGAAAACTCATACATGTTTGCCCACGGCACTCGCCCCGCAGCGATGCCTCGCATGACGACCCCAGCACCCAAAACCAATGTCGCTACCCAGAGCATCACAAAACCTGCTCGCTCGCTGGTGCTCAACCTGTCGGCTTTACCAGCAACAATCTCATCGCCGGCTGTGGACAGCTTCACTAGCTGAAAGGAGAACAGCACCAGTGCAAGTGCCAAAAATGCCATAGCTGACGAGACAAACAGCAGCGAGAACTGCGAGAGGGACTCGTTCAGAACAACTTGGGTCATTTATTAACTCTCTTTTTCGATTTCAGTAACGATATCTTGCAACACATTTGGTAGGTCAGGATCATCCCGTCTTGACAAAGCTGCGTACTCAATTTTGCCACCTTCAAGCACCTTCACCCAGACTCTTCTCCTTGGAACCATCAGGGACACCGACATTGAGCCGAGTGCCAAAAGTGCAAAAACCAGCACCCAAATTCCACCTGGGTTATAGGCAATATCCAGCGAGGCAAACCTAAGCAGCCCGTCAAATCTGACCGAGCCCATGTTGCCAGGAAGCTCAGCTGACTGCCCAACCTCGAGCTCGATAGCGGGGGCTTTGCCGCCGCGTCCAGCAATGAGTCCCATATTCGTGGTGTCGAGAGCATAAACATTTCTTGGGACCCCTGAATCAAGGCCGAGGTCGCCGGTGTAGACATTCATGGTCAGTAGCGGTGAGATCGGATCTGGGTAAATGGAAGTGTATGCGCCGCTAACCAGCTTTTCCGCGGTCGGATAGAAAAAAGCAATTATCCCGAGCTGCTCCGGGATTGCATCCGGGGCCTTGATGACCCCCAGCGAGGTCATGTTGTTGTCTTGGGGCAAAAACACCACTGGGCCGGCGAAGGTGATATTTCCCTCACCGTCGAAGACTGTAATCACGGGAGCAAAACCATTTCCGGTCAGAAAAACATTTGCACCGGTGGCAGCCAAGGGCTGGTTTACCCGGATTTCGTCTGTGACAATCTCGTCGCCAAGGTCAGCGGTAATGGATGCAATGAAGTCGATCGGCTGGCCAATGTTTGCCCTGTTGGCCAAATCGTAAACAACATCAAACTCATCAAGGGTCAAACTAAAGGGTTCCAGCTGGCTCTCATCAAAAAGTGCACCCGGGGAAAACGAATCATAACTGGCAAGGTTATTCACAAAAGTGTCACCCTCGACCAGAACCCTTTGCCCGGAAAAACTCAAACCCCCGCCGGCACCAACCGCAATCAGCACGCCAACCAGGGCGTAGTGAAAAAGGAGGTTGCCGGTTTCTTTGGCATAACCCTTTTCAGCACTGACCGAGCCCTCTTGTTTTTGAACTCTGAAGCCGCGTTTTTTCAAAACAGCAAGCGCCTTGTCCAACACGGTTTCATTTCCAGTTCCGGTCACGTACTCAGGCATCCGCTTGAGATTTGCTGGGGTCTGGACTGGCTTTGCCAGAAGCGCCACATAGTGAATTTTGGTCCTGGGCAGCACACATCCCGCCAAAGAAACAAATAACAAAATATAAATCGCAGAGAACCAAACCGATGTGTAAACATCAAATAATTGCAGCGAATCCAGTACTGCTGCCAATTCAGGTTCGTTGTCATAAAAAACCGCCACACCATTTGGGTCCGCACTGCGCTGCGGATAAACACTTCCCGGAACTGCGGCAATCGCAAGCAACAACAAAAGAAGTAGGGCGTTTCGCATCGAGGTCAGCTGGCGCCAGAACCACCTTGGCCAGAAAGACAATTTAGAGAGGAAGCTGGAAGCCACTGGTCACCACCTGAAGCCAATTTGTAAATCTCATCCAAAGACCAGTCATTAGCAAAATACCCACAGCTATCAACATGCCACCACCGACAAGATTGAATACCCTGATGTGCTTTTTGACAAAACTCACTGAAGACTTCGCCCAGTCAAAACCTGCGGCAATCAAAATAAATGGAATTCCGATTCCAAGGGAATAGGCAGTTGCAAGAATGCCGCCGCGCAGTGGATCAGCTGTATCGGAGGCCAGAACCAAAACCGCAGACAGAGTCGGCCCTATGCAGGGTGTCCATCCAAGGGCAAAGACAATTCCCAGAAACGGAGCACCCGCAAGACCGAGCTTTGGAGATATCTTCAACTTGAGAGTCCGCTGCAAAAACCCCAGCTGGCCAATCATGGCAAAACCAAACAGAACCACTAGGGCGCCAAGGACAACCTGAATCCAAGGGTTTCTAGCGATAAACAACAACCCAGCGGTTCCCGCCAAAACACCCAAGGAAACAAACACCGCGGTAAAGCCAAGCACAAACAAAAGTGCACCTGTCATGACCTTGGTTTTGGAGTTAGCGGAACCGGAAACATAACCCAAGTAACCGGGGACCAATGGCAAAACGCAGGGAGAGACGAAGGTGATAATTCCAGCCAGTAATGCGACCGGGATTGCTATCAGCATGGAACCGTTGAGTGCTATTTCTCCGGCATTCATTGATCCACCACAGTCTGAATCAAAGTGCGCAGAATCGAAGCGTCGATCCTGCCCAAAATTCTCGAGGCAACTTTGCCTTCCCGATCAATCACGACGGTTGTCGGGACAGCTTGAGGTGAGACGACCCCGGTGAATGCCAATGAAACCGCTCCGGATTGCGCATCCATGATGGAGGGAAAGTCAATGCCAAAAGCTCTGTCGAAGCTCAACGCCGTTTCGGCAGTGTCGCGCACATTCACACCGACAAACTGCACCGAATCAGCAAACTCTTCACTAAGTATTGCCAAATCTGGAGCTTCTGCTCGGCATGGAGCACAAGCTGCATACCACCAGTTCAGAACCACAACATTTCCCGCGAAGGCTGAACTGTCGAGGGTCTGCCCCGATTCAGTAACCCCAGAAAATGACTCAAAGCCGGGCCGTGAACCCAATGCAAACTCTGTTACCGTTCCGTCTCCTGCAATGTAATTCTTATTATCACCAGCGCGGAACTGGTCAGCCAACGGATCATTCGCACAAGCGGCTAGCAGAACTGTCACCGTTGCAGCAATCAGTCCAACCTTGAAAAGTTTGGCCCTTCTCACACTGCACCGCCGTCAACAGCATCTGCGCTGTGCCCAAGTCCGGGTTCTGTGTAATGAACTTCGGTCAGCTTGCCGTCGACAACCTCAAAGCTTGTGATCGATGAAAGCGAGCACCTTCTGCTGCTGGGACTGTGGGGAAGCTTCAGGCCGGCAGTAGATCGATAGAGCATCCAGATCGGCAACTGATGCGAAACGATAACAACGTCGCCACCATCTACCGAATCCCATGCCTCTAGAGCTGCCTGATTCATTCGACTCGCAACCTGCTGGTATGGCTCACCCCAACTGGGGAGATTTGGGTTTCTCAGGTTGATCAAAAGACTTGGGTTTTTCAGGAATGCTTTTGGCGCAAGCTTGATGCCCTTGAATTTGTTCCAAGGTTCAATCACACGCTCATCAAGGTTGGCTTCAATGCCAAATGCCATGGCAATTGGCTGTGCTGATTGCTGAGTTCGAATCAGCGGCGAAGCTATTAGCCGCTTGATTTTTCTACCCTGATCGGCAAGATCTTGGGCGGCCGCAGCGGCCATTTCATGGCCTCGCTCTGAAAGCTCAAAGCCCTCAATTCGCTCGTATAGAACGCCGCGGGGATTGAATACTTCTCCGTGGCGCACTAGGTGAAGACGAGAGGCGGGCATGAAACAAGTTTACCTTCGCTAAACTTGGGCGAAAGTGCCCATGCACCAGATACTCAGAGGATTCTCAAAAATGCTAGACCGCAAACTCATCAGCTCTCTTTCCACTTCCGAGGATGGACCAGTAACCATCGGTGGCTGGGTTGAAACCCTCAGAGATCAGAAGCGCATTCAGTTCATAATCATCCGAGACGAATCAGGCAGCGTGCAGGTCACCTACCCACGCCCAGCTGACGAGGACGCACTGGCAGATCAGGTCAGCGCACTCAGCCACGGATCCTTCGTGATCATCAAGGGCAAGCTCAAGCATGATGAACGAGTCAAGCTCGGGGGAATTGAAATTCTCCTAGAGGGCCTAGAGGTTGTCGGGGCATCGCTTCCTGACAGCCCAATTGCAGATGACACATCAATTGACAAGCGTCTGGACTGGCGCTTTTTGGACTACCGCAGGCCAGAGCTTTCTCTCATGCTGAAGATTCAAACCACAATAGAAAAGACCTGGCGCGAACACTGGTTAGCGAATAACTTCACCGAGATTCACTCCCCGAAACTAATGGGCTCCCCTTCAGAATCCCACGCTGAGCTCTTCAAGCTTGAATACTTCGAAACCCATGCCTACCTAGCCCAAAGCCCACAGTTCTATAAGCAAATGTCAATGGCAGCAGGACTTGGAAAAGTATTCGAGATTGGACCGGTTTTCAGGGCTGACCCATCCTTTACCTCTCGGCATGCCACTGAGTTTGTCTCGGTCGACATGGAGATGAGTTGGATCGACTCTCACGAAGACGTCATGAACTTCCAAGAGCAGCTCATGGTGAATGCGATTCAGGCAGTCAAAGACAACCATGGGGCCGAAATCGAAGCGCTTTACGGCTTCGAGGTTAAGGTTCCATCAACACCGTTCCCAAGAATTCCTTTGGCACAAGCTCACGAAATTGTGGAGGCCAGAGGCTATAAAGTTCCAAGACAGGACGGCGACCTAGACCCTGAGGGTGAGCGTCAAATCTCCGCTCACGTCGCAGAGGCCTTCGATCACGAGTTCGTCTTCCTAACCGACTACCCGAAGAACATTCGCCCGTTCTATCACATGCGTCACGAGGACAACCCGGAGCTCACCAAGAGCTACGACTTGATCTGGAAGGGCACCGAGATTACTACCGGTGCTCAGCGTGAGCACCGTGTTGACATCCTCACCGAGCAGATAAAAGAAAAAGGTCTCGAGCCAGAAAGCTTGAGCGCTTACCTAGACTTCTTCCGCTACGGAGTTCCGCCCCACGGTGGTTTCGGCATGGGACTCACCAGGGTCCTGATGCTTCTGCTGAACCTCTCAAATATCAGAGAGGCAAGCTTCCTCTTTAGAGGTCCAAACCGCCTAGAGCCATAAATATTTAACCTTCGGAGTCAAAGCCTGGAACGCCATCCAGGCCTGCAACGACGAACACAATTGCCAACAGGGTGGCCCAGAACAAAGTCGCAACCGAAATCACAATGGAAGTCTTCAGCGGCTTAACTCCGGCGGCAACTGCGGCTAGGGCTGCGAACTGAGTGCCAATCACCAGCGGGCCAATTGCAGC
>DGPE01000004.1:12141-14936 GCA_002390305.1 Micrococcales bacterium UBA4448 | reverse complement strand
TGGTTGCAAGTCTAGGGAACCTAGTGCAGCTTGCCTCGCCAAGCACTAAATGACCTAACCGAGCTAGCGTGAGGGAGTTTTAGCCAGGGGTAGGGGTGGATCTCGGCCAGATTGTGGTATTTCTCAAAGCTTGGAACTGGCGCATGAGTAACGGCCACCTTATTGTCCTTGGCGAATTCGACGGGGTCTCCAAGGAGCACCGAAAGATCTCTGCGTAAAGACAGATCCTGCAGTGTTTCCAAATAGAAGAAAATTCGCTTTGAAGAAAGCTGCAGCTTGGCTAGAGCCTTCTGGTTGAAAACGAAGATTGCCGGAAGGTCTGGATTGGCGGCCAGCGCAGGGTCGTCATCACCCAGCGAATCAATAGTTAGCAAGACCTTTTCTGGGGCTGAGTTTCTAATGGTCGTTAGCGGCCCAGAAGTCTTTTTGGTGTCTGGGTCAAAAGCCAATAGGGGTTCTGTGGGTAGAGCTTCAAGGCTTTGATCTGCTGGGAAATTTTCAATTGGGCAGTTTGATTTCAAAGGGCAGCTGCCGCAGAGTGTCGGCGCTCGCTTTTGCACTTGCCAGCGAGCAAAGCCGTAGGGCTTTCCGCTTCCAGAGCCAACGGTCCACTGCCAGCCGAGCAAATTAGCCGCCCTTGAACCGTCAATTAGTTCGCGGTGCATTTGCTCTTGACCGTGAAGCCAACCTTTTCCATTTCTAACGCTCCAGTGAGAGGCAAGCCACATTCTGGTTTGGTTTACGAGCCAGCCGTCTTGGTTTAGCTCATCAAGCACGAAGTCCGTGCAGGCCATGCCTGCTGGCCAACCGTTGCCTTCTGTGTCCCAGGATTGATTGAATCGCAAGTTTTCAAACAGCCTGGTGCCGAGACGTGCATATAAATGTCTTGAGTACTCCTGCCACAAAAGCTCATCGCGGTATTTCTCTTTGTCGTAAGAGGGGGCACTGCTAACTCTGTCCCAAACTTCCTGAAGAGACAGGATGTTATGGCGGATATAAGGTGACAGCACACTGGCTCCCCGTGCAGTTACCGGGAGCACCTCTGAGCGCTGCTTGGCATAGCCACGGATATCAAGTGCTGCCAATGCTTTGTTGGCAGCAGTTTGGCCGCCCTTTATCGAGCTTCTGCCACCACCTGAATGCAAGCCATCAAAAACTTCAGCCAGGATCTTTTCTGGGTCTTTATGGATTTCGATCTGCTGCAAGTGCTTACTCCTGTTTGGTGTTTGCACTTAAGCCTAAGCGCAGGATGTGACGTTGTCTCAATGTTCTGCGCCAGATGCACTTAAGGTTGTTTTATGGATTCACTCAATCGTCACGAAGATTACGGGCAGGCTTCCCTTGATGTGACTCACCTGCTCCAAGACCCAATCGAGCAATTCAAGATCTGGCTGCAAGAAGCTGATGAAGAAAAGATCTATGAGCCAAATGCTTTTGTGTTGAGCACAGTGACAGACCTGAATGCCCCCAGCTCCAGAACAGTGTTGCTGAAGGGGGTTGATGAGCACGGCTTCTTTTTCGCAACCAATTTCGAATCTCGCAAGGGTCAGGCGATAGCGCAAAATCCGGCGGTGAGTGCAGTCTTTGGCTGGTACTCGATGTATCGGCAGGTGTTGGTAGAAGGCGTTGTTGAAAATGTTCCAGAATCGGATTCTGATGAGTATTTCAATTCCAGGCCTCATGAGTCAAAGGTTGCAGCCTGGTCTTCCAACCAGTCACAGCCGATTCAGAACCGCGAGGCATTGGACCTTCAGTTCCAAGTAGCTCTTGATCGTTTTGAGGGCAAGGATGTTAGAAGGCCTGATTACTGGGGTGGCTATCGAATAGTGCCAACCCGAATTGAGTTCTGGAAGGGCCGGTCAAACAGAATGCACGATCGAATTGCCTTCACAAGAAATCTTGATGGTGCTGGTGAGCCAAGTGAGTGGAAAGTGCAGCGGCTGCAGCCCTAGTTACTAGGCGCCCTTGAATTGCTCGTTCACTAGCTTGGAATAGAGCCCATTGGATTTCAAGAGTTTTTTATGAGTGCCGCTCTCAACCACTTCGCCTGCGCTAATGACAAAGATCACATCGGCATTAATAACGGTTGAAAGCCTGTGAGCAATTGCGATGGTGGTTCGGTTTCTGGTTACCGCATCAAGTGTTTCCTGCACGATGCGCTCAGACTGAGTGTCCATCGAGCTGGTGGCCTCATCCAAAATCAATACCGGTGGGTCCTTGAGCAGCACCCTTGCAATTGCAATGCGCTGTTTCTCACCACCACTGAGCCGGTAACCACGCTCACCAACCATGGTGTCATAGCCCTCGGGGAAGCTGGAAATTGTTTCGTGGATGTTCGCGGCTTTTGCCGCGGCAGTGATTTCTTCGTCGGTCGCGCCCGGCTTTGCATATGCCAAGTTCTCTTTGATGGTGGCGTGAAAGAGGTAGGTCTCTTGGTTCACGATGCCGACATTGTCAATCAAATCAGCCTGTGCAATTTCTTTCACATCACTGCCGGCGAATAACACCTGCCCCTTTGTTGCCTCATAGAGTCTTGGAATCAGGTAGCTGATTGTTGTTTTGCCAGAACCCGATGGCCCGACAAGGGCTGCGTACTGACCCTTTTCAACTTTGATGTTGACATTTTTAAGTGTTGCTGCCTCAGCCCCCGGGTAGCTGAAGGTGACATTCCGAAGCTCAACGGAACCCAATTGAGCTGGGTTTAATTCTTCTGGTTTTTCTGGGTCGTTGATCGCAGGCGTTAGGTCAAGGTATTCAAAGATTCTTGCAAAAAGTGCCTGGCTGGTTTGAAGGTC
>DGPE01000004.1:0-12081 GCA_002390305.1 Micrococcales bacterium UBA4448 | reverse complement strand
ACCTCGTTGCCACCGGTAATAAGCCAGCCAGCGAACAGGTAGATGATCGCTGGGATTGCAGAAAAGAAAACCTGAACCATTGCAAAAAACCACTGGCCACTCATGGTTTGGCGAACCTGAAGACCAATCTGAATTTTGTTCTCTGCGGCATACCTGTCAACTTCAATTTGCTGCCTGCCGAAGCTCTTTGCAAGCAAGATGCCGCTCACTCCAAGAGATTCTTGGGTGATGGCTGTCATCTCACTGAGTGACTCCTGGGTCTTGCCGGCAATCTTTGCCCTTACTTGGCCAACCCTGCGCTGGGCGATAACCATCAGCGGCATCATTACAACGGCAATCAAAGTCAACTGCCAGCTCAGCAGCAGCATTGCAATAAAGGCCGCAATCACAGTCACGGTGTTGCCAAGGATGCTAGAAACAGTGTTGCTCAATACATTGGCAACACCACCGACATCGTTTTGCAGTCTGGACTGGATGGTTCCTGTTTTAGTTTTTGTGAAAAAGGCAAGTTCCATTGCCTGGAGGTGGCTAAAGAGCCGCTCTCGAAGCTGACCCATCACCTCGTTGCCAACCCTGGCGGTTAGGTAGGTTTGCCAAACACCAATTACTGCTGCCAGCACAAAGATCGCAATCATGATGCTCACCAGCTGAATCAGCACGCTCATATTTGGCGCACCACCTAAAGGAAAGAGGCCCTCATTGAATGTGCGCTCAATCAGAAGCGGAGGGATCACACTTAAGCCAGCACCAATTAAAACCAGAATGATTGTCCCGGCAAGGGTCACCCTGTGATTTACAAACAGCTCAGATATTCGACCGAGGAGATTTTCAACTTTTGGAGCAGCAGCATTCTCAGCTCTTCTTTTTGCAGGGTCAACCATGAAACTTCCGGGACCACCATGCATGCTCATCAGTGAAGCCTACTTCAACGTTGCGGCGAAATTCTTGGGCATTCTCTTAGGTGGGAACGTGAAACTGGAACGGCTAATCCCGATTGGGAACTAGCTCTTCTGAGCCACAGCCTTGGTAGCGAGTGAGTCAGCGGCTTTGGCTAAGAATATCGCGAGTACCAGTGCCACAACTATCCCGGAGCTAATCGCTAGCTCTATGACCGCTCGGTCAAATTCTTCTCTGCTCTTTCCTGAACCCAGGGTCATGTAGGCACCAACGGTGAGGATGTGCCTCACCGCAGCAATGATGCCGATAATCAAGAAGTTCTGAAGTTGGAAAACACCATCGGTGTAACGGGCAATGACCGTGCGCAAAATCTCCAAAATAATGATTATGAACAGAATGTCATTGATGGACTGGATCATGCCGGTTGGGAAAAAGGGCGTGGTTGTAAAGACCCGAATCACAGAGTAAATAAGTGCCGTGACAGCAATACCGAAAAGGAAAATGCCCAGCACTACGTGGAAGACCTCTTCCATGACCTCAATTAGTCGAGGAGGAACCAGGCTCCTTTTCGCTATTTCAGATTCGATTTCCATATCTCTAGAATCCTACAGCGGGCAGCTTTCTTCCCGTTTTGGAAAAACTTTTTTTAGTAGCTGAGGCAAGCTAGCTCAGCGCAGGACGTTGGGTTTGTGCGGACTCTATTTGCCCCAGGGCATTAGAGGTGTCTTCACGGGCTTGTCGGTGCTGACCGACTCATCGATTGCAAGCGACACCAGGTGGTCCTGGGAGGCTTGAGCCAAGGGGTATGGCGCAGGAGCTGAACCTAAAACCCAGTCAGCCATTTCAACCATCAGGCTTGCAATGGCTATCTCTTCATCCATCAGTCGAAGCCCAACAAAAGGGTTTCTAAAAACAACTTGGCCATCAAAGGAAATGTGTTCGGTGTCATGACCGTCCAGGTTCAGGTCATGACCCAACTGATAGCGATTGAGCGTGGAACTGGTGATAGCAGGCCCATCAACCAGCCTGATGCAATCAAGATCTGAAATCTCACCCCTGGAGCCTCTAACAGTAAGCCTTCGGTGTCGAAGTTGGTTGTGCCATTGGTTATCGGTGAAGTCATAGAGCCCAGACTTGCCATCACCAAAGTCAATTGTCGCCAAAACATTTCCTGCTGTTTGTTCTGACAGGTCGTTATTCCACCCAGCCCTAGAAAGCGGGTCAACCAAGGGTGCGCTGAAGGCCTGCGCTTGAACAGTCACCGGACCAAAGCCTGCATTTAGGAATGCCCGCATCAGTGCCACCGCGTGGTAGCCGTGGGTTGAGGAGACCTGAACTTGAGTGACCTCACCTATTTCTCCGGCGCTCGCAATTGCAAGCCTTGCGGCATGCATTGGCAGCTTTGGATATTGCTCAGCAACCTGAACCAAATGTGAGCTGCCAACCGCCTGCCAGAGCTTCTCGAGTCCAGCAAGATCTGGCGCTGGCGGGGTTTCTGACAAAACGGGGATTTTGGCTGCAGCAGCAGCTGAGAGCACCTCTGGGCTTGACTCCCAACTCACCGCGCTGATTATGTAATCGGGTGCCTCACTTGCAATTAGGTCACTGAGGCTCTGGTAGCGCTTCACGGGAAAATCTTGCTCAGAGCTTGACCTCACCACCCATCCGACAATTTGGAATCGCTCTGGCATCAAAAGCGCTAACTTCAAAAAGAAGTGGGCTCTCCAACCAGATCCGATTACGGCGATCTTTGTGGTCATTTCAACAAACCCTCAGCTCTCGAACTGTGTGCTTGAACAATACCTTCCCGTTAGCTCTTTTGGACATAGAGAGCAAGTGAAAGCAACGGCAGGTAGAGCTCAAAAGAAGATGTCATAACCACTAGGTAGTTATCGGGCTGCAGCGAATTCATCCCGTGGTCTAAGGCGCTTTCATGGGAGCTCAATGATCAACGATCAGAGCACTGCGTAGCGGTAGGTGCTACGGCCTGCTGATAACGGGAAAAGTACCAAACCTTAGAAGGATCTAAAGATTGTAGTGACGGTAATTTTTTGGGCGATTCCATTTGTTACGCAATTGGAACACTAAGCTGTGTTTTCTGCTTTTTAGAGGAATAAAGTAAAGGTCTGCGCACTGCGTCCGCCTTGCGTCAGACCCGCATTAAAAAGGAGAAACATGAAAACATTCCGCGGAACAGCTCTTGTTGCAAGTGCTGCTGCTTTTGCGCTGACCATCTCAGGATGTGCAGCTACAGAGGAGCTAACCCCAACAGCGAGCCCCTCCGAAAGTGCCGCTACAGCCGAATGGTATGAGGATCTAGCACCTCAAATAACTGTCGGCTGGAACGATATCATCGATACTTTCAACACCAGTAGTGCTGCCGGTAACAACGTTGGTAACACGCTAACGGACTACCTAACAAGCTCTGGTTTCAACTACTACGACAGCGCTCCAGCTCTGGTTAAGAACACCGAGTTCGGTAGCTATGAAATTGTTGTTGAAGACCCATTGACAGTTAAGTACACCATCAACGACGGCGTTGTATGGTCTGACGGAACTGCCATTGACGGCGCAGACATGATGCTTGCATGGGTAACAACCTTCGGTTACTACAAAAATGAAGACGGCTCATACGTCTTTGCTCACGCAGCACCCAGGGACACGCTTGCTTCGAAGCTGCCAACAATTGACGGCAACTCGATCACTTTCGAGTACGACGTTCAGTATGTTGACTGGGAGCTGCAGTTCGGTATTGGTGTTTCAGCGCACGGAACCGTGATGATGGCACACTCAGACATCACTGATGCAGCCACCGCCAAGCAGGCTCTTATCGACGCGGTAGTGAATGGCGATGACGCTTTCATGGCTGAGGTTGCAACTGTCTGGAACGAGGGATACTCCTTCACCAATACCCCAGACAACCCACTTGCTTACCTATCTTCAGGACCCTACGTTCTAGAAGAGCTAGTTGAAGAGCAGTACTCCACACACGTGGTGAACCCGCTATACAACTGGGGACCAAAGCCAAAGTACGAGCGAATCACCATCCGTCAGATTGATGACTCAACTGCTGCAATTCAGGCAGTTGACAACGGTGAGGTTCAGATTGCATCCGGTCAGCCAACCGCTGACGTGTTGCAGCTGGTGCAGGCTCTTACCAACGCTGAGTACGCATCTTCTGAGGAAGCTGCTTACGAGCATGTTGACCTATCTAGAAACAACGGCGGTCCATTCGACCCAGCTAGTTATGGTGGCGACGAGGCAAAGGCCCTGAAGGTTCGCCAGGCGTTCCTACTATCGGTTCCTCGAAACGAGATTATCGAGAAGCTAATCAAGCCACTAAACCCATCAGCGAAGCTGCGCACCTCGGTGCTCTTCGTTCCTGGTTCTAATGGCTACGACGAAGCTGAGGCTAACTACGCACAGTACCTAGGTACTGACGAAGAAAACCGCGAACTGGCTAAGTCACTGCTTGCAGAGGCTGGCGTCTCTACTCCAATCGATGTTGAGTTCTGGTTCCCAGAGGGCAACGTTCGTCGTGGACAGGAGTTTGAACTGATTGCTCTTTCTGCTTCTCAGACCGGATTCAACGTGGTCTCAGAATCAGAGCCAAACTGGGCATTCACGGAGAACGTCTACCCACAAATCAACCCTCACGATGCAACTATCTTCGCGTGGGCAGCTACGTCATTGGCAGTGTCCGGTGACGACCAGTACCTAACCCTGGAAGGTCCATCCAACTGGACCGGTTACGACAACGAGACCGTTGACGGTCTGCTCGAAGAGCTGAACGTTGCCGTTAAGACGGAAGACCAGCTACGAATCCGCCTCGCAATTGAGGCAGAGCTGGCCAAGGATGCTTACAACATCACCATCTTCCAGTTCCCAGGTCTAACCTGGTGGGACAAGTCAGTCTCGGAGATCGATCCAAACCTATTGGTTCCTTATTACTTCTGGAACTTCTGGGACTGGACCCCAACCGCGGGCTAATCTAGTCACATAGCAGTTCGGGGGTCGCCACCTTTGGTGGCGGCCCCCGTTCTCTGCTGGATAGATACAGGGCAAAGATGCTGAGTTTTATTGTTCGTCGCGCTGCGGCAACACTATTGGTGTTGCTGGTCGCGTCCTTTATTGTTTATCAGCTGACAGCCATTTCCGGGGACCCGCTGCTTGAGCTAAGAGGCTCGCGCGACCCCGATGTTCAATTCAAGATTCAATACCTTAGTGACCTGCTGATGCTGGACACCCCGCCAGCTGTGCGGTACTTCTACTGGCTCGGCGGTGCCGCCGGTTGCCTGATTGGTCAGTGTGATCTTGGGATTGCAGTGTCAAGGGCAGAAATACCGGTTACTGAAGCGTTGGCAGGTGCGATTGCGGCGACTGTGCAGTTGATTACATTGGCAACGATTCTGTCGATCATCATTGGTATCGCCATCGGTATGACCACTGCCCTGCGACAGTATTCCGGTTACGACTACACCGTGACCTTCTTCGCTTTTATTTTCTACTCACTTCCAATTTTTTGGGTGGCAGTACTTCTAAAGGAGTTCGGTGCCATCCAGTTCAACCGGTTCTTGGAGGAGCCGGTAATTCCCCCGGCGGCCATGACCGCCATAGCGCTGCTGGTGGCTGTTGCGGTGACCGGAGTAATCGGCGGCGGCCTGCGGGCCAAGACTCAAAGCTTCGTAGGGGCCATTGGCCTTTCAGTTATCGTAATGATTTTCCTAAATGCCACCCAGTGGCTGAAGTACCCATCGCTTGGTGTTGTCGGCATTGTTTTGGTGACGCTGATGTTTGCAGGTGTTGTGCTGCTTCTGTCAATCGGCTTCGGCCAAAAGCGCGGCGTGATAATCGTGGCAGGCATGGCGCTGGTTGCTGCAGCGATGTGGTTGCCTGGCCAGTACCTCTTCTTCTATGTAGAGGGCTTCTTGGGTATTGCACTAGCGATTTTGATTATGGTTGCAATTGGCGTGGGGCTGGGGCTAATTTTTGGCGGCGACGGCAGGCGCGAGATCGCCAGGGCCGCCGGAATCACCGGTGGCCTGGCTGGACTGGTGCTCGTGATCGACGAGGCGCTGCAGTACTGGACCACATATCTGGACCTGATTCCCCTGAACAACGGTTACATCTCGACAATAGGTGCGGTGACGCCATCGGTGAAGCGTCAGGACAACATGTGGCTGGACATGCTTGACAGCTATGCCCACCTGATTCTTCCAACAGCTGCGCTACTGATCATCTCAGTTGCTGGCTACACCCGGTATGCAAGGGCCTCGCTGTTGGAGGTCATGAACCAGGATTACGTCCGGACCGCCAGGGCTAAGGGTTTGAATGAGAGAACGGTGGTGGTTCGTCACGCTATGCGCAACGCGCTGCTTCCGATTGCCACCATTGTTCCGGTTGACATCACAGCTTTGATTGGTGGTGCGGTAATCACGGAAAAGGTTTTCGCCTGGAACGGTATGGGCGCGCTATTCATTCGGGGCCTGAATGCTGTTGACGTGAACCTGGTGATGGGTTACGTAATGATTGTTGGGCTCATGGCAGTGATCGGTAACTTGATTGCCGACCTGCTTTATAGCGCGCTAGACCCGAGGATCAGGATCAGCTAATGGCCAAGAAGAAACCAGTTGATGAGACCCAGCTAAATCGGGAAATCACTATCGAGCAGCGCGAAACCGAGGGTCTTTCGCTCGGCACGATTGTTCGTCGCAGGTTCCTGCGACACAAGGCGGCCGTCACCTCCCTAATTGTTTTGCTTGCCATTACCCTGCTTGCCTTTACCTCGGTTGGAACCGTGATTGGTGGAAGTGGCAACCTGGTGGCCGATGCCGCGACTGGCAGGCTGACCGTTGACGGTCTGAGAGTCCCCGGCTGGTGGCAATACAACTGGTATGAAAACTACGATGTGCAGAACCCCGGGGGAGCTCCAACGATGCAGCTCTGGCCGTTTGACCCGGGCCAGCACCCATTCGGTCAGGACACCCTCGGCAAGGACATTTTTGCCCGGGTCATGCGCGGAATTCAGCAGTCACTCACCGTTGTGTTGATTGTTGGGATAATTTCGACCCTGATCGGAACAGTGGTTGGATCAATAGCCGGCTTCTTCCGTGGCAAGATTGACACTTTCCTAATGCGTGCCACCGATGTTGTAATCATTCTCCCGCTTTTGGTGGTCGGTGCCGTGCTCAGCAGAAACTTTGGTGGCGATGCCATTAGCTTGGCCCTGTTGCTTGGCGCGCTGGCTTGGACCGGTCTTGCCAGGCTGGTGCGAGCCGAGTTCCTGGCTCTCAGGGAGCGCGAATTCGTGGATGCCGCGAGGGTTGCCGGCGCCTCAAATTTCCGAATCATCTTTAGGCATATTCTTCCAAACACAATCGGCGTGATTGTCGTAAACGCAACCCTGCTAATGGCTGCTGCAATCCTGATTGAAACTTCGCTGAGCTTCCTTGGGTTTGGAATTGTGGCGCCGGATATTTCACTTGGTCAAATCATCAGCGAATACAACGAGGCTTTTAAGACAAGGCCATGGTTGTTCTGGTATCCAGGTCTATTCATTGTGATTATTGCTCTGGCGATCAACTTCATCGGTGACGGCCTGCGCGATGCCTTCGACCCACGTCAGCGCCGACTGCCAAGGAATGAAGGCGCACTTCACGACCTAAAGCAGCTAATTGCTAAGCGCAGGGGTAACTAATGACCCTAAATAAATGCATTAACCACCAGCAGAATGGCCAGGGTCGCAACCCTGGGCCAGTAAATTCTGCTGGTCTCAAGCTCCTCAACGCTGGACCTGCGTTCCCAAAGTCTTCTAATGTGGGCGGCGGCAGCACCAGAATCAGTGTTGATCAAATCACCGGGCCTAACCGTTCCGGCAAGGTAGGTACTTTCCGGCAGGTGAGAGCCCTCATCCTTGGAGGCGAAAATGCTGGCGTGACGACCCGGCGCTGGAGCCCCCCAGGCGCTGTATTTTTTGGTAGCAGTGAAGATGGTCAGCGCGAAGCGCGTGTCGATTCGCTTAATTGCACTGAAGCTCACGGTGTGCTCGCGGAAGATGTTGTTGATGCGAACCAGGTCTGCTTCGACTTGAACCTTTGGAAGCCAGAACACAATAATCGCCAGGTAGCTAAAAAGCATCACGATTGGAAGCGTCCCAAGGGCAGCGCTAACGCCTTGGCCGATGCTGCCAACAAACCAGGACAGCGCCAGAATGCCGACGCTAACCCCGGCCAGAACTCGGGAAAACCGAGAGTGAAAAACTTCCATGTGAATACTTTGGCATCAATTCAGGGGGCTCGCGTTGGAATCTAAGCCAATCATTGAGACCAATGAGCTTTCCATAGACTTCTGGGTCGATGGCGAGTGGATCATGGCGGCCTCAGGTGTGAATTTCAAGGTTCGCCCCGGTGAAGTGTTGGCGATTGTGGGCGAGTCTGGATCCGGTAAGTCAACCTCGGCCATGAGCTTGCTCGGGCTACTTCCTGTGAACGGCAGAGCCTCGGGTTCGGTCAAGCTGCAGGGTGAAGAGTTAATCGGTGCAGACAAGAAGCGATTGCGCCAAGTTCGAGGAAAAGAAATAGCGGTTATTTTCCAAGAGCCAATGACAGCGCTGAACCCGGTCTACACGGTCGGATTCCAAATCGTAGAGACTCTTCAGGTCCACCACCAGTCGATGACGAAGGCGAAGGCTCGGGAACGTGCCCTAGAGCTGCTGACAATGGTGGAATTGCCAGACCCTCAAAAGGCTTTCAATTCCTACCCTCATGAGCTGTCGGGTGGGCAACGACAGCGAGCCATGATTGCTCAATCAATCTCCTGTGACCCGCTGTTGCTGGTGGCCGACGAGCCAACCACCGCCTTAGACGTAACGGTTCAAGCAGAAATCTTGGACCTTATTCGAGATCTAAACAAGCGTCTCAACTCGGCAGTAATTCTGATCACCCACGACATGGGTGTCGTGGCCGATCTCAGCGATCACATGATCGTGATGAAGGACGGCATTGTTGTTGAGTCAGGCAGCACCAAGCAGGTGTTCAACAAACCCAGCCACCAGTACACCAAAGACCTCCTGGCCGCCGTCCCACACCTGGGATCCGCCGACCTCAAGCCGGTCATCGACCGAACTGGCCAGAGGCCAACCCTGAGTTTGAAAAACGTCAACATCGAATATCCAAAGCGGGGCAGGGTCCCTGCCTTCAAGGCGGCAAGCGACATCAATCTGGAGATTTACCCGGGTGAAGTTTTAGGCCTGGTAGGTGAGTCAGGCTCGGGAAAGACCACCATCGGCCGAGCCGTGGTTGGCCTCCTTCCAATCAAGAGCGGCGATCTGACAATCAATGAAAAGCCACTCACCGGACGCAAGCAAAAAGAATTGATGGCAATTCGACGTGAGATCGGAATCGTGTTTCAGGATCCGGGCAGCTCGCTTAACCCGCGTTGGCCGGTTGGTCAGTCCATTGCAGAGCCGCTATTGCTGGCTGGTTGGAGCCAAAAGGAGCTAACCGACCGAGTAAGTGAACTGCTGGATATGGTGGAACTGCCACGTTCCTACAGAAACCGCTACCCACATGAGCTCTCCGGGGGACAGCGGCAGCGAATCGGCATCGCTCGGGCACTGGCATTGAGCCCCAAATTGCTGGTCGCAGATGAACCCACCAGCGCGCTTGACGTTTCGGTTCAAGCAAGGGTCCTAGAGCTACTGCAAGAGATTCAAAAGGAACAGCAGTTCGCGACGCTGTTTATTTCCCACGACCTCGCTGTGGTTGACCTACTGAGTGACAGAATCGCGGTGATGCAGCACGGTGTGATCGTGGAGCAGGGTCCGAAGGATGAGATTCTGAGAAACCCAACTCAGGATTACACCAAGCGTCTCATTGCAGCGGTTCCAGTCCCCGATCCTGAACAGCAGGCCAAGCGCAGAAGTGATCGCTCGAAAAATGCCCTAGACGCAAATTAGCAGCCGCGCTTTCTTGAAACAGCGTCTACGGTCGCAGCAAGCGCGAGCACGGTTCCGGTAACAACAAAGCTGATTCCAGCAGAACCTCAACTAGCAAGGCAATTGGTCAGTTCCACAGCAGCGTTTCCGTGTTTTTTGCAGGTGCCCCTTCAGGCTCTACTGAACTTCTTCCAAGAGCCCAGTTGCAACATCAAAGATGAATCCACGAACCTGGTCGGTGTGTGGGATGAACTTAGATGATTTGATTCTGTGGATTGACTGCCTGACGTCTTCTGCAAGATCACTGAATGCTTCAGCGGCCCATTCGGGCTTAACACCGGTCTCTTTTTGGATGCCAGCTTTGAACTCATCGTCTGTGAAGGTGAGCATGCCGCAGTCGGTGTGGTGAATAAGAACTATCTCTTTGGTGCCTAGTAATCGCTGGCTAATAGCTAGAGACCTGATCTCATCTGCTGTCACAACGCCTCCGGCGTTGCGAATAACGTGAGACTCACCCTCTTCAAGGCCCAGCACGCCATAAACGTTGATGCGCGCATCCATGCATGCCAAGACGGCAATGTTCTTGGCGGGTGGTAGCGGCAGCGGGCCGCTGAAGTTCTTGGCATATTCTCTGTTGTTTTGAAGTAGCTGGTCTGTGACCGACATTTAGTTCCTTTTGTTGTTGTGAAGCTGGAGCAACCTATGTGAGGCCTCCAGTGATTACTACTACCCCAACACAGTGTGAGCTAACAAATTGCATTGTTACTGACTGTTACTGGTAGTTATTTGCGCTCGGGCCTAAGTGCTTCGTAGTTGGCAATGAAGTCTTTGACTGTTATTACCGACACAGCCCGGCCAACAACATCCAGTGGCAGATCAGCTAATGTCTTGAACCTAATACACACCTTGCCAATGTCTAATTTCTTGCCTGTCGCTAGGTATTCAGCTTCAAACTGATCTCGGATCTGGTCAAAACCATAAATGGAGTTCAGGTAGAGGGAGAAGTAGTGCTTCTGGGCAGCCAGGGCAGCAAACATCAAAGGTTGCTTGTTATAGGTAATGGGGTAGGTGGCAAGAGGAATCTCATAAGAGAGCATTCCAAAGTTCATACTCTCTTCAATCCCCTCTGGGAGGTTATCTAGCAACAGCTGCCTGACAACTATCAGCACCTCAGCCTTGTCCTCAGGCAGCGAGGATAAGTACTCTGCCGGGGTTGCTGCAGTGGATGAGACCATGCGTAATCTTTTCACATTCGGGTTTGAAAGGCGAAGGTATCAACGTGTAAACCCTTGTTTTGATTAGGCAGGCTTCAGTTGTAGAAGGTGAGAGCAATCTTCTGCACGTCTTCTGCATTGGCCTTGAGCTCTATGGTCTTGCGGTTGGTCTTAGAGTTGTCAGGGTCTTCAGACAATACCAACCCTTGTTGAATGGCAGTCTTTACTGCTTGAACAGTGATTTCTCTCACCGCAACCCCTGAATCTTTAAACCATTCATCACAGCAAGCTGTTGATGTTTGAACAGGAATAGCACCCATGGCCATGGCTTCAAGCATTGAGGTGCTGATGCCATCGCTTTCAGATAACCCAACATATATCTTTGATTTAGCAAATAGCTCCAGCACCTGCTGGTGACTGAGTGAGCCCTTAGCATGAGCGATAATGTCAAGCCCGGTGTCTTGGCCCACTTGCTTTGCGAGCTTGATCACCGATCTGTTTGCTGAATAGACAACGAACTTATAGTCACCAAGTTCTTTTGCCAATTCTCTGACCGCTTCAAGTGAAACCTTGGCTCTTCCCACCCAGCCGTGGTATCCCTTTAGGGCTATAGTCCTGCGCTCATCTGGTGGAAGTCGCGGCATCGAGAGGTCAGCTTTTGAGAAACCACCGGCGTTTGGAATTACCGGTAGTGCCTCGCCAGTGAAACCTAGCTCTCTTGCCAATGCCACGTCCCTGTGGCATTCTGCTGAATAAGCATCTGCCAATTTCAGTAAAGCCTGCAATTTAGCCCTGTGCTTAGGGAATCTTTGAAACCAGAAGATGTCACTGCCCCAGTTGGTGGCAATAAAGCGGAGTCCCTCGGGCTTGTGCTTTGAAAGTGCGCTCAAGCTCACATAACCGGCATTTTGAAGCTCAAGTGCATGCAGGATGTCGGGCTTGTGTCTCTTGATTGTCCAGCGAAGCAGGGCCCCTCTGAAGAAGTTGTTTGTGAACTTATCGATCATCCAAAGCGGCAGGCCAAACCATTTGCCG
>DGPE01000036.1:6286-20877 GCA_002390305.1 Micrococcales bacterium UBA4448 | reverse complement strand
TAGCTCAGGTGGTTAGAGCGCACGGCTCATAATCGTGAGGTCGCGGGTTCGAGTCCCGCCCCCGCTACCAAGGCATTAGCCTTTAGGCATGGTTAATCCAAACATTCAAGGTAAGCGGTATCCGCGTTCCAAGCCGTATCTGGTTGGGCGAGAAAAACTGCGCGAATTTGCCAGAGCTACTTTTGCGAGCGAGGAGTCAATGGACTTGGCAGCTGCGCATGAAGCCGGTCATAAAGACCTAGTTGCCCCGGTCACTTTCCCAATTGTTTTGCAGGAGTTTGGTCTAAAGCTCGTGATTCAGGACCCCGAGGCGGAACTTGATTTCTCCAGGGTTGTCCACGGTGAGCAAAAATTTGTCTATGACAGGCCCATAATCGCCGGAGACCTGCTCACCAGCGAACTTTCAGTAGCCAGCGTGAAATCCCTTGGCGGGAACCACATGGTCGTCTTTGACACTGAAATTTTCGACGAAGAGGAAAAAAGAGTTTGTACGGCTATCTCGACCTTGGTAGTTAGGGGAGCAGATGCCTGAAATTGGCGAACTGAGCGTTGGCGATGTGATTGCCGAAAAGACCTACAGCGTGACCAGGGATTCGCTGGTCAGGTATGCAGGAGCTTCCGGAGACTTCAACCCAATCCATTACCGCGACGATGTCGCGGCGGCTGTTGGGTTACCCGGAGTTCTTGCTCACGGCATGCTCACCATGGGTATTTCAATTGAACCGGTTGTCTCATGGCTGGCAGACGCTGGCAAGGTCATCGAATACGGCGTTCGTTTCACCAAGCCCGTGGTAGTCCCAGCTAGTGATTCGGCGGCCTTGAAAGTCACCGCCACAGTTGCTGTTATTGAATTAGAGGCTGCGAAGGTCAGGGTCGATTTGCAAACCAGCTTCGCGGACACCACGGTTTTGGGAAAAGCCCAGGTTTGGGTTCAGCTTTGAGCGAGGGTTACCCGAAGGAACTTTCTGCTCTAACGACAATGCGGGTCGGGGGCAAGCCAAAGCAAATAATCACTTGTTCAAACACCCAGCAGCTATATGACAAAACCCTTGAGCTTTGGGAAACAGAAGAGAAATTCCAGGTTTTAGCCGGGGGTTCCAACATCGTGTTCGCCGATGATGTAAGTGATCTGAATGTGCTTTTGGTTGCCAATCGCGGAATCGAAATTGTGTCCGAGCATGAGGATTACATTTTGGTTCAGGTTCAAGCTGGACACCCTTGGGACGAGTTCGTGGAGTGGGCAGTAACCAATGACTACGCCGGCATCGAAGCAATGAGTGGAATACCTGGCAGCACCGGAGCGACACCGGTTCAGAATGTTGGCGCCTACGGCCAAGAAGTATCAGAGGTAATCACGCAGGTTGAATTTCTAGATCAGGAAACGGGCAAGGTTGAAATACAGCTCGCCAGCTTTTTCGATTTCTCATACCGCGATAGTGCCCTGAAGCACGGCCTCAATGGCATCATCGGCTGGGTTGAATTTAGGCTTCAAAAACTTGATGGGCTCAGCGTCCCAATGGCATCGGGTCAAATCACTGAGCAGGTCGGCGCAGAGTACGGGTCTCAGTTACCGCTTCGTCAGGTTCGCGACACAGCCCTAGAGCTAAGAAGCTCGAAGGGGATGGTTGTGAAGGAAGAAGATCCAGACAGCGTAAGTTGTGGGAGCTTCTTCACAAATCCGCTGGTAAGCATCACCAAGCTAACGGAATTTCCTGAACAGATTCAGCACTGGAAGATGCCCGATGGAACCCATGTGAAACTTTCGGCCGGCTGGCTAATCGAACAAGCCGGTTTTCCAAAGGGCTACTCGATTCCAGGTTCTAAAGCGGCGATTTCCAATAAGCACGCGCTTGCTATAACCAACCGGGGCGGTGCCACAAGCAGAGAAATTCTTGAATTAGCAAGGCTGATTCAGGAGCGAGTTTCCGCGAGATGGGGCATTAATTTGATCCCCGAACCCAACCTGATTGGGTTTTAGCTGAACAATTTTTGCAGTCGCTGGATGCCTTCGAGCAGTTGGTCATCACCAAGCGCATAGCTAAGTCTCAGGTAGCCGCTTGGACCAAATGCCTCGCCCGGAACCATTGCAACCTCGGCCTCATCGAGAATCAAGTCTGCTAGCTCTAGGGAGGTGCTTATTTGCTTGCCCGCCCAAGTTCTTCCAAGCAGGCCGGCGACATCCGGGTAGACATAGAAGGCGCCCTGCGGATTCGGCGTCATGATTCCAGGGATCTTGTTTAGCTCGGAAACAGCCAGCTTTCTTCTTCTGTCAAAAGCCACAAGCATTTGTTTTACTGGTTCTTGATCTCCAGTCAGGGCAGCAATTGCGGCGCGCTGAGAGATGTTCGAGACATTTGAGGTTAGGTGAGACTGGAGGTTTCCAATAGCCTTTGCCGCATCATCGGGTGCGATCATCCAGCCCAGGCGCCAGCCGGTCATGGCGTAGCTCTTGGCTACACCGTTGACCATGATGGTGCGGTCTTGAATCTCAGGAACCAACTCAGTGATCGAGTGAGCCGTGATGCCCTCGTAGACCAGGTTTTGGTAAATTTCATCTGTGATGACCCAGAGATTTTCCTTTGACGCCACCCAATTACCAATTGCCGCAAGCTCGTCTTTCGAGAACACCGCACCGGTTGGGTTCGAGGGAGAGCAGATTAGAAGCGCCTTAGTTTTTGAGGTGTAGGCGGCTTCTAGCTGCTCGACTGTGACCTTATAGCCCTGGTCCGCACCGGCAAAAACATCCACCTGCTTGCCTCCGGCGAGCTTGATTGCCTCCGGGTATGTGGTCCAGTAGGGGGCCGGCACCAGAACCTCATCACCGTCATCGATGATTACTTGAAACGCCTGATAGACCGCTTGCTTGCCACCGTTGGTGACGATTATCTGGTTGGGTTTGACCTCTGTGCCACTGTCCTGAAGCGTCTTTTGAGCGATCGCTTCTTTCATTTCAGGCAGGCCTGCAGCAGGGGTGTAGCGGTGGTTCTTTGGGTCTCGTACCGCTATGGCTGCAGCCTCAACGATGTGCTGAGGTGTTGGAAAGTCTGGCTCACCGGCTGCGTAGGAGATGACTGGCCTGCCCTGGGCAATCAAGGCTTTCGCCTTGCTGTCCACCTTTAGGGTTGCCGATTCTGCGATTGCGGAGATATGCTTTGAAATTCTTGAATGAGACATAGTTCAAGAATAGTTGTGGAATGTGCGATTGGTCGGGGAAATGCCCGTTGCACTGCGTGAATTAACCCCCTACACTTACTTCAGTTGACATCTGCCGAAAACTAATCTGTCAAAACTCACTTAAATAGATTCAATCTAGAAGTGTGTCTTGCTCAGGTGGCACTCGAAACCAAGCCTTGTGCCTGTTAGCGGTTGATGGCGGTGTCACATAGGGCGGTGGCTCAATTGGTAGAGCAGCGGTCTCCAAAACCGCAGGTTGCAGGTTCGAGTCCTGTCCGCCCTGCGTAAGAAAGAAGGTCAAGTTGGCAGAAGAGAACGAAAAGGCTTCAGAAGATTTAGTCGAAAAGGCGAAAGCCGATTCCGCTAAAACAAAGAACCCTTTCCAGCGCGTAACGCTATTCGTGCGCCAAGTACTTGCTGAACTAGGCAAGGTAACTACCCCTACCCGCAAGGAGCTGATCAACTACACAGGAGTCGTCCTTGGCTTCGTTGCAGTGGTCATGCTAATAATCTCCGGGCTTGACTGGGTGTTCCTAAATGTCGTGACCTTTGTGTTCGCAGGATAAGAGGAAAGAAATTGTCAGATTTGAATTTCAGTGATGTCACCGAGGGTGAGCCAGTAGAAATCGGCGAACCAGCGGTTGACGAAAATGTAGACCTAGATGCAACCGATCTAGCCGAGGCTGCCGATGAGGCTGAACACGAGATGGACGGTTTACACATCGAAGAGCCAGCAGCTGAAGAAGTTGCTCCGGTGGCAGAAGTTGAAGAAGAGGACCCATACCGCAAGTTCCGCGAGGAGCTTCGCGAGCAGCCAGGCAAGTGGTACGTGGTTCACTCATACGCCGGCTACGAGCGACGCGTTAAGCAAAACATTCAGACCCGGATGGCAGCACTTGCCGGTGGCGATGACATTTTGCAGATCGAGGTTCCAATGGAAGAGTCCATTGAAATCAAGAATGGTCAGCGCAAGTTAGTCTCAAAGGTTCGAATCCCGGGTTACGTTTTAGTCCGCATGGAAATGAACGAAGACAGCTGGACGCTTGTTCGTCACACACCCGCAGTCACAGGCTTTGTAGGTAACTCCCAGCACCCAACCCCACTCAGGCCAGCCGAGGCATTTGATATGCTCAAGCCGCTATTCACTCCTGAGGAGACCGAAGAGGTCAAGAACGCCAAGGCAGCTGTTTTGGCTTCAGGTGGCAAGGTGAAGCCAAGGTCTATCCCTGTAAACATCGACTTCAAGATCGGCGAAAGCATTTTGATCAAGGACGGCTCATTTGCCGGACTTCCAGGAACAATCTCCGAAATCAAGCCAGAAAGCGGCAAGGTTACGGTTTTGGTATCACTATTCGAACGCGAGACTCCAGTGGAACTGGCCTTTGACCAGGTCGGTCCGCTGAACTAAGGAAAGAAAAGACAAAATGGCACCCAAAAAGAAGATCACCGGTCTGATTAAGCTTCAGATCCAGGCAGGCGCTGCTAACCCAGCCCCACCAATCGGACCTGCACTAGGTCAGCACGGTGTGAACATCATGGAGTTCTGTACTGCATACAACAACGCAACGCAAGATCAGCGCGGCAATGTTGTTCCAGTAGAGATCACCGTGTATGAAGACCGTAGCTTCACCTTCATCCTGAAGACACCTCCTGCAGCCGAGCTAATCAAAAAGGCAGCTGGAGTGGCTAAGGGATCTGGTACACCTCACACCGAAAAGGTCGGGAAGCTAACCAAAGAGCAGGTTCACACCATTGCTGAGGCAAAGATGTCAGACCTAAACGCCAACGATATCGACGCAGCTGCGAAGATCATCGCCGGCACCGCTCGCTCAATGGGAATCACCACTGAGCTCTAAATAACCAAAGTAGTCGTGGGAGGGGTTAGCGCCCCATAAACCACTACTGTGACCGAAAGGAATAGCAGCATGGCAAAACGCTCAAAGGCCTATACAGAGGCAAAAGCAAAGATCAAAGAGGGCAAGTTCTACTCCACAGCGGAGGCAGCAGCCCTAGCAATCGACATCGCAGGCAAGAAGACCAACTCAACAATTGAGGTTGCTCTGAAGCTTGGTGTTGACCCAAGAAAAGCTGACCAGATGATCCGTGGCACCGTCTCGCTGCCAAACGGAACTGGAAAGACTGCAAAGGTAATCGTGTTTGCAAACGGCGCGGCAGCTGACGCTGCTCGCGAAGCCGGTGCAGACGAGGTTGGTTCTGACGAGCTAATCGCAAAGGTTGAGGCCGGCTGGACCGACTTCGATGCTGCGGTTGCGACGCCCGACCTAATGGGTAAGGTCGGCAAGTTGGGTAAGGTTCTAGGTCCTCGTAACCTAATGCCAAACCCAAAGACCGGAACCGTAACCATGGACACAGCTAAGGCTGTGACCGACATCAAGGGTGGACGTATTGAGTTCCGAATTGACAAGCAGTCAAACCTTCACTTCATCGTTGGTAAGGCCAACTTCTCCAGCGAGAAGCTAACCGAGAACCTGAATGTTGCAATGGAAGAGGTCGTCAGACTAAAGCCTTCAACTTCAAAGGGTAAGTACCTGATCAAGGGCTCGGTGGCAACTACTTTTGGTCCAGGAATCCCAATGGATCTTTCAGACTACTAAAGGCTTCTTAGCCACCTGCAAAGCGCCAGTGTGCTGACACAATCATCTTGGTTGTAGTTGAGCACCTGGCGCTTTAGCATTTCCGCCTGGTCTGGCTCGGAGTCAACAAGTGACAGGTACTGGTCGTAGTACTCCATGGAACCCATGGCTTCCTTTACGTCTGCTGACCGATCAAACTCATAGTAGTTTTCTAATTTCTTTATTGAGTAGCTTTCCTGGGAGATGACCAGCGAAGCCTTCACGACGTTGTATAGGTCGATAAAGACTCCCCCTGAAATCAGTTGCTCCACGTCAGTTTCCATGACCTTGTGACGCTTTGCGAGCCTTCGCAACGCAGCTAATTCGTAGTTGGCATAGTGGTAAACCTTAAGGTTTGGATATTTGGCAAGCCTCGCGAGCAAAAACCTCACAAATTTCTCAAATGACTCCTTTTCGGCTTCTCGAGAGTCAGCCCAGGTGTAGTGAAACTCCTCGATTCCATCGATTGTCATATATCCAAACAAGTATTCAATTCCGCCCTCGAGTTTAGAAAAAGCGAAGCCCTCTAGGTCGAAGAATAGGTCTCCCAAGCTCTCCTGTGGCAATAGGTCTAGCGGCTCTTGATTTTTGATCTCATAAACGTGTTCACCAGTGTCATAAGTGTGCTGTTGGAGCCTGGCCTGCCGGGACAAGACTGCTATTTTTTCTTCACTCAGCGTTCCGTTGCTTCCGATGAAACCAGCTAAACCCCTAACGGTGTCAACTCCGACGGTTCGTAGAGACTCAACTTGGTTTTTGGATATCCCCGCTACTAGCTGCAGGTGATTCAGCTCGACTCTCTGGTGAGCGCAAAGGTTTGGATATTCGCACATTTGGCAGTAGCTTGTGGCGTTGCAAATCAGTTCACCAAGGTCAGCAATCGACCCAGGAAGGTTGTTTAGAACCAGACTCACTTCATCCAAGTAGGCCTCACGTTTTGCCTGCATTACAGCGCTAAGAACTTCTGCGTCAAATTCAGCAATGCTGCGATCGCCGAGAATGAGGCCATGAGTGCCCAATGCGCACATGTCAATCTCTTGTAGAACATCCAAATAAAGCCCAACCTGCACCTGATAGTCAGGCTTTGCAGTCTTAGAGAGCTTCACATCCCATGCGGTGTATCCGGAGATCACACCCCCTTGCTGAATTGCCGTTAGTCGGTCATTCTGAAATGCAAATCTGTAGTCAGAGCGAAGAAGAAAATCTGGCCTACCAGAAAATACCATAGAGCCACTGCCGCCTCTTAGACTGCCCTGGTAGATCACGGGAACCTTCGCTGTCATCAGCAAGACTGTGTCTTCCTGCGCGTAGCTGTCAGGTTTTTGAACTAGGTTGCCCAGTTCTGCCAGTAACTCTTGTTCAAGCTCTGCCTCGTACTTGTTTCCGTAGCGGATTGGCAGGTTGTCTGGCCGCTCATAAAAGGAATCTAGTAATTTAGACAAACCGGGAACTTGAAGCTCCCTGGCCGTAGAAAGAATCGTGCAATGCGGACACTGGGAGCGCACCAAGTCTCTCGAGTCAAAACTCCACTGGTTGTTTCTAAGTTTCATTGCCTATAGCGTGTCACAATCAACCGACAAATTTCGGATAGAAGGCGGTTATCTCTGGGCTTGCAGCCTCGTGGTAATTTCTGCTTTTGAGGGTGGTTGACAGCCTCTGCGCTCGCACACTATCGCAGCCGCTGCATTTCCATATTGAACCGCTGATCTCAATTGAACACTTGTGAGTGCGCCTAATCTTTCGTTGGGCCCGGATCCGAGGGCATCCAAGTCACTCAGCTTGGCCAGGAAATTAGCCATAAAAGTATCTCCGGCACCAACGGTGTCAACTAACTTGACACTTTGGGCTGGCACATCAATCTCCTCTTGACCTCGATACAGGCAGACCCCGTCCCCACCTCGGGTAATCAGGAGTGTTTTTCCACCGCGGGTCCACTGCGCTATTACTGTCGAGAGGTCGGCACCTGGCTCAAGGTCATATAGCCACTCAATGTCGGCATCTGAAGCTTTGATTATGTGACTCAGTTCATTGAATCTCAATACCCGTTCCAGCTCGCTTTCTCGATTAAACCCCAGCGAAGGACGGATATTCAAATCGTGCGAAAGGGTGATGCCTGCTTCAGTGGCAAGCTCAGAAAGCCAACCTGCAAGCACTGTGCTTCCCGGTTCAATAGCTGCGGTGAGGCAACCAAACTGCACTGCTGTGACATTTAGATTCACAAGAGATGACGGGTCAGGCAACTCCTGCCTCGTCCAAGCCCAATCCGCAGTGCCCTCAATGTAAAACGAGTAGCTAGCGACTCCTTGGGTGTCGATGGTGGCGATGGCAAGGGTAGTTTGCTCCTTGGCGGTAATGCTGTGGCTTAGGTCAACACCGTTTGTTTCCAGGTGCTGGCGAATCATTTGCCCAAAAGCATCGGTTGATATTCTGCCCAAAAATTTCTGCGGAATATCCGCTTGCGCTAGTGCTACCGCGACGTTCGCATTTGCACCGCCGACTACCGGTTGGTAGCTAATGTCGGTGCCCTCGTGGCCAATCAAATCAATAAGTGCTTCACCGATGACAATAATCATGTTGTAAGTCTAGGCTGTTAGCTATGCAGCAGACTCTTAATGCAAAGCGCGCAATAAAGGCTCCATTGGTGGGCCTAATAGCAACCTGGCTAATGTTTATGATCGCCGACTACGTGCAAAGTTTGGCTCAGCGAACCGTCTATTTAGACAACGGTGATACCTGGAACCCGGAACCTCGATTTCAACTGGAAATATATCTATTCCTGGTTGGTATCGTCGCGTTCGCTTTGTGTGCACTGGCAGGCCAGAAGCTTGCCCTAAAAGTAAGAGCAACAGAAGACTCGGCTCTGGCCATTAGTGCTCACCGACTGAATAACCTAGCCGTTGTCTTGGCACTTGTCGCAGGAGCTATTTTCGCTATCGGTAGCTTTTTGGGTGCCTGGGACAGCTACAACCCCCAGGATGTGCCGATAGGCCTTCGGCTATTGAATGTTTATTTGCCGATTATTTTGACCACGGCACTGGTTGTCTTTGTGATTCTTGCGGCGTTCGTGTTTAGAACTGACGCTCCAGATCTGCCAGGTGTGGATGTGGATGAAGATCGCCAGAAATTGCAGCGCGCGATCGGCATGGCTTATGCCAGCCCGATTATTGGAACCGCAATTGCGATCATCTTTGGTTTGGTTGTTTACGATGTAACAAAAACCAGCCTCGATGTTTGGATTTGGGTCATCATCCAGTCCGTAATCGCGATTTCAATAATCATCGGTACAAAATTCGCCTCCAAGGCAAGAACTAGCAACCCGCTTCCCCCAAAACCACGTAGAACCGGCCTTGCCGCAGTGAACTTGAACTTGGTTTTGGCGATTGTCTTCGGTGTCGTCGTGACCCTAATGGCTTTCATAATGGGGTTTGGGGCAATTTCAAACCTGGCGACTTGGCCTCAGTGGTCTGAGGGGATGACTGCTTTGGAGCAGCAGGTTAAGATTGTCGCGCCAACCATCGAATGGTTTCTTGAAGATATGCTGCCCGCACTCGTGCTTCTTGGGCTTGCAGTTTTCGGTATCTACAGAACCACAATTACGCGCAATAGCTAAAGGAAAATACTGAATGCATAAATCCGTCTCCGGATTACTTTTTGACAACGACGGAGTTTTGGTTGACTCCATGCCTGGAGCCCTTGAGGCTTGGGTTGAGTGGGGGGACAAGTATCACCCAAACTTCGAGCTAAAGGCCAGCTACATGGGGCGCCGGGCCAGTGACATTGTTCGCGAGCTTGTGGAACCCGAGCTGTTTCAAGAGGCATACGAGTTCATCAACCAGCTCGAATTAGACAAGTCCATCACTACGCAAGCGTTTCAGGGCACCATGGATTTACTTGACCAATTGCCTGAGGGCAAATGGAACATTGTTACCGGAGCTGGTCCAGAGTTAGCACTGGCAAGGCTCCTGGCCGCTGGGATTCCGATTCCTTCAACCCTGGTGACCGCATATGATGCAAAAAAGGGAAAGCCAGATCCGGAGCCTTACCTAATTGGCGCCGAGAGACTTGGCATCCCCCTTGCAGAGTGCGCAGTGTTTGAGGATGCGCCAGCTGGGCTCATTGCTGGTCAGCGCGGAGGCGCCGCTTTTCTGGTTGGGATTGGGGAGCAAACCCTTGATTCAGTCGCCGATGTTGTAGTTTTATCGCTTGAGGGATTGAAATACAGTGATGGTGTGTTGGAGATTCCAGACGACAAGAGATTGAGGTAATCATGGCAGCACAAATCGAGATGTATAGCGCGAACTGGTGCAGCGATTGCCGCCGCTCAAAGTCACTTCTTGACACCCTGGGCGTTGAGTACGACCTGTTTGATGTTGAGGAGTCCAAAGAGAATGCAGACAAGTCTCAGGCCATTTCTGGCAGAACCAACATCCCGGTAATCAAGTTTGAAGATGGTGCTCACCTGGTTGAACCGACTGATGCTGTTTTGCACGCGGAGCTGAAGCTCCGCGGACTTATTGCCTAGGTCTATCTTTTTTCTACGCCTAGCCTTAGGCTAGAAGCATTGTGAGCTCGGGTTCTCCGGTTTCACCAGATAAGGACTTCCCCGACGATGCCAAATAATAATTATTCGCCTGCCCCGACCAAATCAAATGGTCGCAAAGGCTACGCCTCAAAAAAAGGCGATTACCAATCAAACGATGGCCCGCGCAAACCGCGTCACGGCCAGCATTCACAGCGACCTGACCGTGTTCAGCGCGAGAACTCAAGAGACAAAGACTTCTCAAACGCCAGGGAGAAGACTGGAAAGACTTTCCAGGGCGATAAGAAGCTCGAAAGACTAGAGGCAACCGAGGTTGGCCAGACCTTTGCAACCTTCCAGGAAATGGGCCTGCCCGAGCGCCTAGTTCAAGAACTTGCAAAAATGGGAGCTGCGACTCCGTTCCCAATTCAGTCCTCAACGATCCCAGCTGCTATGGAGGGTCGTCACGTTCTAGGACGTGGAAAGACCGGTTCCGGTAAGACAATAGCTTTTGGCGTGCCGCTTGTGTCATTCCTTGCAAAAGCTGGCAACCAGCCAAGAACCCCGCTGCAGCCAAAGGCTTTGGTCTTGGCTCCCACCCGTGAGCTTGCAGATCAGATTGACCGCACTCTTTCACAGCTTGCTAAATCGGTTGGCTTTTTCACCACCACAATTTACGGTGGTGTGCCTCAGCACCGTCAGGTTCAGGCGCTAAAGCGTGGAGTTGACATTGCTATTGCAACCCCGGGTCGCCTGGAAGACCTAATGGCTCAGGGCATGGTTGATCTTTCAGGCTGTGAGCGAGTTGTCGTTGACGAGGCTGACCACATGTGTGAACTTGGCTTTGTTGAGCCAGTGAACCGCATCTTGGAAGCTGCTGGCCAGAGCCAGAAGCTTCTGTTTTCGGCAACTTTGGACCAAGAGGTCGCGCAGCTTGTCAAAAAGTTCATGCCATCACCTTTTGTTTATGAAGTTCCAGGCGAGGTAAACGAGTCATCGGACATCGATCACCGCGTTCTAGTAATGGAACCGCGTGACCGCTCTGCGATTTTCCACAGGCTCGTGCAGGGCTCTGGAAAGTCAATCGTGTTCGTTAGGACCAAGGCGACAGCCGAGGCGCTGTCTTCAAGCTTGAACGACGCCGGTGTGCCAACTGCAAGGTTGCACGGAGACCTAAACCAGACTCAGCGTTCAAGAAACCTAGAGCGTTTCATCAAAGGCTCAGCTCGAGTAATGGTTGCAACAGATGTTGCAGCCAGAGGTATTCACGTGGATGACGTGAAGTTGGTTATTCAGCTCGATCTTCCAGAGGAATACAAGACTTACCTGCACCGCGCTGGTCGCACCGGCCGTGCCGGACGAAGTGGAACTGTGATTTCTCTTGTTCCTTCAGGACGCACCAGAAAAGTTGAAGGACTACTGCAGCGAGCCGACCGCGAGGCTACCTATAACCAGGTCACTCCAGGACACGAGCTAATCGAAGAACTAGCCGGCCCAATCGCACCACCACCGATTATGGACTCGCTTGATTTCGGTGACTCACGTTTTCAGACAACCAACAAGAGTCACGTCAAGAAAGACTTGCGTGCACGTCACGCGCCTAATAAGATGGGCGGAGCCAAAGACCGCCGGTATCGGTCGCGCTAAAAACCTGAAACTTGTTTTTAGGTAAATCGCGACTGACGAAGGTTCACGATAAGTGAATACCAGCGCAGGTGTATGAAGAGACTCTCTTTTTAGAGTTTTGCTCCGTGCGCCTAGCGCCGGAGCATTTTTTTTGATTCTTTTACCGGCACCAAACAAACAAGGAGCCCCATGGCAGACAAGAAGGAAAAGGTAGCTGAGCTAACCGAGAGGTTTACTAGCTCAAACACCGTCGTTCTGACTGAATACCGCGGACTCAGTGTGACGGCGCTCAAAGAGCTTCGTCGCTCAATGGCTAATGACGCAACATATGTGGTTGCAAAGAACACCCTTCTATCCATTGCTGCGAAGAACGCTGGCGTTACTGCCTTCGATGACGAGTTTGTGGGACCATCCGCACTCGCTTTCGTTCACGGTGACCCAGTTACTACAGCAAAGGCCCTGAAGGACTTCGCAAAGGCAAACCCTCTACTGATCATCAAGTCGGCCGTCATGGACGGAATCACCCTTGATGCTGCAGAGATCAACAAGCTCGCAGAACTTGAGAGTCGTGATGTGCTATTGGCTAAGGCTGCTAGCGCAATCAAGGCGACCATGTTCAAGGCTGCCCGCACCTTCAACGCACTTCCTTCCGGGGCAGTACGCGTTGTAGACGCACTGCGTCAAAAGCAAGAGTCCAACTAACTACCAAAAAACCAACTAGGAGAACAAAATGGCAAAGATGACTGCCGACCAGCTCATTGAAGCATTCAAGGAGCTAACACTTATTGAGCTTTCAGACTTCGTAAAGAAGTTCGAAGAAGTATTTGAAGTATCAGCCGCAGCACCTGTTGCTGTTGCTGCAGCAGGAGCCGCTCCTGCCGAGGCTGCTGAAGAGAAGGACGAGTTTGATGTCGTTCTTGAGGCTGCTGGAGACCAGAAGATTCAGGTTATCAAGGAGGTTCGTGCTATCACTAACCTAGGCCTGGGCGAAGCTAAGGCACTTGTTGACGCAGCTCCTTCAACCCTCTTGGAGGGCGCAAAGAAGGAAGTTGCTGAAGAAGCCAAGGCAAAGATCGAAGCCGCTGGTGGCAAGGTAACCCTAAAGTAATTTTCTTTACTTTTTTGAAAGACCCCCGCAGTTTTTCTGCGGGGGTCTTTCTATAGCCTGAGCAGCACCAAGCTGGTTGCCATCACTGCCATGCCTGCCATCAGCCCATAAACGGTCAGGTGCCCACGGGCCGAGTTCTTAGCTGTCGGGAGCAGGGTGTCAATCGCGAGAAAGATCATGACTCCTGCAACCATCGCGAAAATAAAGCCGAGCGAGAAGTCGGTCAAGAACGGAGCCAAGATTAGGTAACCAATTACTGCCCCTGCCGGCTCTGCTAGGCCTGAGAGAAAACTCAGCCTGAAAGCTTTGCCCTTTGATTTGGTCGCATAGTAGACCGGGACTGAAACCGCGATGCCCTCCGGGATGTTGTGCATAGCAACCGCAATCGCGAGGGCGATACCGATTTCAGGGTCATCTAGAACCAGTAAGAAGGTCGCTAATCCCTCAGGGAAGTTGTGAATTGCAATCGCGAGCGCAACAAACAGCCCCATGCGCAGAAGTTTTTGATTTTGCGCCTGCTCGACAAAATCCAGTTGGCTTTGGTTCTCGCCAATTAGCTCAACCTGGGTGTTTTCATGAGGGTTCGCTGCTGAGGGCACCAGTGCGTCGATAACGGCCATTACAACCATCCCAAGGATAAGAGCAAAGGCTGCCATCGCGGCAGCTTCTAGCTCGGTCAGGCTGCTGGTCATATAGAGGGTCGATTTCGGAAGAATCTCGACGAAGCTCAGGTAGATCATCACACCTGCGGAAAAACCCATTGAGATTGCAAAGAATGCTTTATTTGTGGTTTTAGTAAAGAAAGCTAGTGCCGAGCCAATACCAGTGGATAGGCCAGCGGCCAGTGTGACCGCGAAGGCCAACAGCAGATTGCTATCCATGGTTATCTTTCAGGTTATTTGGGGGCGAAAAAACCGGGTAACTTTTAGCGTCACCCGGTCTAATCAAAACTATTTAGTGCTTGGTGCCGCAGCCACAAGAGCCTCCGCAATTGCAATCCATATTCGCCTCCTTAGAAGTCCCAGTCGTCGTCGGTTGTCGACTCGTGCTTACCAATTACGTAAGAAGAGCCGGAACCGGAGAAGAAGTCGTGGTTCTCATCCGCATTTGGTGAAAGCGCAGCCAAAATAGCTGGGTTCACGTCGCACTCGTCCTTCGGGAACAGTGGGTCATAACCTAGGTTCATAAGCGCCTTATTGCCGTTATAGCGAAGGAACTTCTTTACATCTTCGGTGAGGCCCATGCCGTCGTAGAGGTCAGCGGTGTACTTGATCTCGTTGTCGTAAAGCTCAAGCAGAAGATCGTAGGTGTAACCCTTCATCTCTTCCTGGCGAGCAGTTGACTCTTCGGCAAGAGCAAGCTGGTACTTATAACCGATGTAGTAACCGTGGATAGCCTCATCGCGAATGATCAGACGAATCAGGTCAGCGGTGTTGGTCAGTTTGGCTCTTGATGACCAGTACATCGGCAGATAGAACCCCGAGTAGAACAGGAAGCTCTCAAGCAGCGTGGATGCCACCTTGCGCTTTAG
>DGPE01000036.1:2801-6164 GCA_002390305.1 Micrococcales bacterium UBA4448 | reverse complement strand
GATGAGTAGCTCTTGGCGTGAACTGACTCCATAAAGGCAATGTTGGTGATGACCGCTTCTTCGTGCGGCGTGCGGGCATCTGGAAGCAATGCAGCAGCACCGATGGTGCCCTGAATGGTGTCCAGCATTGTCAGTCCGGTGAACACGTGCATGGTAAGGGTCTTCTCGTGAGGCTTTAGTGTCTCCCATGACTGAATGTCATTGGAAATGGGCACCTTCTCTGGCAGCCAGAAGTTAGATGTCAGTCTGTTCCAGACATCCATGTCAATCGGGTCTTCAATCTTGTTCCAGTTGACTGGCCTTGTTACTAATTTGATCTTGTCCATAGTTTTCTTTCCTGGTACCTAGAGCATGCAGCTAACGCAGCTATCAACCTCTGTACCTAACAGGGCCTGCTGACGAATTCGGATGTAGTAAATGGTCTTGATGCCCTTGCGCCAAGCATTGATCTGTGCGCGGTTGACATCTCTGGTGGTTGCAGTGTCCTTGAAGAACAGGGTCAGTGACAAGCCCTGATCAACGTGCTGGGTTGCAGCCGCGTAGGTGTCAATGATCTTGTCTGGACCGATGTCATAGGCATCGTCGTAGTAGTCCCAGGTGTCTTCGGACAGGAAAGGAGCTGGGTAGTAAACACGCCCAAGCTTTCCTTCCTTGCGAATCTCGATACGAGAGGCAATTGGGTGGATTGAGCTGGTCGAGTTGTTGATGTAGGAAATAGAACCGGTTGGTGGCACGGCCTGCAAGTTCTGGTTGTAGATACCATGCTCCATGACTGACTTCTTTAGCTTCTTCCAGTCATTCTGAGTTGGGATTGTTGCACCTGACTTAGCAAACAGCTCTTTTACCTTCTCGGTTGCTGGCTCCCACGCCTGGGAGACGTATTTCTCGAAGTATTCGCCAGATGCGTAGGTTGAGTTTTCAAAGTTAGCAAATGTGCTGCCGCGCTCGATCGCAATCTTGTTCGAAGCCTGGATGGCGTTGAAAACAACGGTGTAGAAGTAGATGTTTGTGAAATCAAGCGCCTCTTCACTGCCGTAGTGGATGTGCTCTCTTGCTAGGTAGCCGTGGAGGTTCATCTGGCCAAGACCAATTGCGTGTGACTTGTGGTTACCGTCAGAGATTGAGCGAACGCTCACGATGTCTGACTGGTCGCTCACTGAGGTCAATGCGCGAATTGAGGTTTCGATGGTCTTTGCAAAGTCCGGGCCATCCATTGCCATTGCAATGTTTAGTGAACCTAAGTTGCAAGAGATATCCTTGCCAATCTGGTCATAGGACAGGTCTGCGTTGTAGGTGGTTGGTGTGTTCACCTGCAGAATTTCAGAGCAGAGGTTTGACATGTTGATGCGTCCCTCAATTGGGTTCGCCTTGTTTACGGTGTCCTCATACATGACGTATGGGTAGCCGGACTCGAACTGAAGCTCTGCAATGCGCTCGAACAGTGTCCTTGCCTTGATCTTCTGCTTGCGGATACGTCCGTCGTCAACCATCTCCTGGTATTTCTCAGTTACTGAGATGTCACCGAATGGAACTCCGTAGACTTTTTCGACATCGTATGGGGAGAACAGGTACATGTCCTCGTTGTCTTTTGCAAGGTGCATTGTGATGTCTGGAATTACTACGCCAATTGAAAGGGTCTTGATTCTGGTTTTCTCATCGGCGTTCTCACGCTTGGTGTCTAGGAATCGAAGAATGTCTGGGTGGTGGGCATTTAGATAAACCGCACCGGCACCCTGACGAGCACCAAGCTGGTTAGCGTAAGAAAAGCTGTCTTCCAAAAGCTTCATTACTGGGATGATTCCAGAGGACTGGCCCTCAATCTTCTTGATTGGAGCGCCGTACTCACGGACGTTGGAAAGGTTTAGCGCAACACCTCCGCCACGCTTTGAAAGTTGCAGAGCTGAGTTGATAGCCCTGGAGATTGACTCCATGTTGTCTTCAATGCGAAGCAAGAAGCAGGATACAAACTCACCGCGCTGCTTTTTACCGCAGTTCAAGAAAGTTGGAGTTGCTGGCTGAAAGCGACCGGCGATGATTTCTTCAACCATTGAAACGGCGATGTCTTCCTTGCCCTCGGCTAGAGCTAGGGCAACCATTACAACGCGGTCTTCGAAGCGCTCTAGGTAGCGCTCTCCATCAAAGGTCTTGAGCGCGTAGCCGGTGTAGAACTTATATGCACCCATGAAGGCTGCGAAACGGAATTTCTTTGAGTAGGCAAGCTTTTCAAGTTCTTCGATGAACTCAAAGCTGTACTGGTCGAGAATCTCTTTTTCGTAGTACTCGTTCTCAACCAAATAATCTAAGCGCTCTTTGAGAGAGTGGAAGAACACTGTGTTCTGGTTGACGTGATCTAGAAAGTATTTGCGAACCGCAAGCTTGTCTTTTTCAAGCTGCATCTTTCCTTCGGTATCCCAAAGGTTGATCATGGCGTTCAGCTCGTGGTAGCTCATGGTGGATTCAACACCGGTCTTACCTGTTGCAACTCCGTTGTCGTCTAGTTCTACTATCTGGTTAGCCACAGCTGTTCCAGCCTTTCTCTTACTTGTTCGATGTCGTCCGGTGTTCCCAGCAGTTCTGCCTTATATAAAAGCGGAACTCCGAGCTTGGCGGCTACCAGGTCCCCGGCTAATCCATAGGAAGAGCCAAAGTTGGTATTTCCAGTCGCAATCACAGCACGCACATGCTTGCGGTTTGCAGGGTTATTCAAAAACTTGATTACCTGCTTTGGAACAGTGTTGTTGTCATCCCCGGACCCGTAGGTTGGGACGACGAGAACGCTTTCGCTCTCGTGAGTGAAGCTTGCAGCTTCCTCTGACTTGAGCGGGATTCGGATGCTTGAGTATCCGAGTTTCTCTACAAATCGCTTTGTGTTCTCAGAAACCGATGAGAAGTAAACGACGTCGAACATTTCATTACCTATTTAGGCGCTGAGTGACTGAATGCGGTCCATGCGGAAACCACTCCAGTGGTCTTCGCCTGATACAACAACTGGAGCAGCGGTATAGCCCAGGGTCTTAACCATGTCTAGGGCAACCGGATCCTGGCTCATATCAACCTCGTCGTACTCGACCTGGTTGCGCTGCAACATGCGCTTTGTGCTATCGCATTGAACGCAGGCTGGAAGTGTGTAAACGGTAACCGACATTGGTTGCCTCCCTTTAGTTCCCCGAGGCCTTATTTGGCCTTGATTTTGACAAAAAATTGGTGAATCTCTCGCGATTTTCAGATTTCCTACAATAGCACTTAACCACTACATCTAGTAATGAAACGTAAAAAAAACCACTTATTTAGTTATTTCTTGAACCTTAACCCACAACTTGAACTTTAGGCCCTCTGATTTGCCCGCGTGTCGGATGATTTTTT
>DGPE01000036.1:0-2772 GCA_002390305.1 Micrococcales bacterium UBA4448 | reverse complement strand
ATCCAACGGCGATTGGATGAGCTTGACCTGCTGAATAAGTGGACTATTCCAATCGGCTCTGCCGAGTTTGCAGTAGCCGGCGGGGTTCAAGAGGGCGAAGTCATCGCACAGGCACTATTCTCTTAGGGTGCCAAACTCTAAACCCAATCGGATTCGTGGCAGGGTTATAGATTCTGGCGATCAGCTTTCTAAAAAAATGCTGCTGAGTTACGTGGTAATTCTTGCCCTTTCTATGTGCCTCGTTCCATTTTCAATTGACCCCTTCCTTCCTGCTTTCCCTGACATTTCAACCTTCTTTGGCGTCACCAATGGAACTGTCCAAGCCTCACTGACCGGTGTGACCATAGGTCTTGCACTCGGAATGCTCGTCATCGGACCTCTTTCGGATGCGTTTGGAAGAAGGCCACTAATTCTGATAGCAACCGCCGGCTTTAGCCTGAGTGCGATCTTGGCGTTCTTTGCAACAAGTTTTGAGATGTTCCTGGTCCTAAGGTTTGCGATGGGATTCTTTGCTGCCGGAGCCGATGTTGTCAGCCGAGCTATAGCAAGAGACCTCTACCGCGGCCAGAAAATGCAGTCGATGTTGGCCAAGATTTTCTTGATTCAATCGCTCTCTCCAATTATTGGACCGATCATCGGGGCTCAGGTGACTCAGGCCGGTAACTGGCAGGCGATCTTCTTGATCTTCGGCCTCGGTGGTCTCGCGCTGGTGCTGTTTTCCTCTGGACTACTTGTAGAAACTCTTCCGATTGCAAAAAGACGCAGCAGCACACCGCTGGGGTTAGCCAGGGGTTACCTAGCGGTCTTGAAGGACCGCATCTATATCGGGCTGTTGATTTTTGGCGCTTTCCAGATTTCTGCACTTTTTGCCTATCTCAACAACGTCCCGTTTTTGTTTCAAGACAGTTTTGGTCTGAGCCCCAGTGACTTCGGTTTCTGGGTAGCGGCAAACTCCCTTGCGTCATACATCGGCGTGCAAGTTGGCGCCTATGCCGCTAAACACATCAAGGGACAGTGGCTCTTGGCCATCTACTCAACGACCGGTGTTTTTATAGGGCTTGGTTTGTTTATGACAGCCGGGTCCGGGTTGGTGGTTGCGGAGGGGTTTTTCATGCTGCAGCTGTTCATTTTTGGTGCCGGCATCACGACGATTCCTACGATCGCGCTCTATAACCACGGTTCCGAAGCCGGTACTGCAGCCTCTTTGCTGGGCGTTGTCAATTTTGCAACGGCGAGCCTGGTGTCGATTGTTTATGGCTTCTTGAATAACGACAACACCAGAGACATTGGGCTCTTAATCGGCATTCTGTTTGTCGTGTCATTGACAAGCTTGATGGTTATCACCAGGCCCTGGATGGTTCCTGATTTGCGCAAGGGTAGCTAGCTCTTAGTTTTTCTAAAGTTCAACCGTCGACCTTGCGTGAAAAACGCTCCGATCAAGACCAAGATTGCTCCCACCGGTTCATACCAGTGCAAACCTTCGCTCAGTAGCAGCACGCCCCAAAAGGTAGCGACAACTGGGTTCGTGTAGGTGACGGTTGCTGCAACCGCACTGCCAGCTGCAGCAACAACCTGGTGGAAAAGCCAATAGGAAATTCCGCTACCCAAAACCCCAAGCAATACCAGTGCTCCGGCACTCTGAATGGTCGGGGGAGCTATAAATAGCGGGCCAGTCAGAAGGTAGACCGGTAACAAGATAATTGCACTGGTCAATACTTGGACACTCGCGGTTGCTGTGGCCGGCAGTTTCATAGGGGTTATATATCTTCGGATATATGGAGTCCCGATGCCGTACGAAATTGAAGCTAGAAGCAGCGCGATAATTGCGATTGGTTCGCTGGCACCAAACCCCTGCCAGATGCCCAGTGTTATCCCCACGCCCACGAGTCCAACCAGTAAACCAATGATCGCCGTTGGGTTTTGTTTTTGGGCTCTAAACATTGTGAAGGTTGCCAAAAGCGTGAACATCGGAGTGGTGGCATTCAAGATCGCAGCCAAAATACTGGTGGTGTATTGCTGAGCAAATGCATACATCGTGAACGGAAATGCAGACATGAAAAAACCGGCAACCAAAAGGTGCAGCCACTGCTTTAGTTTTCCAGGCAGCCTAAAACCCAGTGAATAGGTGATGACGATCATGGCAGCCGCCCCTAGAGCGGTTCGCCAAAAAGCTACCCCCACTGCCGTGGTCCACTCCAGAGACAGTTCAATGAAGAAAAAGCTGGAGCCCCAAATCAGGGCCAGTGGAATGAACTTATATACCCAGCTGGTTCGCAATCTTGTTTAGTCCGTTGAAATCTCTGATTTATCGCCAGACCACAGGGTATGGAAACTGCCCTCAGCATCGATTCGCTTATAGGTGTGAGCTCCAAAGAAGTCGCGCTGACCCTGAACAAGAGCTGCCGGAAGTCGCTCTGCCCTTAGGCCATCAAAATATGAAAGCGACGAAGCGAAAGCTGGAACCGGTATGCCCGCAAGCGAAGCGCTTGCCACAACCTTGCGCCAGCTGGACGCAGCTTCTTCGATTGCATCAACAAAATATTCATCGAACAGCAGTGATAACAGGGCATCGTTTTTACCGTAGGCATCAGAAATACGGTTCAAAAACTGGGCCCTGATGATGCAGCCACCACGCCAGATTTTTGCAACAGCACCTAAGTTGATGTCCCAGTTGTTTTCGAGTGCTCCGGCACGAATAGCATCAAAGCCCTGTGCGTAGGCAACAATCTTTGAGGCATAAAGAGCTTTTCTGACATCTTCAATAAAGCCTTC
>DGPE01000033.1:7434-28525 GCA_002390305.1 Micrococcales bacterium UBA4448 | reverse complement strand
CTTTGACAATACGTCTGACTGCATAACTTCGTCAGGGGTTCCAATTTCATATTTGCCATGAGCCAAATACAGCACTCGATCAACGTAATCCGAAATTGGGTTTAGGTCATGAGTCACGAAAATAACCGCCGCACCTTGTTTCTTGGCCTGATCTGCTATCAAGCCGCTGACAACCTGCTGGTGATTGAGATCTAATGCGCTCAGCGGCTCATCCGCCAAAATCAGCTTTGGTTTGCCGATCAAAGCCTGAGCCACTCGAACCCGCTGCATTTCTCCACCGGAGAGTTCGCCTAGTGGAGAGCTTGCCATGTCGGTTGCGTCAACCTTGGCTAGGGCCTCCATAACTGCCGTTTTAGTTTTGGTAGTTGAAATAGGTATTCCAAGCCGATGGCCATCTAGGCCCAGCCGGACAGCATCAAAAACCCGCAACGGCAGATGTGAATCAAGAGCCCTGTGCTGCGGGATGTAACCGATGTCGGTGCTTCCAGAAGTGGCCTTCTTGCCCAGAAAAGTGATGGCTCCAGAAGTCAGCTGCTGCTGACCCAGGATCGACTTCAAGAGCATCGATTTTCCAGAACCATTTGCTCCAATTAGCGCAATGAATTCTCCCGGCTCAACCTGGAAATCCAAGTTTTGCCAGATGACCTTGTCATCAAAGGCTAGGGAAGCCTCTTCAAGGCTCAGGATTGGTGTCATTTAGTAAATGGCCTCTTGGAGTTGGTCAATAACCGATGCCATCCAATCGAGGTAATCGAGGTCTTCGCTTGGAATCGTCTCGCTCAGACTAACTACCGGGATCCCTGCTGCTTCGGCCGCTTTTATCAGTTCAGCAGAGGCCGAATCTTCGACCTGAACATTTACGACCAGCAAAACAGCCAGTTTGTTGGTGAGTAGGGACTTGGCACTCTCCAGCGCGGTCAGTGGCACATCCCGCTCCTCCTCAACCGCGTCGGCCAAAGCGTCCGGGGTTAGGTTTTCAAAACCGGCATCTTCAAGCATGAGATTCCCCACGCCCTCGGTGGTAATAACCCCCAGACCCAGAGCTCTGTCTCTCAGCGCCTCAATGCGAAGCTCCAAGTTTTCAAGCTCTGATTCAAAGAAGTCGTAGTTCAGGTTCACATCGTCAAAGGCTTCTGGTCTTAGCTCGTTGATGGCCTCGGCAATCAGTTCTGCCGCCTCCGAAACAGCATGTAGGTCATACCAAATGTGCTCATTACCGTGGTCATCATGCCCGTCGTCGCTGGCTGTCTCGGCATTGGTCTCGTCGTGGTCTGCGTCTTCGTCAGAATGGGAATGTTCGCCTTCAACTAGTTCCAAAAATACCCGGTCGCCGGTAGCCGCTGAGACAAGCTGGTCCATGAATTCGTCGTAGCCGCCGCCGTTCGCGATAACCAGTTCGGCGTCTTGAACTGCCAACTGGTCTCTAGCGCTGGCCTCATAGGAGTGAGGGTCTTGAGTGAAGTTTTCGATAATGGTCGTAACCTCGACCCAGTCGCCACCAACTAACTCAATAACACTTGCCCAGACATTGGTTGAGGTGACAACCTGAATCACCCCCGTCATTCCCTCGCGGGTAACACTTGGAGAAGGGTTTGGGGTTGCATCTGTGTTTTCCTCATCGCCTGCAAACACCGTGATTGCGGTGATTACCAGAGCTAGGGCCGCTAGAGCGGCGAGCACGGACCAAAGAATTTTCTTGAATAAAAGATTCATGAGCCTGATACTAATCCTTATTGACAATGATTGTCAATTGCAATTAGTCAAGTAGTAGTGCTGGTTCCTCAATAACGCTTGCCACATCCTGCACAAACCTAGAGGCAACGTCGCCATCAACAACCCTGTGATCAAAGGTCGCGCCGATGGTTGTGACCTGACGCACGACAATCTCATCATCGACAACCCATGGCTTCTTGCGGATCGAGCCAAGGGCAACAATCCCAACTTCACCCGGGTTCAGAATCGGTGTTCCTGTGTCAACACCGAAAACACCGATATTGGTGATGGTTATGGTGCCTTCCTTCATGTCCTCCGGAGGGGTTTTACCCTCTCTGGCGGTTGCAGCAAGCTGCTCAATGGCAACCGCAAGCTCAATCATGTTCATTGCATCGGCATCTTTGATGTTTGGAACTATCAAGCCCCTTGGGGTTGCCGCAGCAATACCGAGGTTTACAAAATTGTGAACGATGATCTCGGTGTCAGACCAGCTTGAATTCACCATTTGGTTTCTTCTGGCGGCCCAAATTATGGCTTTTGCCATGATCAAAAGCGGGGTGACCTTCACTCCGGCAAAATCAACCGACGCCTTTAGTCGCTTCACGTATTCCATGGTCCTGGTTGCATCAACGTCAACGAAGATGCTGACGTGTGGGGCAGTGAAAGCGCTCTTGACCATCGCTGTCGCGATTGCTTTTCTAACGCCCTTTACTGGGATGCGTTCTTCTCGCTCGCTTGGAGCATCCGGGGTGGTGAGGTTTTTAAAGACACTTGCCTGACTGGCGTTTGCAATCACGTCTTCGCGGGTGATCTCACCGTGGGTTCCGGTACCTGCAATCAAAGCCAGGTTCACGCCCAGCTCTTTTGCCACCTTGCGAATCGGGGGCTTTGCGACGATGGCATCGGATGCGACCGCTGCGCTCACCATCGCAACTGGAACAGCGGTGGCTGTTGCTGCCGGCTTCACGGCTCTTGATCTGCGGCTCTTGGCTTCGCTTGCCTCGCCATAGCCCACCAGTGTTGGAATCTTATATTCGGCTCCAGTGTCAGACTCTTGAGCTGCTGCTGGAGCATCGGGTTCGGAAAGCACTGGAATAGGAGAGTCACCCACCATTTTGACCGAAATGATTGGATTTCCAACTTCGACCGTGTCGCCCACCGCCGCAAAAAGCTCAACAACTTCACCTTCGAATGGACATGGCAACTCGACAACAGACTTGGCAGTCTCGATTTCACAGATTGTTTGGTTCACAGTCACCTGATCACCTGGAGCAACATGCCAAGTGACGATTTCAGCCTCGGTTAGGCCCTCGCCAACATCGGGCAGTGGGAATTTCGCAATACTCATTTCACCACTTCCTAGTAATCCAAAGACCTGTCAATTGCTTCAAGAATACGGTCTGCATCCGGAAGATACATCTCTTCGAGTTTGGCTGGGGGATATGGAGTGTCAAAACCACCAACCCTGATCACCGGCGCTTCAAGGTGATAAAAGGCCTCGTGGGAAATTCGCGCCGCAACCTCGCTTGAAACCGAAACGTTGGTTGGCGCCTCGTGGACAATCACAGCCCTTGAGGTTTTTTTCACCGACGCCATGATGGTTGGATAGTCAATTGGGGAAATTGATCGAAGATCTATGACCTCAATGCTCTTGCCCTCCTCGGCCCCGATTTCAGCGGCTTGAAGGGCGGCGGTTACCATCGGCCCATATGCCAAGAGAGTCACCTGACTGCCCTCGCGCATCAACCTTGCGTTGTGAAGCGGAAGCGCGGGTGTGTCCAGGTTCACGGGACCTTTTTGCCAATAGCGGCGTTTTGGTTCCAGCATGATCACCGGATCCGGAGATTGAATTGCCTGCTGCATCATCCAGTAAGCATCGTTTGGGTTGGATGGTGAAACAATTCTCAAGCCTGCGGTGTGAGCAAAATAGGCTTCCGGGCTCTCAGAGTGGTGCTCAACTGCGCCGATGCCACCACCGTAAGGAATCCTGATAACCACCGGCATTTGAAGTGAGCCCTCGGAACGGTAGGTGAGTTTTGCAAGCTGACTCGTGATTTGGTTAAAAGCCGGAAACACGAATCCGTCGAACTGAATCTCGACCACCGGTCTATAACCACGCATCGCCAATCCGATTGCCGTTCCAACGATTGCGGATTCCGCAATCGGAGTATTGAAGATTCTCTGCTGCCCAAACTCGGCGTGCAGGCCCTCGGTTACCCGGAAAACGCCGCCCAGCTCGGCAACATCCTCACCAAACATCAAAACTTTTTCATCGTCGGCCATGGCTTTTTGCAGACCCGCGTTGAGGGCCTTGGCTATTGCCATCTCTTTATAGCTACTCATGGTCACCCATTTGGGCTTCGTAGGCATCCAGCCAAGCTCGCTGCTTGTCTATTTCAGGGTGTTGTTCTGAGTAAACGTGGTTAAAGATGTTTTCCAGAGGTGGGTTCTTTAGTGCGAAAGTCTGTTCCCTGATGTCTTTGGCGAGATCATCTCCTGCAATCTTGACCTGCTCGAAAAAGTCATCGTTGATGCCCTGTCTTCTCAGGAATATTTCAAAGCGTTTGAGTGGGTCCTTTGCCTTCCAGGTCTCAACCTCAGCTTCCTCGCGATATTTGCTCGGATCATCCGAGGTGGTGTGGGCACCGATTCGGTAGGTGAGCGCCTCAAGCAAGAATGGACCTTGGCCAGCGCGAGCATTGTCCATGTGATGCTGGGTGGCTGCATAGCAAGCCAGCACATCATTGCCGTCAATTCGCATTCCCGGAACACCAAAACCCTCACCCCTTGTGTAAAGAGGTGTTTTGGTCTGACTGTCTATGTGAGAGGAAATTGCCCACTGGTTATTTTGAATAAAAAATACAATCGGGGATTCATTGACCGCTGCAAACAGCAGCGACTCTGAAACATCGCCCTCGGCGGTTGCCCCGTCTCCCAGATATGAAATAACAGCCAGGTCTTCGTCCTTGTTGCCGGTTCCAACTTTTCCATCGAGCTTGACCCCCATGGCATATCCAACGGCGTGAAGAACCTGAGTGGCCAACACAATTGCGTAGTGGTGGAAGCGAGTTTCATTTGGATCCCAGCCGCCGTGGTTCACGCCTCGCATAATTTTTAGAATTGACATGAGTTCAACGCCGTGAGTTAGAGCAACGCCGTGCTCTCGGTAGCTGGGGAATATGTGGTCATTTTGGCCAACGCCATAACCGGATCCAATTTGAGCACCCTCTTGGCCAATGGCTGGAACCCAAAGACCTAGCTGCCCCTGGCGCTGCAAAGCTGTTGCCTCGACGTCGAACCTGCGAATTCGCGCCATGTCTCGATAAAAGGTTTTTAGAGTTTCCTCGTCAAGCCCTTCAATGATCTTGCCGTACTTCTCGTAGCCTTTTGGAACACCGTAAGCTCCATCGGCCGCAAGCAGTTGCAACATTGGTGGCTGATTTGCTGGGGTCACGCCCACTAATTTAGCCCGATAATGAAAGAATTGTTTGATGTTGCGATTTCTCATAAGCACGATTGTTAATGCCGTTGGCCTTTGGGTTGCCACCTCACTGGTCCCTCAGGTTCAACTAACCCCCTACGGAGGCACCGGTTTTTGGAATATCGCAGGGTCATTTCTGGTGGTGGGTGCAGTGTTCGGAATCGTGAATGCGATCATCGCACCAATCATTAAAGTCATCGCGTTCCCGCTCTACATAATCACCTTCGGGCTAATCTCTTTTGTCATAAACGGAGCACTGCTGCTGCTGGTTGCCTGGCTAAGTGGATTCCTAGGAGCAGACATTTTTAGCATCGATGGTTTCACCTCGGAAGGGCTGGCAATCGAATCACTGGGTTGGGCAATTTTGGCTGCGGTAATAATGAGCGTTGCAACCTTCTTCACCAGAGGTGCGCTGAAAGTGCTAAAAATCAGGTAGCCAATACCTGACATTTTGATTCTGACCGTGTGGTTAAGGATCAAATACGGCAAAATGGTGTTGTGACTCTTTCCTGGCAACCCCTCAGCCCACTAGATGGCCGTTATCAACCTCAAGTGAAAGAACTTGGGGAGTACTTGAGTGAGGCGGGCTTGAATAGAGCTCGAATCCAAGTGGAAGTCGAGTGGCTGATTTGGCTGGTCGAGAAAGACCTCTTGAAGACCGGCAAAAAGCTTTCCAGTGCAGAAAAGGGACAGCTCCGCGCACTTGTATCTGACTTTTCGGATGACTCGGTGTCAGAGCTGGCAGAGATAGAAGCCACCACTCGGCACGACGTCAAAGCCGTTGAGTACTTCGTTCGGAACAAGCTCGTCGAAATGAGCCGCGAAGACCTGGCCGAATTGGTGCACTTCGCCTGCACTTCAGAAGACATAAATAACCTCAGCTACGCCATAACGGTCAGGGGCTCACTTGAGAAAGTCTGGCTTGCAAAAGCCGAAGAGGTTCTGACCAAAATCACTAATCTCGCTCACGAATTAGCCTCGGTTCCAATGCTCTCAAGAACCCACGGACAGCCGGCCACCCCAACCACAATGGGCAAGGAGCTTGCAGTCTTCGCCCACAGGCTTTCCAGACAAATTGAAAAAGCCAGGTCTCAAGAAGTATTGGGCAAGTTTTCTGGTGCCACCGGAACATTCGCAGCTCACTTGGCCGCAGCCCCGGATGTTGACTGGGCAACGGAGTCCAAAAACTTTGTAGAGCACCTCGGTTTCACGTGGAACCCGCTTACCACTCAAATAGAGTCTCACGATTGGCAGGCCGAGCTCTTCACAACGATTTCTCACTTCAACCGAATTCTTCATAACCTGGCCACAGACATCTGGTCCTACATTTCATTGGGTTATTTCAAACAGATTCCAGTTCCGGGTGCGACTGGCTCTTCTACAATGCCTCACAAAATAAACCCAATTCGCTTTGAGAACGCCGAGGCGAACCTGGAAATCTCCTCGGCAATCCTGGACTCGCTAGCGCAAACTCTTGTAACCTCCAGGCTTCAAAGAGACCTGACTGACTCAAGCGCGCAGCGAAACATTGGAGTTGGTCTAGGCCACAGCGTCTTGGCAATCGACAACGTGAGCCGCGGCTTGAATGAGATTGCAATAAGCGAGGGTGTTCTAATGGCAGACCTGCTGGAAAACTGGGAGGTGCTGGGGGAAGCGATTCAGACCGCGATCAGAGCGGATGTTGCAAGAGGCGAATCTAAGATTTCTGACCCCTATGCGCTTCTCAAGGAGCTCACCCGCGGCAAGCGGCTCGGCGAAGAAGAGCTCTTAGCATTTGTAAACGGGCTTGAGGTTTCTCAGGTCACAAAAGACCGGTTGCTGTTGCTGAAACCACAGACCTACGTTGGTTTAGCTGAGAGCCTTGTCAAGCACCTTTAGCTAACGCAGTTTGGGGCTATTCGGATCTTGGTTGTCTGGCTTATAGCTCAGATCAAGGGTGGCAACGATCACCAACGAGACAATAAATGTCACCAGTGACCAAATTATGGCCTGTTCGATAAACCTGGTTCCATAAAGAACAATTAGGCCGACGAAAAGTGCGGCAACGGTCGACATGACCATGTAACTTTTTAAATTCGCGAAACGCTTCACCCGTAAAGCCTACTTCGCTTGCGGCGTGACGGAGGAAATACCCCAGAAAACCCCGCTGATAGCAAAATACGCGCCCAGGAATCCAACGGCAGCTACCTCATCGAGGGAAGCTATCAAAAACAACGCACCCAGGGCAAGGCTAAAAACCGCGCTCAACCCAAAGTCACGGCCCATCGCTGTTCTGGCTCCCAAGCTTTTGGCGAAATATCCCTCCAGTGCGGCGAAAGACAAGCCAAACAGTGCCACCAGTGGCAGAAACAGCACAGCTTGTAGGTCTTGGTTGAAAAAAGTTGCAACGCTAAAGCCGCCGATAACTAACGAAACCGCGGCCAGTGGTGAGTGGAAAGTTTTGGTCTTCTTTAGAAAAGTCAGTCCAAGCGTTATCGACCCAAAGCTTAGGGTGAAGACAGCCAGCACGGCGGTGCCTACAAGGTAGCTGTGAGCTTGACTAAAGGTAACGAAAACACCCAGACCGAAGGCGATCAAAGCCCGAAGGCGAAAGATGATTTGCACAAGTCCTAGCTTGGCATATTCACGAAGCGCGAGTACTGACCATGGAAGGCAACGACCACGGTTCCAGTTGGACCATTTCTCTGCTTTGCCAGAATTAGGTCTGCCTCGCCAGCGCGAGGGTGATCTCGCTCGTAGATGCCCTCACGGTGCAACAGCACCACGACATCAGCGTCTTGCTCGAGCGATCCAGATTCACGGAGGTGCGAAAGTTCGGGACGCTTGTCTTTGGCTTGTTCCGCCTGGCGGTTTAGCTGGGAAAGAGCGACAACGGGAATGCCAAGCTCCTTCGCTAGTAACTTCAGAGCCCTTGAGAACTCAGAAACCTCTTGTTGGCGTGATTCGACTTTTTTTCCACTGGACATGAGCTGGATGTAGTCGATTACGACCATTTTGAGATCTACCTGCTGGGCCAAGCGTCTGCACTTTGCACGGATTTCTACCAGTGACATGTTTGGGCTGTCATCGATGTAAAGGGGCGCATCGTTGATCTTGCCCCTTACGGCCGCGAGCTTCGTCCAATCTCCTTCGGAGATTGTTCCCTTACGCATGCTCTGCAGGTAGATGGAGCTCTCCGCACTGAGCATTCTCATGGCGATTTCGGCTCTACCCATTTCAAGTGAGAAGAAGATTGTGGCCTTGTTCTGCTTTACTGCAGCATTTCTGGCAACATCCAAAGCAAAAGTCGACTTACCAACAGCTGGGCGAGCGGCAACAATGACCAGCTGACCCGGGTGAAGGCCGTGGGTGTAGCTATCTAGGTCAGTGAACCCAGTCGAAATGCCTGTCATTTCGCCACCGCGATTTTGAGCAACCTCGATCTCATGAATGGCGGCCTCAAGCGATTCACTCAGGCCAACGTAATCTTCCCTGGAGGACTGACTGGCAACCTTATAAACCTCGGCTTGCGCCTGGTTTACAAGGTCCTCTACCTCGCCCTGACTGTCATATCCCGACTGGGCAATCCTGGTTCCAGCATCGATGAGCCGTCTCAAGATTGCCTTATCCCCGACAATTTTGGCGTAGTAGCCAGCGTTGGCTGCGGTTGGGACATAGCTAGCCAGCGAGTGTAGATAATCAGAGCCGCCGGCTTTTAGAAGATTTCCATGTTTATTTAGTTCGTCTGTCACAGCGATAACGTCGGTTGGCTCCCCGCGTCCGAACAGGGTCAAGATGGAGTTGAAGATGAGTTCATGTTTGCCCGCGTAGAAATCTAGGCCGGTCACTTCTTCAACCACCTCGGCTACCGCTTCTTGGCTCAGCAGCATGCCGCCGAGCGTGGACTGCTCGGCTTCGAGATTATGTGGAGCGACCCGTGGATCGGATGCTTGGACCGGAGCCAACATCGACATTTATTTCCTCCAAAACTAGTTAAGCCATGTATAGCTTGGGGCAGGGACACTTTGCTTACAAATCAGTCTCCGCCTGACTGTGGATAACCCTGTGTAAACACGCCGACAAAATCTGTGTAACCCTGTGTATAACTTGGGGATAACTATTTCTTTTCGCTCTGCAGGGCAGTAATTCATTGACTTTAGCCTGTGGATAAATCTTTATTGAAAAACCCTAAACATCAAGCTCAAGGTTGTGGAAAACCTCCCCCAAATAGAGAACAACCCGCACTAAAAAGTGCGGGTTGTTCTTGGTTGAAACCTACTTATTTAGCAGCAACAACCTGAATCTTTACCTGTGCAACGAGATCGGAGTTCAAACGAACAGTTGCCTCGTACTCACCGGTTGTTCTGATTGCTGAACCAAACTGGATCTTTCGCTTGTCGACCTCTCCAAAGCCAAGTGCCTTGATGGCATCGGCAAGGTCAGAGGTCTTGACTGCTCCGAACAGACGGCCGTTTGCGCCGGCCTTGGTGCTGATCTTAACGACAACATCCTCAAGCTTTGACTTGATAGCCAGAGCTTCTTCTTCGGAAGCAATGGCGCGAGCATCGCGAGCATCGCGGATCTGTGAGACCTGCTTCTCGCCACCTCGGCTCCAGGAAACTGCTAGGCCGTTTGGTACTAGAAAGTTACGTGCGTAACCGTCCTTTACCTCAACGACATCACCAGCGGACCCGAGCCCTTGGACCTCATTGGTCAAAATTAGTTTCGACATGTGAATCTCCCTTAGCGTCCCGAGCCGGAGTATGGCATGATCGCCATCTCGCGTGCGTTCTTGATGGCCTTGGCAATCTTGCGCTGGTCCTGCACCGTTGCACCGGTGATACGACGAGCACGGATCTTGCCGCGGTCGGTTACGAATTTACGAAGCGTAGCGACGTCTTTGTAGTCGATAACTTCGATCTTGATGGTCTTTGCCGGCGGAAGCTTGGCGAACTTAGAGTTCATCTGCTTGCGGCGGTCAGCTGACTTTCCTGCCATTTTCTATTTCTCCTAGGTCTTTCTAAAACGGTGCTTCGTCGGTTGGAGCTTCAGCTGGGTTAGCCCAGGCCTCCGCTTTGTTTCCGCTCGGCTTCTTTTCAACCTGGTCGCCACCCCAAGGTGAGTCGACCTGAGCAGCGCCGTCACGGGCACGTCTGGTTACGCTTGCTGTTGCATAGCGAAGTGATGGTCCAATTTCATCGATTTCAAGCTCAAGGGATGCTCTCGCTTCACCCTGCGCACTTTGGTAGGCAGATGGTGGCTTCAGTCGACCAGTGACCACAACGCGTGATCCCTTGGTTAGTGACTGAGCCACGTTTTCTGCAACCTCGCGCCATGCGGTGCAACGAACCCATACTGTTTCGCCATCAACCCACTCATTGGATGAACGGTTGAAGGTCCTAGGTGTTGAACCGACGCGCACTGAAGCCACGGCGATCCCACCCTGGGTATAGCGGAGTTCCGGATCGTCAGCTAGGTTGCCAACGATGGTTACGGTAACCTCGCCAGCCACTAGGAGTCCCTTGGTCCTGACGGACGCTTGCCGCCACGTGGGCCACCGCGTCCTGCACGAGGAGGCTTCTCCTCTGGAACGAATTCAATGGGGTTGATGCTGAAGATTGCCTCTTCAAGTCTGAGCACCTTGGTGCGCATAATGCTTTCGTTCAGCCTTAGCTGACGCTCAAGCTCAGTAACAGCCTCTGGACTACAGGTCATGTTGACCACTGCGTATAGTCCATCCGAGTGCTTCTGGATTTGGTATGTCATGCGACGTCTGCCCCAGATGTCGATCTTGTCCACGGTGCCACCTTGAGTGGTGATTACCGTTAGGAACTTGTCGAGTGTGGGGGCTACTGTGCGCTCTTCTACTGAGGGGTCCATAATGACCATCAGTTCATAGTTATGCATCTCTAACCCACCTCCTTCGGTCTAAAACGGTCACGGTCTTTCCGTGACAGGAGGGTATTTGCATTTTTCATTGCCTAGGCAACCTGGAAAGCTTAGCGGTTAGACCACCACTCAAGCAAGCGTTTTTTGGCTTCATCTGGCCCCAGCGCGCCCTCATCAAGCCTTAATTCCAGCAGAAAGTTATACGCTTCTCCAACCTCGCGACCAGGTTTTATGCCAAGCAGCTCCATGATTTGCTGTCCGTCAAGCTCGGGCCTGATTGCATCGAGTTGTTCTTGCTCCCGCAGCTGGGCTATTCGCTTCTCCAGATCGTCATAGGCGTGTGCGAGGCGATCGGCTTTGCGCTGATTTCTAGTGGTGACATCTGCCCGGGTCAAAATGTGCAATCTGTTCAGCTGGTCCTCTGCGTCTCTGACGTAGCGCCTAACCGCGCTATCGCTCCACTGCTGGTCCGAATAGCCGAAGAACCTGAGGTGAAGTTCAACCAACCGAGCTACCGCTTTGATGGTGTCGTTATCGAATCGCAGCGCGGTCAGTCGCTTCTTGGCAAGCTTTGCACCGACCATGTCGTGGTGGTGGAAGGTCACTGCACCTCCTGCTTCAAGTCTTCTGGTCGCGGGCTTTCCGATATCGTGCAGCAGCGCTGCGAGTCGTAAAACCAGATCGTTTTCCAGTCCGTAGCTCTTTTCCAGAGCGATTGTCTGGTCAACAACAGTAAGGCTGTGTTGGTAAACATCTTTGTGGTGGTGGTGCTCGTCTATTTCAAGTCGCAGCGCTGGAAGCTCGGGCAGAACCAGTTCTGCAATGCCACTGTCAACCAGCATCTGCAGCCCCGGCTTTGGGTCATTGGCAAGCAGCAGCTTAATTAGCTCATCCCTAACCCGCTCGCTGGAAATGATTTCGATTCGCTCCGCCATGTCTGCCATTGCGGCAAAAGCATCGGGGTCAAGTTCAAAACCAAGCTGAGAGGCAAATCTTGCCGCCCGCATCATCCGCAGCGGGTCATCGGAGAAAGAGACCTCCGGCGGGGATGGTGTTCTAAGGGTTGAAAGCAACAGGTCCCTGAGACCCTGGTGAGGATCAACAAATACTTTTGAGGGTAATCTCAATGCCATCGCATTGACAGTAAAGTCTCTTCGCTTTAGGTCGTCTTCCAGGTTGTCGCCAAACTCAACCGTTGGCTTTCTGGAGTCTTTGTCATAGCTATCGGCCCGGTAGCTGGTGATTTCAATCTTTTCATCGCCGATCTGTGCGGCAATGGTCCCAAAGGCCCTGCCAACGTCCCAGGTCGCCGATGACATTGGTTTGATGATCTTTAGAATCTTGTCGGGGTTAGCGCTGGTTGTGAAATCGAGATCCGAGGCACGTTTTCCAAGAACTGCGTCGCGAACTGGGCCTCCAACCAGTGCAAGTTCTTCGCCTGCTTTCTCAAAAGCTTCCCCTAGCTTCATGAATAACGGGTTATCCGTGTTTTCATCTAGGTTCTTTAGGGCTGAGGCAACATCTTGCATGGGCAATAGCTTGCCACAGGTCCCAAGTAGAGTTGGGTTATGAGTGCCAAGACCCTAAGAACAGTCGTGGAGGTTTCCTCGGGCGGTTTGGTTGTTAGCTCATCAAACCCCTCTCAAGTTGCACTCATCAGCCACCGCAATCGAGGCGGTGGCAAGGACTGGGTAATCCCAAAGGGCCACGTTGAAGGCTCCGAAAGCCTTGAGCAGACTGCTGTTCGCGAGGTTGCCGAGGAAACCGGCATCGCTTGCGAGGTCGTTGCCAAGCTTGGAGAGATCAATTACAGCTTTAGCGTTGGTAGAAAGCGAATAAAAAAGACGGTTCATCATTTTCTGCTTCGACAGCTTGGAGGCGAGCTGTCCGCCGATAATGACCCGACCGGAGAAGTGTTAGATGTCCAGTGGTTTGAGATCAACGAGCTAGATAATGTTCTTGGTCACGCGAACGAAAAACTGATTGCCACTAAAGCCAAGGGGCTGATGAATTGAAGCGGTTTTTAGCACTTCTAGCTGCCCTGCTGCTAATTCCCTCCGCGGCACTTGCCCTAGAGCCAAGCATTGTGCCAGGTAGCAATGTCAACGTGGTGGCAAGGGATGCAAGAATCCCAGTGACTGTCACAAACCCAACAAACCAAGACCTTGAGGTCACCGTGACAGCGATCAGCAACAGCTTTCGCCTTGAGATCTTGGAGCCCGCTGTTTTGGTAATACCTGCGCAGTCAAGCGCAGTTGCCGAGCTCCCGATCAAGGCAATTGCCAATGGTCCGGTGCAAATCTCGGTCTCTCTCAACATGGGCGATGTGCAGGTTGGGGATTCGGTCTTGGTAGATGTGAATGTCAACTACGACGTTGAGTTGTTTTTATTGGTTAGTTTTGGGGTTGCAATGTTTGCACTGATAGTCGTCGGTGTATTCAGAACCACTTCAAAACTTAGGAAGAAGTCAAGTGAGTGACCCGGGCCCATCGGTGACCCGCAGTTCACTGATTATGGCCAGTGGAACTATCGTTTCCAGGCTTTTGGGTTTTGCAAGAGCCGTCTTACTGGCTTCAGCCATCGGCGTTACAACAGATGCGGCAGATGCCTTTGGCGTTGCTAATCAGCTCCCAAATAACGTCTACGCAATCATCGTCGGCGGTGTTCTAAATGCCGTACTGGTGCCGCAGTTGGTTAGAGCGCGGGCTGCCAAAGATGGCGGAAAGGGGTACATCGATCGATTTGTGACCCTTGCCATCACGGTATTCTTCGTCGTCGGCCTGATTTTTACAATTGCCGCGCCTTTCTTAGTAAGTCTCTACACTTCGGGCTGGACCGACGAGCAGTTGGCCCTGGCCACAGCTTTTGCCTACTGGTGTTTGCCTCAGCTTTTCTTCTACGGTTTGTACTCGGTGTTTGGTGAGGTGCTGAACTCGAGAAGCGCCTTTGGTCCCTACATGTGGGCGCCGGTTTTGAATAATGTTGTCTCCCTCGGTGGTTTGGCGGCCTTCATCTTTATTTTTGGCGCTGACCCCACTGGATCGCGTGGAATCAACACCTGGGGTGCGGATCAAATAGCGCTGCTGGCAGGAACGGCGACTCTGGGGGTTGCTGCTCAAGCCGCCATTTTGCTAGCAAGCTGGAGGAGAATCGGCCTCAAGTTGCGTCTTAATTTCCGTTGGCGCGGGTTTGGCCTCGGGCCAGCTATGAAAGCAGCAAGCTGGTCACTGGCCATGGTGCTGGTCACTCAAATTGGTGGTCTGGTTCAGACCGCGGTGGCATCAACGGCGGCAAGCGGCAGAGAGTCTGGTGTTGTCGTTGCTTCAATTGCTGCCTTGGCAATCGCGTGGCTGATCTTCATGCTTCCGCACTCGGTTGTAACGGTCTCGGTTGCCACTGCCTACTTCACAAGGATGTCCCAGCACGCCGCCAATAAAGACATGACGAAGTTCAAAACTGACCTCACTACCGGCCTAAAGGTCATTGCTCTGGTAAGCGTTATCTCAACAGCGGTGTTGATTATCCTCAGCTATCCGGTTGCGAGAGTTTTCGCAGGAGAGTATCCGGCCACGGTTGCCCTGGGCAATGTAGTGGCGGCGTTCATGATCGGCCTGGTGCCATTTAGCTTCGTCTACATGATGCAGCGGGCGTTTTTCGCTCTTGAAGACACCAGGACTCCCTTTTTCTTCACAACGATTCAGATTTCGATTCATATCACCGGATCTCTGATCCTTGGGGCAACGATGGACAAGCAGTGGTTGGTGGTGTCGATTGCGCTGCTAACGGCCGTCTCGGTATCAGTTCAGGGCTTGATTGCATACCTAGCACTTAGGTCCCGCATCGGAGGACTTGAGGGTTACGGCGTTGGTAAATCGATGTTCAGCTTTGTTCTAGCGGCTATTCCCGCAACCGCGGTTGGGTTGGTTGTTCTGCAAGGGCTCGGTGGTATTTCTGAGGGCAGCTTCGTCTTGGATCGGGTTGTGACCTCTGTTATCAGCGGCTTGGCGGTTGGGGCAGCGATGCTTATCACCTACCTGGGATTGCTCTGGGTTTTCAAGGTCCCCGAATTGCGCGAGGTGTCTGGGCAATTGAGCGCTAGATTTGGCAGGAAGTCAAAGTAGTCGTCAAGGCAATACACTGGAATAAATAGATAGTCATCTATGTTTGAATCAGCAACACAAAGAAAGAGCAAAATGCGCGAAGTAGTAATCATCGGTTCCGGTCCAGCAGGCTACACAGCAGCTATCTATGCCGCCAGGGCACAGCTCAATCCTCTAATGATTGCCTCAAGCGTTGAACCCGGTGGCGAGCTCATGAAGACTACCGAGGTGGAGAACTACCCGGGATTTCCAGAGGGCCTAATGGGACCGGACTTAATGGCGAATTTCCAGGCGCAGGCGGAACGCTTTGGCACAGAAATCATGTTCGATGACGTTATTGAAGTTGACCTAACGGGAGACGTCAAAATTTTGAAAACCGGTGGCGGTGAAACCATTGAGGCTAAGACCGTGATCATCTCAACTGGAGCTGCCTATCGCGAACTGGGCCTGCCGCGCGAAAAAGAGCTCAGCGGTCACGGGGTTTCCTGGTGCGCAACCTGCGACGGTTTCTTCTTTAGGGACAAGACCATTGCCGTTGTCGGTGGTGGCGATTCAGCCATGGAGGAAGCTAACTTCCTGACCAAATTTGCGTCAAAGGTTTACGTTATTCACCGTCGTGACTCTTTGAAGGCTTCGAAGATCATGCAGCAGCGCTCGTTTGACAACGAGAAGATTGAATTCATCTGGAACTCAGCAATTACAGAGCTAAGGGGTTCCCCGAAACTGGAGGCTATTGAGCTGGAAGACACCCAAACCGGCCAGAAGCGTGAGCTAAAGCTGGAGGGTCTGTTTATTGCAATCGGAAATGACCCGCGGGTTGATCTGGTTGAGAATCAGGTAGAAATTTCAGCAGAGCGCTTCATCAAGGTTGACGGAAGAACCTCAAAGACCACACTGCCCGGCGTATTCGCTGCGGGAGATGTCATTGACCCCACATACCGACAGGCAATCACCGCAGCTGGTTCGGGCTGTGTTGCTGCCCTTGATGCAGAGCACTACCTCAGCTCTAAATAAGAAAGGTTAGGAAAATGAACGCAGTAGAAACAACCAAGGCAGCCTTCAACTCAGATGTCCTTGAGGAGGCCAGACTTGTAATCGTAGATTTCTGGGCGGAGTGGTGTGGACCTTGTCGCATGGTCGCTCCCATTCTCGACGAGATCGCTAATGAACATGCCTCGACCGTGAAAATTGTGAAGGTAAACGTTGATCTGGAGGGTGAACTGGCTCAGGAGTACAACGTCACCTCAATTCCGCTGCTAGGTGTATTCCAGGATGGAAAGCTTGTGAAGCAGTTAGTGGGCGCAAGACCCAAGGCTGCCATCCTGGATGAAATCAAAGACCTTCTGCCCGCCTAGAGCCTTTTCAGAGAGGCTTTGGGCTAGTAAACTTTGAGTTCCAAACTCGGGAGTCCTAAATGACTAAAACGCGCGCTGGCGGTGTGACCAATTTTGATGCTTGGAAGCATGCTTACGCGGCGCGCGCGGAGAACCTAGCGGTCTCCGAGGTTAGGGCTCTGTTCTCAGTTGTTTCTAGGCCAGAAGTTGTCTCGCTAGCTGGCGGAATGCCAGATGTAGCGGCGCTTGACGGTGAACTAATCGAAAAAGCCTTTGAATCGATGATGGCCAACAGAAGGAACTACGCACTTCAATACGGTGGCGGCCAGGGCGATCTAAGGTTACGCGAGCAAATCCAAGGCATTATGGCCCTAGAGGGTGTTCACGGTTCAGTGGATGACATAACCGTGACAACCGGCTCTCAGCACGCCTTGGAACTAATTTCAGACCTCTTTTTAGACCAGGGTGACGTCGTTTTAGTGGAGGCACCAAGTTACGTAGGTGCTGTTGGAATTTTCCGGCATAAAGAAGCCCACATTGAGCACGTCTTCACTGACGAGCACGGCATCTCACCTCTGGCTCTAGCCGAAGCGGCTGATCGACTTGCCGCCGAAGGTAAAAAAATAAAGCTTTTGTATTTGGTTCCGAACTTTGCGAATCCGAGCGGGGTTACCCTCACGGCTGAGCGCAGAGTTGAGGTATTGGAAATCTGCAAAGAGCGCAAAATCCTAATTATTGAGGACAACCCCTACGGCCAGCTCTATTTCGGTAAAGAGCCGCCAAAAGCAATCAGGTCTTTGGATGATTCAAACGTTGTCTACCTGGGCAGCTTCTCAAAAATTCTTTCCCCGGGTCTCAGGGTTGGATACGTGTTAGCGCCCCCCGCCATCAGGGAAAAGCTTGTCCTGGCAAACGAATCTGCCATTCTGTCTCCGGCCAGCTTTGCTCAGATGCTGGTCAGCGAATATCTGTCCATCGCTGACTGGCAAAAACAAATAGTGACATTCCGCGATCTCTATCAGACCAAGCGAGATGCAGCACTGACCGCCGTTGAAAAATACCTGCCGAAGATCCAGACCACCAGGCCAGACGGGGGCTTCTTTCTTTGGTTGACGATGCCCACTGGCCTAAACAGCAAAGAAATGTTGCCCTTGGCCGTGAACGAACTGGTTGCCTACACGCCCGGAACGGCGTTCTTTGGGGATGGAAGGGGAGCCGAGAACATCAGAATTTGCTTCTCGCACCCGACCGCGGAGAACGTCGGTGTGGGAATTGAGAGGCTTTCCCGCGTTCTAAACCAGCAGATTGACCTGCTGGAAACCTTCGGTGAGGGTAACTGATGGCGGCGCTCAAAGTTTTGGTGCTTGCAGGCGGCATTTCTCACGAGCGCGATGTCTCTCTGAAGTCAGGGCGAAGAGTTGCTGACGCACTGACAGATGCTGGCGCACTGGCCGAGATAAAGGAGCCAGATGGCGAGCTCGTTGGTCACCTGATGGCTACAAGACCAGACGTTGTCTGGTCCACTCTCCACGGTGCGGTGGGGGAAGACGGCACGCTCCAGGATCTTCTCCAGCTTGCCGGCATTGCCTTTGTTGGTTCTAATTCTGCTGGAGCAAGACTTGCCTGGAATAAACCAATCGCCAAGGTCTTGCTTGCTCGGGAGGGCATAAGCACGCCCCAGTCAATAACCTTGCCAAAGTCCAGTTTCCGAGAGCTCAATGCCGAGTCGGTATTAGCCATGGTCGGGACCGAGCTTGGGTTTCCCCTTACCGTAAAGCCAGCAAAGAGCGGATCCGCGCAGGGCTTCACCAAGGTCAGTGAACCAAAGGGGTTCGCTAAAGCGATGATTGATGCCTTTGCATACTGCGACCAAGTAATGGTAGAAAAATTTGTCGAAGGCACCGAACTTGCAGTCAGCATTATTGATTTAGGCGATGGTCCCGTTGCTCTTCCTGCGGTTGAGATCGTCCCGGAGTCTGGTGAGTTTGGCTACAACGAGCGCTACACACCGGGGCAGACCAACTATTACGTGCCGGCAAGACTGGAAAGCACAGTCCTGGAAGAGGCTGCTCGAATAGCACTGATTGCGCATAGGAGTTTGGGTTTATCCCAGCTCAGCAGGGTTGATTTCATGGTTGATGAATCGGGAAAACCCTGGTTCCTCGAAGTTAATGTGACTCCTGGGATGACCGAGACTTCACTTCTGCCCCAGGCTGTCTTAGCCGAGGGCTTGGAGCTCTCCGATACATACCTCGCTCTGGCGAGGTTGGCGACTAAAAACTAGTCCTTGCCCTTAATGTCTTCGATGATTCGGCGAAGATCTGCAAGGTTGCCGAATTCGATGACCAACTGACCTTTTTTTCTGCCAATGTTTATCTTCACCACGGTGTTTAGGTGGTCTGATAAATCATCGGACAGCTCTTTGAGCATGTCTTGCCTGCCTCCGGGGGTTATCTTCGCCTTACCCGGCTTTGGCTTTACCCCAGAAACAATCTCTTCGAGACCTCGAACCGAAATACCCTCTCGAATTACCCTCGAGGCCAGTTCGCGCATAAGATTCTCGTCAACAACACCGAGTAGAGCCCTGGCATGGCCAGCGCTTAGCACCCCAGAAGCCACCTTGTCCTGAACATCAACGGGGAGCCTAAGCAACCTAAGAGTGTTGGTGATTTGGGGCCTGGAGCGGCCTAATTTGTCCGCCAGCTGGTCTTGGGTGGTGCCGAAATCCTCAAGCATTTGCTTATAGGCCGAAGCCTCTTCCAGTGGGTTCAGGTTAGCGCGGTGAATATTTTCAAGCAGTGCGTCCCTAAGCATGTTTTCGTCAGCGGTGTCGCGAACTACCGCTGGAATTATATCCAGTCCGGCCTCAATTGACGCCCGAAGCCGGCGCTCACCCATGATGAGCTCAAACCCGGTTTCAATTGGACGCACAACGATCGGTTGCAGCACACCGAATTCTCTGATCGAGTGCACCAGCTCCGCAAAAGCCTCNNTCAAGAAGCGCAAGCCTTGCGCCGGGGGCTATTTCAACCGGAGCGGGAGACTTGGATTCGGACCCAAAAAAGACGTCGACGGCGTTTCTGTCCCCTTCTGGGATTAGGGAGCCGATGCCCCTACCCAGGCCGCCACGGCGCTCAGGTTTCTTTTTTTCACTCATTTAGTGTTCCCCTCGTTGTGCGAGTTCAATTGCGGCCTCCTGATAGGCCAGGGAGCCCGAATTCTTTGGATCAAAGGTAATTGCCGTCTGACCGAAGCTTGGAGCCTCAGAGAGCCTCACAGACCGTGGGATGGTTGCTCCAAGTGTCTCCTTGGGGAAGTACTTGCGCACTTCATTAGCTACATCGGTGCTGAGATTAGTTCTGTTATCAAACATTGTGAGCAGTATTGAGCTGACCTGTAGGGCAGGGTTAAGCGCCGTTTTTACACGGTCAATATTTGCAATCAGCTGAGTGACGCCCTCAAGCGCGTAATACTCGCACTGAATTGGAACCAATACTTCACTGGCCGCAACCAAGGCGTTTATAGTCAACAGGCCAAGGCTCGGCGGTGAATCAATAAATACGAAATCTATCCTCGGCTGAGCCTGCTGAGCATATTCGGCAAGGGCTCTCGCTAATACCTTTTCTCGATCTGGAACGCTCACCATGTCGATCTCAGCCCCAGCTAGGTTAATGCTGGCCGGAAGACACAAAAGATTTGGGTGTTCCGGACTCTGCTGAACCAAATCAGCAACAGACTCATCATCAACCAATACCTCATAGCTACCGGGGACTCCATTGTGGTGTTCGACCCCAAGAGCAGTGGAGGCATTTCCCTGAGGGTCAAGGTCTACAACCAGAACCCTCATCCCCTTAACCGCTAGAGCAGCCGCTATGTTTACCGCGGTTGTGGTCTTGCCGACACCACCCTTTTGGTTTGAAACGGTAATAATCCGAGTTTTCACAGGGGGAACAAGGACAACTGCCTCTACTTTTCGTGCCCGCTCGGCGTTTAGGGTCATCTCCCGCATAATCGGTGCCTGGATGCCGGACCCGCTAGTCATCTGATCCTCCGGTCGATGTTTCACGTGAAACATGATCGATTTCATCTTGACCGGCTGCATTCCAGCCGATTGGCTCGGAAGAGTCTTCCAGTCTGTGATTTGGGTATCCCAGACCAAGAGCAACGGTAGGTTTTGTAACCGCCGTCTCCTCTGCTGGTCTTTCGCTCATCTTTTCTCTCTCAAGCCTTCAGCCTAATTCGAACCACTGTTGCGGTCTCGGGAGCTTTCCCCAAGCCAAGTGTAAGTATCTCAGGATTGTCAAACCCGAGCAGTTCTAGACGATCGGACGCGCTTTCGATCTCTTCGGGGGCTTTGCTGCCTTTGAGGGCAAGGATGGTTTTACCCTCAGAACCCCTTATGAGGGGTGACAATAGTCGCACCAGCTTGTCAAGTGCAGCAACCGCTCTTGCGGTTGCAACGTCGAAATCGGTTCTGTGCAGCTCTTCTGCTCTGGAGCGAATCACCACTACATTCTTCAATCCGAGCTCTTCGATAGCACCGTTCAGCCAATTTGATCGCCTCTCCATGGGCTCAACCAGGGTGAACTGGCAAT
>DGPE01000033.1:4716-7295 GCA_002390305.1 Micrococcales bacterium UBA4448 | reverse complement strand
AGCCCGAAAGTGTCCGAGTCACGCGCCAGAAGCTTGACGTACGCGCGGGCAAGGTCTATTTGATCGCCAAAGAGTTCCTTTGCGTAATTCGGTTCTGATTCGACAACCATCTGCTCGTCCAAATCACTACCGTTTCACGTGAAACATTTAGGGCTTGCGAACCACGATGTGGCGGTCTCGCCCCTGTCCTTCGGACTCCGACACAAACCCAGCCTCGGAAACCATGTCGTGAACCTGCTTGCGATCGTATGAAGTCATTGGCTTCAAGTGCTGCTCGCTATCGGTCTCTTCAAGTTTTTCGATGGTGCGCTCAACAAGCCTCTGGAGTTTGTCGGTCTTTGCCTGCCTAGAACCAGCAATGTCCAAAATCAATCGACTCATCTCGCCGGTCTTTGCCTGCACCGCTAAGCGGGCTAGCTCCTGGATGGCCTCTACGGTCTCTGGATCAGAAATTTTGCCAAGATTCGAGTCGCCCTCACTTTGAACGCTGATATAAACGCGCTCCTTTTTGAACTCTATGTCTAGGTCGCCATCAAGGTCAGCTGAGTCGAGGAACTCTTCGATGAAATCCGCCGCTACTTCGCCCTGCTGTTCTAATTCTTTTTCTTCGCTCATTTAGTTCTTCTTTTTCTTGTTTCGCTTTTTGCTGACGGGTTGGTTGCGCTGTTTGATCTCTGGTTCTGGCGCAGCTTCTTCGATAGCTGGGGTGGTCTCTTGTTTGGGCAACTTGCCCTTGCGCTCTAATCGGTCCTGTCTTGCCTGGTGAGCAGGAGAACCGGGAGTCGGCATATTTCTAATCACGATGAACTGCTGGCCCATGGTCCAGAAGTTTGATACCAACCAGTAGGTCATGACACCAAGTGGAAAGGTAAGGCCGGAGAAGAGGAAAACTGCTGGAAGTGCGTAAAGCATGATTTTCTGGGTCTGCATGAACTGGCTGTTTTGAGTTGCCGGGTTCTGGTTTTTCGCCATGATTTGCTTCTGCGTTATGAACTGGGATGAGGACATCAGCACGATCATCACACCGGCGATTATCTTGACGTTCAACTCGTCAGATCCAAAAAATGTGTCTGAAAGCCTTGCCCCAAGAATCTGAGCTTGGGAAAAAGATTCTGCCAGGCCAGCGTCTAAAAGTCCGACGCCTGCTTCGTTGCGCTGGGCAACGTTCAACACGAAAAAGAGTCCCATGAAGATAGGCATCTGCAGCAAAAGCGGTAAGCAGGAGCTGAGTGGGTTTGATCCGGTTCGCTTGTAGAGCTCCATTTGCTCTTTGGCAAATCGCTCTCTGGATTCGCGGTCTGTCTTACCCTTGTATTTCTTTTGGAGTTTTTGAAGTTCGGGTTGAACCATCATCATGTTTCGTTGACTCTTGATCTGCCTAACGAACACGGGAATTAGGGCCGCTCGGACAACTAGGACGAGTCCGACGATTGCCAACACCCAGGAGGCCCCGGAGTTAAAAGAGAATCCGATGGAGCTGAAAAGTGTGTGAAAGCTCACCAAGATTAATTCGATGAGCCACTTAATGGGCCATAGCAGATCCACGATTACCTCTTTTTTTCTGACTTAGCGGGTGTTACAAATCCTAGCTGGCTTATTGCAATCCAACTTGGTCCGGGCTCAACCTCATCAACCCCACCCGAGGACCAAGGATTACACCTAAGGACTCGCCAAGTGGTTAAGGGTAATGCTTTGAGCACGCCTAAATTTTGCAAAGACTTCAAACCGTAAGACGAGCAAGAAGGATAGTAGCGGCAGACATCTCCATAGAGTGGGGAGATCACTTTTCTCCAAAAGAGAACCGGCACAATCAAAATATTTCTTGGCAATAGCAGCAAAAATTGAAACCCAGTCATTTCGCGATTCGCTTCAATAGCTCAGAAATGTTTTCCGAAAGCTCGTCGAAGCCAAGTTCGTTGGCCCCTGATCGGAATCGAATAACAGCTTGGATTGGTTGGGTGGATTCTAGGTGGGTGACAAGAATTGCCTTTGTGCGCCGGCGCAACCTATTTCTAACGACGGCGTTTCCCACGGCCCTGGAGGTAACTATTGCAAATGCCGAAACATCGCTGGGTAAAAAATGAACCGTGGCCAGATTGTTGCTGACGCGTTTACCGAGCTTAATTACATGGCGAATCTCTGCGCCAGAGGTGAGTCTGTTAGGCCTGGCTAACAACTGCCCTCTAGGCGCTTAGTTCGGTGCGGCCCTTGCGTCGGCGTGCGGCTAGGATTGCGCGTCCGGCACGGGTACGCATACGCAGACGAAAACCGTGGGTCTTTGCACGGCGGCGATTGTTTGGCTGAAAGGTGCGCTTGCTCACTTTAGAAACTCCCTGGGTCTGTTGGGAATTCCATCCCAAAACAACTTCAATAAGATACGCCGAATCCGCCAGATAGTCAAGAACGTGGGCCAAGTAAACAGAGAAATTTACCTCCTCTCATAGAAATCAGAAAAAATCGGATACGACACGCCGAGGAAATTTGATATCTGGCAGGCCTTTCCACTTGAATGTTCGAATCAAGGAACCGGGGAAGTTTCACTAAGTTTTCCACAGGAGTTCAATGTTTTTCCACAGGGA
>DGPE01000033.1:0-4552 GCA_002390305.1 Micrococcales bacterium UBA4448 | reverse complement strand
TCCGATCCAAGGGTCACCCCGCACCTGAAGGGCCATTTGGATCTAGCCGTTCCGAAGGGTGTTCTTGACGAAACCCTCTACCTTGAAGTTCCAAACGAAACCACTCGGTCGATGCTTCAACAGCGGCTCAGGGAGCTCCTGCTGGAGGCACTGCAAGAACTTAGCGAATTAGGGGGCCCTACCTCTTTCCTTGTGATCACAAACGAAGACCTTCAGGCGCCGACGCGCATTGACATAGCAATAGAGCCAGAACCAGTTGTTTTTGAAAAAGATCCCGCTACGGGACCAGTTGCTGTCACCGGGCAGTCCGGACTGAACCCGAAATATAGTTTTGATAACTTCGTTACCGGTGGCTCCAACCGATTCGCGCACGCCGCAGCCTTTGCGGTTTCCGAGGCACCCGCTGAGGCTTATAACCCGCTGTTTATTTATGGCTCGAGCGGATTGGGAAAAACACACCTTCTCCACGCCATTGGGCATTATGCGATGCACCTAAAACCCCGGACCAAAGTTCGTTATGTATCCAGTGAAGAGTTCACAAACGATTTCATCAACGCGATTCAGAACAACAGGCCAGCTGAGTTTCAAGCCCAGTATCGTGACGTAGACATTCTGCTCGTGGACGACATTCAGTTCCTGCAGGGTAAAGATCAAACCCAAGAGGCTTTCTTTCATACATTCAACAACCTGCACGATCACAATAAGCAGGTCGTTATCACCTCTGACCTCAGGCCCAAGCAACTCGAGGGGTTCGAGGAACGAATGCTCTCAAGATTCGAGTGGGGTCTCATAACAGACATTCAGGCCCCGGAGTTTGAAACCCGTGTCGCTATCCTGAGAAAAAAGGCTGCCGCTGAGCGAATAGATATTCCAGAGCAGGTTATCGAATACATGGCCTCCAGAATCTCATCTAACATTCGTGAACTCGAAGGCACTCTGATTAGGGTCACGGCATTCGCGAATCTCAATCGCCAGCCAATAGATATGGATCTAATCCAAACCGTCCTGAAGGATTCTTTCTCGGTGTCCGACGACACCCGCATTACACCGCTTGAGATAATCGCTGCGACTTCGAGCTACTACAAGATCACCCAGGAAGAACTAACCGGGTCCGGTAGGCAAGCAGCTATCGCACTGGCTAGGCAAATCGCAATGCATATTTGTCGAGAACTGACAGACCTATCGCTGCCAAAAATAGGAACCCACTTTGGAAACAGAGACCACACCACAGTTATGTACGCCACGAAAAAAATCAGTGCTCAAATGCGAGAGAGAAGATACATCTACAACCAGGTATCTGAAATCATCCAGAAAATAAAAGACAATCACAAATAGTTTTCAAACTAACCTGTGGATAACTCCAAGAAAACCAACAACAACTGCCTCTGACGACGCAATAACTAGCAAATTTAGATCAAAACTGAAATCTATTTCCACAAGACAATTAGTTTTCCACAGACTTATACACATACCTGTGAACAAGTTACACCGCTGTAGTTATCAATAAAACACACTTCAAGAGCAAGTTATCCACTTATACACAGCTGGTTATTAATGATTATTAAAGATATTAAGTAATTATTATTTGGACCCAAAAATCCTGCCGCTCATTCTTAGCTCAATTTGTGACAAGATAAAAGCCACACCAACTAGAAAGCTGTTATGAAATTCCAGGCCGATCGCGAAGTTCTAAGTGATGCAGTTTCTTTTTTAGTTCGTTTGTTATCTCCAAGACCCCAGTTGCCTCAGCTTTCCGGCGTAGTTATCGAGGCAACTAGCAATGAGGTTCAGCTCTCAATTTTTGATTACGAAGTAGCAGCAAAAGTGATAATTGCCGCAGCCGTCGATACTCCTGGGAAGGTTCTTGTGCAGGCAAAGCTTTTTTCAGAAATTATTAGCAAACTGCCCGCCGCTTCAGTTTCTTTATCTCTGGATGACTCGAGACTCCAAGTTCACTCCGGATCTAGCAAGTTTTCGCTGTCTTCCATGTCGACAACCGATTACCCGGACACACCAGCCTTTCCTGCCGCAACCGGAAAAGTCTCAGCGGAGGAATTCACCAACGGCGTTTCAAAGGTTGCCAGTGCTGCATCTCGTGAAGAGGTCACACCGGTACTTACTGCTGTGATGATTAGTGCTGATGCGAAAAAGCTGACAATGGTTGCCACCGACAGATTCAGGGTTGCGGTGAAGTCGCTGCCTTGGAGCGGGAAGGCCCTGGAACGCGAAGTCCTTATTCCTGCAAGGGTTCTAAGTGAAATTTCCAAGACCTTTAGCAATGACGGAGACCTGGAAATAGGATTCGGTGAAGCCGAAAAAGACATGATCGGTTTCTCTAGCGGAAATAAATTTGTCTCCACCGCAACCATCAAGGGCAAATACCCGGCCGTTTTGCAACTGTTCCCGGAGCAGACTGAGAGCTTTGCCGTATTGAATAACCACGATCTACTGGATGCAACGAGACGGGTTGCGCTGGTAGTAGATCGCGAAAAACCACTTCGCTATAAATTTTCCGAAAATGATCTCTCTTTGGAATCAATTGGCTCCGATGTGGCAGATGCATCAGAACAGGTTGCCTGCAGCCTAAAGGGCGAAGAAACAACAGTTTCGCTAAGGCCACAGTTTCTCTCCGATGCGCTTGTTGGTCTGGATGCGGAGGCGGTAAAAATAGGCTTCACCGTGAATCCAAATAACCCTAATAAACCAGGGCCAGTCTTGATAAGCCCCGTCGACCCAGCCGGTGGCGACAAAGACTTCAAGTACTTGCTGCAACCAAATCTTTTGGTTTCTTAGAAAAAGGCATAAGCGTTGTGGGTTAGATCCATCCAGCTTGCAAATTTCCGAAACTATGCCCAAGCTGCCCTAGATTTCCCCGAGGGTCCGAGTCTTATATTTGGTGAAAACGGAAATGGCAAGACCAACATGGTTGAAGCTGTTAGCTATCTGTCAACAATGGATTCACACAGGGTAACCGGGTACCAGGCGCTAATAAGAAGTGAATCCGCGAGCTCTCAGATATCTGCCAAGGTCCAACATGACTCACGAGAATTATTGGTCGGCGTTGAGCTAAACAGGGATACAAGCAATCGGTATTTTCTGAACGGCTCCGCAAGAAAAAAGCCATCAGAGCTTATCGGTTTGGTAAAAACAGTTACTTTTGCCCCGGAAGACTTAGATTTAATCCGCCGGGACCCAAGCGACCGCAGGAGGTTTCTTGACTCCTGTCTTGTCCAGCTAAAACCCCGGCTTGCCGGAGTTAAATCTGACTATGACAGGGTCCTGAAGCAGAGAAATGCGCTTCTAAAGTCAGCGAGAGCGGTGAAGAACGTAGATCTTTCCACCCTCGATATCTGGGATGATCAACTGGTGAGCCTCGGCAGCATAATCGCCATGGAGAGAATTAGCCTAATAGCGGCTCTGGAGCCTCTGATCCAAGAATTTTATAAGCGACTTAGTAGCTCAAGTGACGAAATTCGCCTCAGGCTGGTGTCCGCCCTCGGAGCAGATGAAAACGAAAAGCTGTCTGAAATCGATGTGGATCCAGAAGCGTACTCGGACTCATTCCATGACCGCCTAAAGTCCTTGCGCCCCAAGGAGCTTGAGCGTGGAATAACCCTCGTTGGACCCCACAGGGATGAACTTCTAATTGAAAAGTCTGGTTTGCTAGCCAAAACCCACGCATCTCAGGGGGAGGCGTGGTCCCTAGCCCTGGGGTTGAAACTAGCGCTGGGCGAGGTTTCACGTAGATCTTCAGATAGTGGTGACCCAATTTTGTTACTCGATGACGTATTCGCAGTGTTGGATAAAGGCCGAAGAGCAAGGTTACTTGAGTGTGTAAATGACTATCAGCAAGTAATAATCACCGCGGCCGACGAAACGATGGCGCCGGAACTAAAGTGGGCGGGAAGATTCAAGGTGGAAGGTGGTGGGGTAATTGCCTAGTTTTTCATTTGAGGTAGCAGACAAATTCTTTAAAAACTTTCTTTCCAACTCCCACGGCATTAAATCCAAAGACCAGAAACTCCGGGAGAAAAACGAAGCCAGAGGCACTAAGCCTTTTGACGCCGGTCGAGACCTGGTTACCGCCGCTGAGAGTTTGGATCACTTACTTGGCGAATTCAATTGGACCGGACATATGGAAAAGGCGTCGCTTTTTTCAGACTGGGACAAAGTGGTTGGACCAGCTAGCGCAGAGGCATCGTACCCGGAGGAACTAAAGGGAACCCAACTTATTGTTCGCTGTCGATCAACCGCTTGGGCCACGCAGCTGAGGCTCCTTGAGAAGCAGGTGTTGGAGAAATTGGCGGCGGTACACCCAAAGCTGACGGTGGACCAGCTGACATTTTTGGGACCGGATGCGCCCAGTTGGAAAAAAGGCCCCCGATCGGTTCCTGGGCGCGGTCCACGCGACACATATGGCTAATCACCATATCCCTAGGTTTGTCTGCTCTCTGGGGTACAATTGAGGGGTTAGTAAACCCAAATGTAAGTCGTTCCTGGACCGCTTTTTGTGGAGCTAACCCGAACGGGAAGTAATTGAATATGTCAGAAC
>DGPE01000013.1:5739-16331 GCA_002390305.1 Micrococcales bacterium UBA4448 | reverse complement strand
ATGATCGCCAATGCCATCGGAATCTCTAGCCTGGCCGCACGAATCACAGACTCGGGAGATCCGCCAACACCAACTCGAAGCGGGATCTTTCCTCTTTCAGTTTTTGGATAAACCTGCTGATTGTTTAGCCCTGCTCGAACCGTTCCTGACCAGGTGACCGCTTCCTCTTTTAGTAGCTCCACAAGAAGTTCAAGTTTTTGTTCAAACAAATCGTTGTAGTCAGAAAGCTCATAACCAAAGAGTGGAAAGCTCTCGATAAACGATCCCCTGCCGGCAGTGATTTGAGCTCGGCCATTTGATAGGGCGTCTATCGTTGCAAATCGCTGATAGACCCGAACCGGATCTTCGCTCGATAACACAGTCACCCCGGTGCCAAGTGTGATGTTCTTAGTTGTTGTTGCAAGGCCAGCCAGGATTGTGTCAGGGGCCGTGACAGCAAAGTCGTCACGGTGATGCTCACCGATGTTGAAATTATCAAGCCCAAGTGAATCTGCTAGTTGGCCCTGAGCCAGAACATTTCGAATTACCTGACCTGCCGAAAGAGTATTCCCATCATCGTCAACGGACACATTGCCGAAAGTATCAAGGCCAAATTTGAGTATTGTCATGTGTCTAGTCTGCAGCAGCAAGCTGACCACAGGCACCATCGATTTCTTTGCCTCTGGTGTCACGCAGGGTTGTTGGAATTCCGTTTTTTTCTAAGGTAGAAACGAAGATTTCAGTCTGCTCTTTGGTTGATGCTGTCCACACTGACCCGGGTGTTGGGTTCAGTGGAATCGGATTCACGTGAACCCAGCCCTTGCCGTAATCGTTTAGTTTCTCCGCTAGTAGCTCTGCCCGCCAACCGTGGTCGTTCATGTCTTTGATTAGGGCGTACTCAATAGACACTCGTCTGCCCGTTTTGTCAAAGTATTCTCTGGCAGCATCAAGTGCTTCCTTGACCTTCCATTTCGAGTTCACTGGAATGAGATCATCCCGAAGCTCATCGTCCGGGGCATGCAGAGAAAGTGCAAAAGTCAGCGGTAGGTCTTCATCGGCAAGCTTCAAGATTCCAGGCACCAGACCTACCGTTGAAACAGTTATGTTTCTGGCGCTCATGCCCAAACCATTTGGCTGTGGCTCAACCATTGTTCTAATGGCACTCATGACCTTGTTGTAGTTTGCTAACGGCTCACCCATGCCCATAAAGACGATGTTGTTTACTCTCTCATCTTCATGCTTGGATTTACCCAGACCACCCGCCGCAATCACCTCGTTGGCGCGCACGATCTGGTCAACAATCTCTCCAGCTGACATATTGCGAACAAGTCCTGCCTGCCCAGTTGCACAAAAAGGACAGTTCATGCCGCAGCCGGCCTGAGAAGAAATACAAAGGGTGATGCGGTTTGTATAGCGCATCAGGACCGACTCAACCAGAGCGCCATCAAATAAGCGCCATAAAAACTTGATTGTCTTGCCATCGTCAGTCTGAAGTCTTTTGACCTCAGTCAACACTCTTGGCAGCACCTTGCCAACGAGCTCTTCACGACCTGCTTTTGGCAAGTCGGTCATTTGCTCCGGGTCTGAGGTGTAGTGGGTGAAGTAGTGGGTTGCAAGCTGCTTTGCTCGAAAGGCTTCTATACCTAAGTCCTTGACAGTTGCTCCACGATCTGCAGGTTCAATGTCGGCTAAGTGAAGCGGAGGCTTGCCTCGCTTTGGCTCTGCGAACTGCAGTAAAGGTTTACCGGATTCATCTTTTTTCTGAGTCCAGCCCTCGGTTTTTGGCTTCACCTGACGGTTTGACATTGAACTCCCTAAGACGCTACCTAAAGTCTAGAGGCCATCCAATTATGGTTGCGGGTTGTCCTCGTCTTTGTTTCTTCCAGGCTTGAAAAAAGCCAAGGGGTCTTTGAGCATCTTTGACACCAAACCTATGGGTGTGTTTTCAAAGCCAGGAGGGGTCACTGAAAGGGCTTGATTGCGAAGTTTGCGCAGGCCATGTTGCGATGTGGCGCCGCAGAGTTTGCACTTTTTACCGAACTCAACTTTTCCCAGGTAAATAACCTCCTTTTCAGAGGTATCACGGCAAAAACCGCAAGGGTCGGAATCGATGGAGTCTTCCATTGACTACCCCCTTCGGCGTTGAGATATCACAAACCTAATTGGTCCTGCTTTTGGCGAAGCATGTAGATGGTCTGATTGGTGTCTAGCTCGACATCATCATAGGTAATCAGAGTGTCGATTGGGATGTCTCTTTTCGCGGTTGCACCCTGCAAGAGTCCGATAGGCACAAGGTTATCTGCCTTGGCATCCTCAACTTTGTCAGCAACACCCCTGGCGGAATAGCCTCCGATGCCATCGAACTTTTCCCCAGCCTTGTGCGCCTTCTTGGTTGAGGCAATGACTTCGGTCATCGGCTTTCCGCTGACCAGGGTCTCATAACCGTCGCAAAGCATCTTTGCAACTGTAAGGGGTGCCTCAACGCTTGCAAGGTGAAAAGGTCGATAGATTGCAAAGTAGGGTCCCTTGCCCATCGACAAGTAGCTCATCTCTTCTGCAACGTATGGGCTGTCGGTTTTTACGACCACAAAGACTCCCGGTGCAACGTCACCGGTGCAGTAATCAACCACGCCTGTTTCAGTAAGTACGCCACCTGCCTCAACAGGGCTAAAAACCTCTGCCAGAGTCTTCCTGGTCGCACTGGGCCCAATCATTCCTCGCTTGGTCAAACCAAGGCCGGTTGCGTTTGCAAGGGCAGCCATTTCGATCATTGTCTTCGAGCCATCCGTAAAACTAGCGAGCATCTTCGGATTCATGTGTTTAGCGGCAGCTCGCTCGGCCACGGTGTCTGGGTCGGAATGCGGCTCAAATGGATTGTTCTTTCCCTTGCCGGCCATCACAATTTCGAAGGAAAGGTCTTTCGCAAAATCAACGAGTTCTTTGGCCTCGGCAGGTTCATCTCCGTTGCAGACCGAGTAGAGCACTCCGTGCTCTCTTGCAGTCTCGCGCAGCATTGGCCCAATTGTCACGTCACACTCCACGTTCAAAGTAGCGCTGTGCTTTTTATTGATCAAAGTGTTGTAGATAACCTGAGCGCCAATCTCTGCGACTCCGGTGGCCTCAACCACGACGTCGACATCCAAAAGTGGAACAATGCTGGAATCAGTTGTGCCCGCAGGCTTGCCGCTGGCAATCGCAGCATTCAGAAGTGCAATATCGTTTGAAACTACAGGTTCAGCCAACCCTAAATCGGTATACGCCTGTTCGATGCGCTCTTGAGCTATGTCCGCGACTCCCGCCACCTGCAAACCCAGTCTGTGTGACTGTGAGGCGAAGCCGCGTCCCATCTGTCCGGCACCAACCAGAGCGATGCGAAATGGCCGGCCCTGTGCCTTAGCCTTTTCCTGCAGTTTCAAACGATATTGCATTCAGTTACCCCCTTCTAATGCCGAACTCGATGCCCACCGTTATTTCCGGCAGGGCAACTTCGGCGATGCAGACATCTCCTGGAAGGTCCGCTTCGGTGTTTCCATTTGCCTTTAGATTTAAGTGCCCGAGGTTCATGAGGTTCTCATTGGCCACTTCGCCAATCGCCAGAATCTCAAACTCTTGATCATGGATGGCGACAAAGTCGCCAACCATCATCAAGTCCTGCTTGTGAATCACCTCGTGCATGATGCAGAAGTCTCTTAGCTCATCTGGAGCACCTTCTCCAAAAAAGACAAGCATCCCCTCCGCAACAAATGCTGGGACCATTTCACCTATTTCGGTCACAGTGGATTTGTATATGGAGGTCATTGCTTTACTACTCGACTGGCTTTATGTTGTCGGCCTTTACACCGGAAACCATTAGTTCTTCTGTAATGAACATCGCAAGCGGACCAGCCGGGCTCGTCGCGTGGATGTCCACGGTCTTGACCTTCTTCATTGGGTAAACACCGATTCGTGCTGTACCGCCGCAGTCAATTACGGCAACGGCAATTTTCTCGAATGGCGCTGAAGACTTAAAGCCATCAAATGCTTCACCACCTGTGAGCTCTGCGATGCGAGCTGCTATCGGGTGGATTCCGCCTCCGGTTACACAGTAGATGAGCGGTTTCTCGTCAGTTGGCAATATGGTCAATGGACCACCCCAGCCACCTGGGCCTTTTTCGATTAGAACTGCTTTGTAATCTGCCATTTTCTATCTCCTTCAACGTCGTTGTTTATTTGAGGGGTTCTCACTAGATGCGAAGAGCAAAGGGAGGGTGGTTTATTCCACCCTCCCTTTGAACTTCTAGCCTTTAGGGAAAAGGTTTTAGCTGTACATACCGAAGCTTGCGAAGTACGCAATAACAACGGCTGTAGGTCCGGTGATCAAACGAGAGAACAGTACGGCTGGAACGCCAATTTCAACTGTCTCTGGCTCGGCTTCACCAAGAGCGAGACCCACCGGAATAAAGTCACAACCAACCTGAGGGTTGATAGCGAACAAGGCAGGAAGTGCATACTGCGGTGGAATGGTTCCTCGACCAATCTCCACACCTAGCAATGTACCGACAACCTGTGCAATAACAGCACCCGGTCCAAGCAGTGGAGATAGCAGTGGAATCGCACAAACGATGGAAACGATTAGCAGACCAACAAGGCTGCCAGCCAGTCCCTTAATACCGTTAGCGATCAAGTCACCGATTCCGGTAACCAATACCAGACCGATGATGAACGAGATAAACGCCATGAAAGGAATGATGTTCTTGATGACAGTGTCAACAGTGTCTCTACCAGCTTGGTAAAGGGTTCCAACGACGCCACCGACACCGCGGCCGATAGTAACAAGTAGGTTATTCATTATGCGGCCGCCTTTTCTTTTCTAGCCATCATTCGTGTGGTAATCAACTCTGTGACCACTCCACGGATAAAGATGACGACAAGACCCACTAGCAAGAAGCGCACAGCGATGTCTCCGAGTCCAAAGCCCAGTTGGGTGATTCCAGCTGCGATACCGAGGTAAACGAAAAGCTCACCTGGGTTTGCGTGCGGGAACAAACCAGTGATTGGGTGCACGAACGAAACAGCACTGTCGTAGAAGGCAGGCTTGTAGCGTTCAGGAAGGAAACGGCCCATGGTGTACGCCATTGGGTTCGTCAGGAAAAATACTGCCAAGAATGGCAGCACGATATAGCGGACTGGATACCAGATCAGACCAGGCTGGGCCGCTTTGCGCCCCAGGTTCTCGATCTTTTCGGGCCCAATAATTCGGACTAGAGCATTAACCGCTGTAAGTAGAACGATCAGAGTCGGAAGGATTCCTCCCATAAGACTCCAAAGTACTTCTCCACCTTGCTGGAATATTCCGATGAAATATTCCGCACCAGCAGCTACTGCTCCCCAAGCGCCTTCCGGTTCTGCGACCGTTGCAGCGTCTGCAAAGAGATTCATCAACCCTCCTTTGGATTGCTGCAGGATCTACCTTGACCCTGCTAACCAAGAATCTATAGGAGGCGTGAGGTTACGACTAGATGATTAGTCGTCACGTTTGTGAATTTTCTGCGATGAGGGTTTCTGCTGCCTTTTTGGCACCCTGTGAAAGCTTTTTCTTGTCAGACTCGAGACCTTTGCCTTCCGCAATGTCACTTATGTGCATGCCAATGACCTTGTCCCAAGGCTTTGAATTGGCGAAAACTGACAATCCGCTGAGAACACGTGCACCGGTAACGACTCCGTCCTTTTGCGCCAAGGCCACGAATGCCCTGCCACCCCGGTATCGATAACCACCGATTCCAACGGAAGTGGTGGTTCCAGCTGTTCTGATTTCCTTGATTTGTTCTCCAAATCGCTGGGACTGCTTTACTGCAAGATAGAGCTGAAATGCCCACATGCCAGCAATCAGCAAAAAGATCCAAATTAAAAATTCCATTACTAAACCAACTCTTCCTGTGTTTTTTGATCGGCTAGGCCCAAAAGCTTGAGGGCGCAATTTGAACTTGTAACCAAATCCGAAATTAGTCTGCCTTTAAGCACAGCCAATATCCCCACTGTTTTGTCCTCGCCGGCTGCAACCCCAACTACCCTGCGAATTTTTCTCATCTCACTCAGGTCTAAGCCGACAGTTCTTTTTTCCAACCTGGTGTCAATCACCTCTCCATCGGAGTCAAAGAATCTACCCCCGATGTCTCCGGCAACCTTGGACCAGAAATCAGGATGCTCAACCTTGTTTATGCCTGCCGTCTCGAGTATGTAGTTAGAGCTCGAAGACTCTTTGGACCCGATTCCGACAAAAGCGACCTCGGCAGCAGACGCGGCATCGATAACTGACTTGACGCTGGGCTCCTGCATCAGGGCTGCTTTTACCTCTTGGCTCTGAACAATGGTTGGCGCGTGAAGCGTCAGGTATTCGGCGTTTAGTTTCGTGGCCAAGGCACGGATTAGTGTCTCACCGCTGAGGCTTGACGGCGTAGCGGTCATTCCACCCATGATTGGGATCAGCGTTACATCTGGGCGATTATCTTCGTCGAGTTCGTTCACCATTGCCTGGAGCGATCTTCCCCAGGACAGCGCCACTTTCACGCCCGGCTTGAGGTGAGCCAAAAAATGCTGAGCAGCCAGCTGCCCAACGGGTTTATAGTCACTTGAACCAGATGGGATCGTAGCAACCAAAGCGGACCTGAGCCCAAATCGCGAAATCAACATGTCCTCCAATTCAGTCTCGCGTTTGGCCGTTTCCGCAATCCTTATTTCGACAATGCCCTTTTTCTTGGCAACGGTGAGAATTCTGGAAATGTTAGATCTGCTTGTCAATAGAGCTCTGGCGATCTGGTCCTGAGACATCTCTTGCTCGTAATACATTCGAGCAATCTTGACTATCATTGTTCGATCCCTGGCACTAGACATCTAAATCCTCGCTCAAATACTTCTGAAACTGCGAAAGTGCCCTGGCACCGTCGCCCGGATCAGCAATTCGATGATCCAGCACAATTGTGACAGCAATTGTGCTGATAGAAGCCCCTTCGGTGAATTTTCCAAAACTCAATCCGCTTGATTGACCGCCAAACAATAAGGTGTTGGCCTGCAAAACATCAAACTCCCCAAGATCGGTTATGGAGGTGGTTGAGCCAGACAGGTTCTTGATACCAATCCTGTTTGTTTTGGCGGCCGCCAAAACATCGCCAAGCCCTGAGCGCCAGTCTTGCTCCAAAGCAACCACCGGAGAGACGAATCCCGTCTCGGCTTCAAGAAGGTAGGCCACCCTGATTTCAGAGTGTTGGACAAAATCGCCGTTAACGAAACCGGCATTTATTTTTGGCATCAAAAGCAGCGTTTTTTCCCAGGCGCCAATTAGTTTCGCTGCCCTTGCAACAAAGTCCTCCGGTAGCCGGCCATTGAGCTCTATTTCTTTAGTGAGTGTGAATTGAGGGATCTGCAGGGAGGTCTCAACTATCTTGGCTGTCAGTGCCCTTGCCTTGTCCGAATCTCTGACTGCCACTGTCGAAGCCTCCGGCTTCGGCGCTTTATCACCACTGATTAGAACATCGGCCTGCTTTATAACTCCGGTTGCACTGCTGGCAGAAACCCTTGAAAGATCTACCCCGGATTCCCGGGCTAACTTGCGAGCGCCGGGCATTGCCAGAAGCTGCTGGGATTGAGGTTCTTGGGCCTGCTCTTGTTTGATTTCTGGTGAGGCATTTGCGGCCGGGGTTTCAGCTTGCTCTGTTTCACCTTCGGGTTTATCTGAACCAAACAAACCTGCGAGCAAGTCTTCACTTTTTGTTTCCAAGACAATCAGTGGCGATCCAACCTCTAGCACGTCTCCGTGTTTTGCGGGAACTTCTAAAACTTTGCCGGCATGGTCAGATTCGACTTCCATGTCAGTCTTGTCTGTTCCAACAACCGCGATAACCTGGCCCGCAGTCACCTCATCACCGACTGAGACCAGAATCTCAACAACCTCACCCTCGGTCATGGTCATTGACATCTTCGGCATGACAACTGGAGTATTAGCCATTAGATTCCAGCCTTTAGCTCCAGAGCAACTGCAACGATATCCTCCAATTGCGGCACTACACTCTTTTCCAGCTGGGGGGCATAGGGGATTGGAACATCCAAACCGCATAGTCTCTTTACTGGCTCAGTTAAGGAATAGAGGGCAGGCCCCTCGGCAATCTGTGCCGCGATCTCCGCCATAAAGCCAACATGCTTAGGTGCTTCCTGGACCAGCATCACCTTGCCTGTTTTTTGAATAGAGGCATTGATTGGCGTCATGTCTAATGGCGATAGCGATCGAACATCTACTATTTCAACCTGGACACCGCCTCTTGCTAACTCTTCTGCTGCGGCAAGTGATCTGGAAACCATCACCCCGCTGGCCACAATTGTTATGGCGTCTCCCTCGCGAACCCGATTACTTGTGCCTATCGGAATCCGGTACTGCTCTTCTGGCACATGGCCCGATGTCTTGTAGAGCAACTTGTGCTCCAAGACGATCACCGGGTTTGGATCATCAAGGGCAGCTAGCAAGAGCCCCTTTGCATCGTAGGGGCTTGATGGCATCACCACTTTTAGCCCCGGCACGTGAGCGAACCAAGTTTCCAAGCTCTGCGAGTGCTGAGCTGCGGCACCGGTTCCAGAACCTGAGGGGGCACGAAGCACCATCGGCACTGACAGCTCTCCGCCGAGCATGAAATGAATTTTGGCTGCTTGGTTCACTATCTGATCCATGGCTTGAGCTGTGAAGTCAGAAAACTGGATTTCAACAATAGGTTTCATGCCCACCAGAGCCGCTCCGACTGCGGCCCCCACAATGCCAAGCTCCGAGATTGGAGTGTCAAGGATGCGATCCTTGCCAAAGCGCTGATATAGGTCTCCGGAAACCCCAAACGCGCCACCGTAGATTCCAATGTCTTCACCCAACATAAATACCGAATCGTCGGTTTCCATGACCTGACCGATGGCCTCGCGAATAGCCTCGGCGTAGGTGATGATACGGTCGGTCATTTCCTCACCTCACGGTAGACGCTGGAGAGCAACTCAGCCGGATCCGAGTCAGGTGCCTCGGAAGCCTCTGTGATTGCAGTTCTTACTGCCTCTCTGGTCTTTTCAACTATCGCGTCAATCTGATCCTGATCTAAAGTCCCCAGCTCCATCAACGTGTTTTCGAAGCGTCCAATCGGGTCTTTGGTCTTCCAGTTCTCAATTTCATCTTTTGTTCGATATAGATTCTTGTCGCTCTTTGAATGGCCTTTATGCCGATAGGTCATGCACTCAATCAAGGTCGGGCCTTGGCCCAACCTTGCCCGTTCAACAGCAACTTTGGCTGCATCGTGAACCGCATCAACATCGTTACCGTCAACTGTCACACCCGGAAAGCCGTAGCTTGCGGCGCGCTCTGATATTTGATCTATTTTCATACTGAACTCAGTGGAATTGCTCATTCCGTATTTATTGTTTTCACAAACAAAAATCACCGGGAGATCCCAGATTGCAGCAAGGTTTAAAGCCTCGTGAAATGCTCCCTCATTGGTGGCACCGTCGCCGAAGAAGCTAACAACGACGTTGTCAGTTCCTTTCATCTTCTGAGCCAGTGCAGCTCCGGCTGCAATTGGTATGCCACCGGCGACTATTCCATTTGCTCCAAGGTTCCCGGTCTCCACGTCAGCAATATGCATAGAACCTCCCCGGCCCCTGCAATAGCCGGTCTGTTTTGCCAACAACTCGGCCATCATTCTGGTGAGATCAGCTCCTTTTGCTATGCAATGCGAATGCCCCCTGTGTGTTGAGGTGATGAAATCAGTTCTTCGAAGTGCTGCACACACTCCGGTTGCAACCGCTTCCTGGCCAATGGACAGGTGCATAGTGCCGTGCATCAGGCCTCTGGCAAACAACCCATCCACCGCTTCCTCGAAGAAGCGAATGGCCATCAGTGATTCCAATGCGGCCTTAGCCGCCTCAACATCCTGACTGACCTGGCCGGCTGAAGGTGAGATAAGCGGGGCAATACTTGTCATTTCGACCTTTCAACCGTTCATTGACTTGAACATTGGTGACAAGTATGCCAATACGGCTCTAATAAATGGGCTTTTTTGTCAGCACATTTGTGATAGTTATGCCGGTGATGCGGCATCGCTGGTTGCCGTCTAGGCTTTTAGAGTGCTGAAGCGGCTAATTGAGATCTCGCGTCCGGTGTTATGGGTTAACACAATCGGGACAACCATCACTGGAATGTGGTTGGCAGGTTTTCTATGGACCTGGGAGATCATCCCGATCTTGATCTGGGTAACCTTCCCCTTCAACCTCTTGATCTACGGAATCAACGACATCTTTGATCAGGAAACCGACAACATAAATGCCCGCAAGGGAAGCTATGAGGGCGCCCACATCTATCCAAATGAGGTAAAACCCATTTGGATAGCGGTGCTGGCAACAAACATTCCCTTCCTTATCTACTTCGCACTCACGCTCCCCTGGCAGGCAACAGCCTGGATGGTTGCCTACAGCATGTTCTTTACTTTCTACTCGGCACCGCCCTTGCGCTTCAAGGCCAGAAAATACCTGGACGCGCTATCAAACACTGACTACGCATTTCCTCTGGCGTTTGTGCCGTTGGCTCTTTCCAAGGAGCCAATGTGGCTGGCAGTAAT
>DGPE01000013.1:0-5667 GCA_002390305.1 Micrococcales bacterium UBA4448 | reverse complement strand
CAGGACAGCGACACCGGAATCATCACAACCGCTGTTCACTTGGGTCCAAAAAACACCGCCCACTGGGCAACATTTTGGTGGGCAGTTTCGACAGTGTTCTTTGCGCTGGTGAACATCCCACTTGCAATTGCTAACGCTGCGATAGCTGCGTATTTGGTGATTGGTATCTATAAAGATCCAACGCCCAAAAAGGCCCATGATCTTTATAAATACTCAATCGCCTTCCCCTACGTTGCAGGGGCTGTGGCCGGCATCCAGCTGGTCACCGGCCTAACCTTTGGCCTCTACCCATAATGAGCCAAGTAATTGTTCTAGGGGCAGGTCTTTCTGGACTCGCAAGCGCTGCACTGCTAGCTCGCGCAGGTCACGATGTGACAGTGATAGAAAGACACAGCTGGCTGGGCGGTAAATCCAGAAGGGTAGAGGTAGCCGGTCAGATCATGGACACCGGGCCAGCCCTTGTCACCTTCACCGGTGTTTGGGAAAAGCTGTTGGCAAGCTATGACAAGCTGGGCGAGAAGCAGCCAAAGACAGCCCGCCAGATTGCCGATTTAGAATTTGTGAAACTAAATGAGCTTGGCAGGTATTACTACAAGGATGAAATAACTGACCTGCCTGTAAAGCCAGACCACAAGTGGTCTGAACCCTGGCAGCGATTTGAAAAAGATCATGCTCCACTAACCGGGCCAATCACCGAGTTACTAACCAAACTGCCACTTGACCCCAGGGCATTTCCCTCGCTTGCAAAACTGCAAAAGCGATATGGATTTAGACTCACCACCAGCTGGTATCTAAATGCCATCAAGTGGTTGCCCCAGGATCTAAAAGACATCATTGCGATCCACACCCTAAACGCAGGCATCGCCCCGAACAGGACTCTTGCTCTTTACGCATCGATGACTGCGGTGATGGCAACCGATGGCATCAGGGTTCCAGTCGGCGGCGTGAACGAAATTGCCCAATCACTTGGCAAGCTTGCAACAGCAGCCGGCGTGACCATCAAACTCGAAGAAGAAATCACTAAAATCTCACGCAGGCAGATCACCACAAAAACCAGCTCTTATTCCGCCGACTACATCGTCTCGTCACTAGATCCACAGGTGCTAGAAGCCCTCATGACTGGGAAAAAGGCATCGCCTGCTAGAACCAGGTCCTGCTCAGGAATAGCAATCTACGCGGTGCTTGATAGCCCGCTGCCAGAATCAACTGTCACCCACTCGGTGGTAATGCCAGATGAACCACAAGACCTGTATCAAAAATTAGAGGCAAATGAATTGCCGAAACAAACCATGGCATTCGTGAACTACTACAAAGCCAACGAAATTTATCCAAACAACAAACCGACGGTCGCAGTATTGCTAACAGCCCCAGCCGACGGCAAGCACTACGACATCAATCACCCCTGGGTAAAAAACGAGGTTGAAAGAATCTCAAAGAAAATGGGGCTTTCTAAATCAATCGTTAGCCAGTTCGAAGACCACCTGGTTCTAGACCCGGAGTATTTCGGCAGCTGGGGAGCACCGGGAGGTGCTCTCTATGGAGCAACCAAACCAATTTGGCAGTCCGGTCCTTTTCATAACCCGCAATACAAGAATCCTCTTAGACCCTGGCTCTACCGGGTCGGAGCTTCTGTTCACCCGGGTGGAGGAATCCCAGCCGTGCTGGGTGGAGCAATGAACTCAATTGCTGGGCTTTTAGGCAAGCACTAGCCAAAAAACTCTTGAAATGCAGTTTCAAGAATCTGGTAATTTTTCGCGGTTGGTGGTCCATAGCTAACCGCTGTGGTTCTGATCTCGTCCCCAAATGAAGTACTAACAGTTGTGAAAAAACCATCTTCAAGCTCGTAGCTCTGACCCTGCACGCCAAACTCACCAAAATCCTGCACCACAAAGAAGCTGCCATCTGGCTGCAGTTCGACCGCTATGTCGGCAACCGTGCCGGCTTCTTTGGCAAGTGCAAAGCTCACATAGGCCCCGCACACCGCAAATACATCAGTCTCAAAAACAAGAACATATGATTCCGGTGGACCGGGTTCAAAATAAGCAGCGCTAAAGGACTCAATCGCCTGATCTTCACTCACCATCACCAGCGTGAGGGCACCTTCACCGACAACTTCGGTTACACCCTCGGTCATGGCTCTCAGGCAGCTTCTTTCAGATGCAAGTTGAAACTGCATGAGTGCCTCTGCTGGGCTGGCAGCTTCTATTTCAGGACTCGTTGGTGTGGCGGTTGTGGTTTCAGTGGGTGCAGGAGTGGCTGTCTGTTCAGTCGCAGGAGAGCTGCAACCTGAGAGCAGCAAAGAGCAAGCAGCAAAAGCTATGAGAAATTTAGGTGTTACCGACAATAGTTCGGTGGTTATTTTTCTTCGGAGGAAGCTGCTGGTTCGTCCTCTGCGACAACCTCGGCCTCAATCGGCTTGCGCATGGAATCATCCAGCGTCTTCCGGCGCGCAATCATTACCTCTTGTTCCGGAGTTATCATTCTGCTGGTTTCTTCCAGGAACGCTTCAATGGCGTTTGCCTGGCCAGGAAGCTTGCCCAGACGGTATTCCGCCTCTGCAATTGCCTCTCTTGCGATGTCTAGTGACTTCATTGAGATTGCCTCTGCACGAGCTCTAGCATCTGAAATTAGCGCGAGCGCCATTCCTTGGGACTCAGAGGCCATGCGATCCGCTTCTGATCTGGCGTTGTCCAAAGTCTCTTCGGCATTCTCAATAAGCGAGCTTGCCTCTTGGGTTGCGGCTGCCAACTCTCGCTCGGCTTCATTACGCATTTGCTCGGCTTCTGACTGAACCTTGCTGAAGATCTGCAGAGACTGCTTTTCTCCTACGTCAATCTTCTCTGAGATCTCGGACTCGATCTCGGCACTGCGCTTCAGAAGCCTTGCATTCTCGTTTTGGATGCGCTCAACTTCACTCTGGAGTTCGGCCTTCACCCTGGAAACATAGTTGTCAGCATCGGAGCGAACCACGTTCGCTTCCTTTTCAAGCCTTGCGCGCTCAGACTCGACTCGCTGCATTTCGTCTTCGGCAGCGTCCAGAATTTCCCGGGACTCCCTGTTGGCTCTGGAAAGAGAGGACTTTGCCTCGCGCTTCGCAGAAGCAATTAATTTCTCAGCTTCGTCTGCCGCTTCAAATTTGACTCTTTCAGCTTCAGCCTTTGCAGTCTCTCTGGCCCTGACGGAATCTTTCGCTGCATCGTTTACTAACTTGGCTGCTTCTGCCTCGGCTAGACGAAGTGTCTGCTCAAACTGAGCTCCAACCTGGGCATAGCCCGGTGAGCGGTTGAGTTTCAGAGATTCTTCAAGTTCAACGACTCTTTCGCGAAGTGCATTCTGCTCCCGGATAGCCATGGAGTTGTACTGCTCAATGTCTGCAAGGTTCTTTTGAAGCCAGGCAACATGCTTATCAACCTCAGCACGGTTATAGCCACTGATCGCCGTGCCGAACACTTTTCTGGTTGGATCGCTCATCACATTAGGTTAGCCCAGAAAACCCATACTTACAATGCTGGCTGTGGGGTTAGGCCTTATTGGCTTTAGCTGATTTTGGTGTCGCTGCTGTCCGAGTCTTGCGGGCAACCGGCTTTTTGGAAGCAGTTGCGGTCTTTTTTGACGCAGTCTTTGGCACAGCTTGAGACTTGGGCTTAGCCTTAGCAGCAACTGTCTTTTTGGCGTTAGGTTTATTGGTGGCGGTCTTTTTTGCGACGGTTTTTGGAGCCGCTTTCTTGGCACTGGCCGCTGCTTTTTTCTCACTTGCTTTTTGGCTAGCCTTACGCTTTTTTGCTGCGCTTTCACGCCGACGGGCTTTTTCCAATTCTTTTAGCTCGTCAAGAGCATCGGGGGCCATGTAGGTCAGATCATTTTGATCTAGTTTCTTGCCCTGTGTGGTGCTAGTTTCCAGGCTTTCACGCCATGATCCAAGACTTGCAACGAATGCGTCATGGTTGGGATTTGAGAAATCTAGGGAAGGTTTGGCGGCTTCAACGCTCTTTGCGTTTCTAGCTTTCAACCACTTCAGCATTCTTCTCAACCTAGCAACTACGTCAACGGGGGAATAAAAAATTCGGATATCAGAACACTACCAAAGAAGCGTCCCCTAAACGGTTACGGTGGCAATTTTAGCCCCGGTTTGGATCGCGCTCGACTAGCCCAGAGCTTCATCCAGGAGTTCAAGGATTGCTCTGTCCGGCTCATACCTAAACACTCCAGTCCAGGACCCATTCACAGCCTCGCCCGAGACGATAATGCCGTTTTCAATAAACACCGTGAAGTCGCCATAGCCCTCGTTTGTTAGCGTCAACTGGTTATCGCCCTCCACCACAACTGTTTCATCATCCTGAAGCATCATCCAAGCGCTATAGACAGTAAAGAGCTCTGGCTGCTCAATCGGAATCACATCTTCAAGTTCCACGTTATAAAGCGCTGCCACAAAATCGCCACCTGGCTGATAGGTCAGGATGTAGGTATCACCAGAGGAATCGACCTCCTCGGTCATGCCTTGAGAAAGCCACAGCTGATAACTTGCCTCAACAGCATCTAAGACATTCACCTCAACAGCTGTTGCTGGCGCTGTAGCGGAGGTAGTTGCTTCAGGCACAGCATCTACAGCAACCTCCGCTGGAGCGCAGCCAGCAAGGCCCGCGATTAGCGCGAAACCTGCAACTAGAGCAAGGGGTATAAGACTCTTCTTCACCCCTCAAGGCTAGCCGAAGATAAAGATAACTAGCTAGTTGCCCGGAGCCCTAAGGACCAGCAGCACCCTTCCGTTGTAACTTCTAGCCTTGGTGGTTTTTGATTGGTGCCAAGTTGAAAGTTTCGGATTTAGTTCCTGGGCTTTATCGGCTGGCTTATTGGTCTCGGCGCTAACCCACAAAGTTCTTGGCAATAGTCAAAACCAAAAGCTAGCTGACGCGGAAATGAAGAAGCCCAAGAAGTTGTGAAGGCTTCTTGGGCTTCAGTGCGCTTGGAGGGACTCGAACCCCCAACCTTCTGATCCGTAGTCAGATGCTCTATCCGTTGAGCCACAAGCGCTGGTAAGTTCCAAAGTCTAACTTATTTCGGGGAAGAAAAACACGGGCGTTTAAGTTCATCCCTTGATAAATGGAAAAAGCAATTGCCTCAACCATCTAACTTTGTCCGCCCTAGATAAGGAGAAACTGGTTCTATGAAACTTCTTGGTTTGCTACTGGTTGCTGGGCTCCTAACCGGCTGCGCAGCCGTCGATAACAGCGACCCTGTTGCGAGCACCCAAAGCCAACCAGTCGAGGTTGCATCCGATTCACCGTCTGAGGTCACTGAGGAATCAGAGACTGAGCTCGATGCAGAAGAGGCCGAAAGCTCGATGCCGGAAACAGAAACTGAACCGGAGGAAAGCGCACCAGCTACCACTCAGTCAGTGCAGCCATCCGCTACCAAAGCTCCGCCAGCAACCCAAGATGCTGAACCCGTTGAAACTCAAGCCCCAGAACAAACCCAAGACCCGGCCCCTGCCCCAGAGCCGGAACCAGAGCCGGAACCAGTCGAATCCAAGTATTCAATGGCGAACATTGCAAAGAACAACTCGACCTCGAGTTGCTGGGCAGCTATCTCAGGCAAGGCGTATGACCTAACCGATTGGATCTCTAGGCATCCCGGCGGTGCTGGGGCAATTGTGAGCATTTGCGGTAC
>DGPE01000005.1:214-8191 GCA_002390305.1 Micrococcales bacterium UBA4448 | reverse complement strand
ATGCAGTCAGACGTATTGTCAAAGCTATATGGCACCGAAATTGACGTCGTGAGAAACCAAGGCCGAATTGTTGTGCTTGGCGCCCATGACCACAACCACCATGAAGATGAGCAGTGGGTCTAATGGATTTCTCAGACGTATTCAACTTCTCCGATTACGATCGGCTGATTCCGCTGGTGTCCAACTCGCTCTGGGCGGGCGCCCTGGTTGCACTAATCGGTGGGCTGGTAGGAGTTTTTGTCATGAACCGCGAGCTGTCATTTGCCGTTCATGGGATTTCAGAGCTTTCCTTCGCTGGGGCCGCGATCTTTTTGCTGATTGGGTTTGATGTTGTTGTCGGCTCAGTTGTTGGCTCGATTGCTGCAGCGTTGATCATTGCTGTTTTGGGAGATAAATCCAAGGATCGAAACTCCATTGTCGCGGTGCTGATGCCCTTTGGGCTTGGCCTTGGGATTTTGGCGTTAGCCCTTTATCCCGGCAGAGCTGCAAATAAGTTCGGGCTGCTCACGGGTCAAATTGTGGCTGTTGATGATCCAAAGCTGGCCTCACTGGCAGTTATAAGTGCAATTGTTCTAATTCTGCTGTTTGTGATCTGGCGTCCGCTGATGTTTGCAACCCTCGATGCCGAGGTTGCAGCCGCCAGGGGTGTAAATACCAAGACCCTGGGAGTGATTTTTGTTTTGCTGCTGGGGTTAGCCGTGGCAGCTGCGGTTCAGATTGTCGGTGCACTTCTGGTGCTTGCGCTTCTTGTAACACCGGCCGCAGCAGCCCTGCGACTGAGCAAGAGCCAGCTTTGGGTTCCAGTGCTGAGCGTTTTGTTTGCAATGGTGTCGATGCTCGGTGGCATTTTGTTGGCATTGGGGGGCGGGCTTCCAATCAGCCCGTATGTGACCACACTTTCATTCTTGATCTATTTGATCGCCCGGGGAGTTGCTTGGGTCAGAGACAAAAAGGCGGTTAGGGCATGACCAAACGCAGAGCCACCTGGCAAAAGACTGCAGTTTTTGAAGCCTTGAGCGCAGATGCAGTGTTCATTTCAGCTCAAGAGCTTCATCAAAAACTATTGGTTTCTGGTCAGAAGCTTGGCCTCACCACCGTTTATCGTGCTCTCACTGACCTTGTTGAATCCGGGGAAGCCGATGCCTTGGCCGGGGAAGACTCTGAAATGCGCTATCGCATCTGCAGTGACGAGCATCACCATCACTTAATCTGCCGGGAATGCGGCACGGCTGTCGAGTTTGAAATAGCGGGCTTTGAGGCGGAAATCAGCGCTTTGGCCAGCAAATTCGGCTTTAAGGATGTGGCCCACAGCATCGAACTATTTGGTATTTGTGAAAAATGTGGCATGTCGGCTTGATTTAATCTAATCAAGACTTGCTTTTGGGTGGCAATGCCTCCTAAACTTGCATGGTTGTTGGGCTAACGCTTGACACAAACCCAAATCATAAGCTTCGGGTAAACGCGCCCTTAGGAGGAGAAATGGCAGCCTACTGCCAGGTGACGCAGACAGGACCGCAGTTCGGTCACAAAGTTTCGCACGCTCAGAACAAGACCAAGCGTCGTTTCGACCCGAACATTCAGAAGAAGACTTACTTCGTTCCTTCATTGGGACGCAAGGTTACCTTGACCCTTTCTGTGAAGGGCATCAAGACAATCGACGTTCGTGGCATTGACTCGGTTATCACCGAGCTAGTTGCACGCGGCGAGAAGATCTAGGAAGCAAGTAGATGGCAAAGGATAAGGACGTACGTCCAATCATCAAGCTGAAGTCCACCGCGGGCACCGGCTTCACATACGTGACCAAAAAGAACCGTCGTAACGACCCAGACAGAATCACTCTGAAGAAGTACGACCCAGTAGTGCGTAAGCACGTCGAATTCCGCGAGGAGCGCTAAACACATGGCAAAAAAGTCAAAGATTGCTCGTAACGAGCAGCGCAAAGTAATTGTTGAGCGCTACGCAGAGAAGCGTCTAGAGCTCAAGAAGGCTTTGGTTGACCCAACCTCAACCGCCGAGCAGAAGGAAGCAGCCCGTCTAGGACTGCAGAAGCTGCCTCGTAACGCAAGCCCAGTGCGCGTTCGTAGCCGCGATCTAATCGACGGTCGCCCACGTGGAGTGCTATCAAAGTTTGGAATCAGCCGTGTGCGCTTCCGTGACATGGCTCACAAGGGTGAGCTTCCAGGTATCACCAAGTCAAGCTGGTAAAAACTTTTCTACTAACTCCCGCTCTCTAAAAAGGCCCAGTTGCCTTTTGAGGGCGGGATTAGTGTTTCTGCGCTAGCCCACTGATTCGCTGGGCTGTCGAGAATCTCGCGCTGAAAACGTTGCAGTTTTGCGTGGTTAGCTGTGCACTCCAATTCGCTTGGTTTCCAGACTCTGATCGAAAACACTTCAGATTCGGGGTCGAATCGGCGTACATCCCCTAAAAATAGGGGAAAACTAAGCCTGCAACACGCCGAAGCGAGAGTGTTGACAAGCGAGTTACCGCTATAAGTTGAATGAGACATAAATGTCCACGAGTTGTCCAGGAGGACCATCATGAACAAAAGCGAACTAGTAGCCGCAATTGCTGCGAGCACCGGAGAGTCACAGGCAGCCGTAGGCCGCGTAATGGATTCAATGTTTGAGCACATCGGCGCATCAATCAAGCACGGTAACAAGGTCACCATTCCTGGTTACCTAAGCGTTAGCAAGGGCCACCGCGCAGCACGCGCAGGCCGCAACCCACAGACCGGCGCAACAATTCAGATTGCAGCAGCTAACACCGTCAAGGTTTCAGCTGGCTCCAAGCTAAAGGCAGCGGTCAAGTAATTTAATTACTTCCCAAGAAAGCGGCGTCTTTGATTAGACGCCGCTTTTTTCTTTGCCTGGAATAGGCTTATGGTCATGAACAGCAAATCGCGCTCCTATCTCCTTGTCTTCCTGCAGTTTCTCCTGATTGCACTGCTGCTGCTGTCCCCAAGGCAGGAGGCGCCATACGGTGGTGCCAGCGGGGTTGTTGGAATCATTGGGCTTGGCCTGATTGCCACCGGCTCGGGAGTCCTGCTGATTAGTTTTCTTGGACTTGGAAATTCGCTGACCGCGATGCCAACGCCGAAAGATAACGGAACCCTTGTTACAACTGGCATCTACTCACGAGTGAGACACCCAATCTACTTCGGCATTCTGGTGATGAGTTTTGGTGTGATGCTGGATGCCGGCTACTGGCCACAGGTGATCATCGTGATGTTGATGTATGTGCTGTTCACCAACAAAGCAGAGTTTGAAGAAACCATGCTGATTGCTCGCTACCCGCAATACAAAAAGTATGCCGAGAGGACTCCGCGGTTTTTCCCGAGGCTCGGTAGGTGAATCAAACCAAAACTAACTTTGTTCTCCCAGCGGTAGCAGTTGCACTTACCGCAGGTTTAGTTAGCGTTATCGTCGGCCTATTATTAGGCGGCGGGGCAAGCCCACTTCAGTTTGCAGATCCGGGACCGGTAGTCCGCTGGGGTGCACCTTTTGCAAAACTGGTTATGAACTTTGCAATGGCCACAGCTGCTGGCTCCCTGGTGCTTTCAGCATTTGCCGGAAATGAGTCAGAACGAGCAAGACTCTCACCCGTTGCAAGCGGTGCTGCCGCACTTTGGGCGGCTGCAGCGGCCGTGAATCTGGTTTTGACCTACTTGAGCGTTTCAGGATCTGGTATTTCTTACGGTGAGGCTTTCTCTGAAAGCCTTTGGTTATTTGCCACCCAGATCGAACTGGGCGTGCTGCTGTCATGGAATCTTGGGTTTGCAGTTCTTCTCAGTCTCACCACCCTGGCATTTAGTGGCAGAAGAATGACTGCCGTGAACGCGGCAATTGCTCTTGCGGGTCTTTATCCCCTGGCCGAATCCGGTCACGCCTCTTCAGATGCCGGCCACGCGTTGGCCGTGAACTCGCTGCTACTGCACCTGGTCGGAATCAGTGTCTGGGTCGGCGGCCTGATTGCTCTCTACGCGGTTTTCAGGGGGGACAGCGAACGAACTGGGGTGCTGGTCTCCCGCTACAGCACCCTGGCTTTTGTGGCTTTTTGGATGGTTGCGGTTTCCGGCGTTACATCTGGAATCATCCGGCTCTATGAGCCCAGTGATTTGTTTGGGCAGTATGGAGTACTGCTGATGATTAAGGTCTCGCTTTTGATCGTGCTGGGGCTCTTTGGAGTTAGGTATCGGCTTGGGCTTGTGAAAAAGCTTCAGGAGAAGTCCGTTAGTTTTTGGCGTTTGGCAATTTTCGAGATCGCTGTCATGGGCCTGGCGATTGGCATGGGCACCGCCCTTGCCAAAACTCAGACGCCACCCGATGAGTCGGAGTTCGTGCCACTGACACCGGCTCAGATTCTGACTGGCGACCTGTTGCCTCCGGAGATGATCGAATCGTCATGGGTGACGGTCTGGGATTTGGATGTTTTGTGGATAAGCGTTTGCGTTGGCGCAGTGCTGCTTTATCTCTATGGGGTGCGCTTGCTTCACAAACGCGGTGACAAGTGGCCGGTGGTTAGAACAGTCTCATTTGTTTCTGGAATGCTGGTGCTCTTTTATGTGACCAACGGTGCGCTAAATGCTTATCAGGAGTATCTATTCAGCGTTCACATGATCGGCCACATGGTGCTGTCGATGATGGTGCCGGTGTTGTTGGTGCCAGGGGCACCGGTAACGCTGCTGTCTAGGGCGCAGGCGCCACGCAAGGACGGCTCCTGGGGAATGCGAGAGTGGGTGCTGTGGGCAGTTCACACGCCGTTTGCATGGTTTATATCAAACCCTATTTTTGCTGGTCTTAACTTCGCACTGTCTTTGGTTATGTTCTACTACACGCCGCTTTTTAGGTGGGCAACTGAGGAGCACCTTGGTCACCAGTGGATGCTTATTCACTTTTTGATTACCGGCTATCTATTCGTGCAGTCTCTAATGGGAGTGGATCCTCAGCCCCATAAACCGGGCTTCCCGCTAAAGCTGATGCTGCTGATCGGCACCATGGCCTTCCACGCCTTCTTCGGTCTCGGGTTGATGAATGAAAAAAGCTTGCTACTTGCAGACTGGTTCGGCTCTATGGGTAGAACCTGGGGCGATGATCCGTTGACCGATCAAGCCGTTGGCGGCGCTTTTGCCTGGGGGGTTGGTGAACTACCCACTATCGTCATAGCTCTGATCGTTGTTACTCAGTGGTCACGGTCAGACGTGAGAGAGCGTAAGAGGCTCGATAGAGCGTCTGACAGAAGCGGAAACAAGGACCTCGAGGATTACAACCAAATGCTGGAAAGCCTAAGTAACACCAAGGACTCACGGCCTTGATTATTGAACTAAGCCAAGAGCAAGAGTCGCTCTTTGAATATATCGAACAGTCCCAGAGCAATGTCTTTGTGACAGGGCGTGCGGGAACCGGTAAGTCGACTTTGCTGTCTCACCTAACCGCCAACACCGAGAAGTCCTTTGCGGTGTGTGCTCCGACAGGTGTTGCAGCTCTAAATGTTGGTGGGGTCACAATTCACTCGCTTTTCACTTTCCCCCTCGGTCTCCTGGGTGAAGTTGAAATAGCCAGACACCTGTCTAAGCGCACCAGGGAGATCCTCCGAGCCCTGGACATGCTGGTCATCGACGAGGTGTCGATGGTTTCGGCAGATCTGATGGACGCCATTGATCGTGCATTGAGAATTGCCAGAGGAAGAAAAAACGAACCATTTGGCGGTGCGCAGGTTGTCATGTTCGGTGATCCATATCAGTTGGCTCCAGTACCACCTAGAGACCCACAGGAAAAAACCTACATCGCCGAAAATTACCAGTCGCTTTGGTTTTTCGATGCCCACGTCTGGAGGCAGTCAGATCTTGAGCGCTTCGAGCTTTCAGAGATCTTTAGGCAGTCTGACGATGACTTTAAAGAGATTTTGAATGCCATCAGAGACGGTTCTGTTACCCAAGCCATGCTTGATTCGCTGAACCAGGCAGGAAACCGCTACCCACCCCACTCCGACGTTATTCGTTTGGCGACAATCAACGAGACTGTGAACTCGGTGAACCACCAGCGCATGGGTCTTATTGAAACCGAACCAAAGGTCTTCAAGGCCGTCTATTCCGCTTCGGCGGAGAAATCCTTTGGCAGGGCACTGCCGGCTGAAATTGAGCTTTCGCTCAAAGTTGGTGCTCAGGTGATGTTTATTAAAAATGACGATGCCAGCACATCTAAAACCGGCGGCACCATCAGGCGATGGGTTAACGGAACCATTGGTCGGGTTGTGGCATTGCCAAAGTCAGGCCTGGTGGTCGTAGATGTTGATGGCGAGGAGCTTGAAGTGGGGCCAGCGACCTGGGAGAAGGTTCGCTACGAGATTGAAGAAGACTTTGATGAATCAACCGGCAAGACCAAAGAGGTTTTGGTTCCGGTTACTTTGGCCGAGTTCAAGCAGATTCCACTGCGCTTGGCATGGGCTGTGACCATCCACAAGTCTCAGGGCCAAACCTATGATGAGGTTCAGATCGACATGGGCAGGGGTGCTTTTTCTCCCGGGCAAACATACGTCGCACTTAGCCGGGTTAGAACGCTAACCGGGCTCTACTTGACCCGGGCAGTACTTATTCGCGATGTGATGGTGGATAAAGACGTGATTCGGTTTATGTCCGGGGCGGAGCCTTTAGCCACCAGTTCAGAGCCTCAGCCACCCTTCTAGCCCAGTAACTTTCGTGGTGACCGGTGTTTGGGTAGGTGGCGGCGACAAGTGAATCTGGCTCTTGGTAACCCTTGGCTTTTATTTTTTCAACGGCGCTCGCGTGAAAAGGTGCGTAGTTTTCATCAAGCTCGATTGTGCCGGTGTCTGTCCAAAGCCGGTGCTTGCCACCTTCTGGTAACAGGTCTGTTAGTTCTTGAACCATAAAGTCGCCACCGAATGGCCAGTGGGTAGAAAAGCCAATTGCTGTTCCGAAAACATCCGGTCGCTTGCTCATGGCATAGATAGACATCAGGCCACCCATTGAAGATCCCATGACTGCGGTTCGCTGGTTGTCATGGTTTAGGCCGTAGCGGTCTATAACGAAAGGAATAATGGCATCGGCCATCAGCGATACGTAAGCATCTCCCATTGATTCACCCGGAGAGTCTCTGTAATCCTCGGGCATGTAGTCCCAGATTTCCTGGTGGCGATCCAGAACCTCTTGGGGCGCAAGTTCACGCAATCGAGTCAGGTCGCTAAAGCCCCAGAGCGCAATCACAATTGGCTTTTCACCGCGAACCTCTTCGCGAAGAGCGGTGAGAACCTCCCAGGTTTTACCGGTGAAGGAATCTTTTTCATCAAAGATGTTCCGGCCATCGTGCATCACAAGGATTGGCGTGGTGGGTTTTATGTCTTTCGGCGCCCAAACATCAACGGTGTGTTCATCAAATGTGAAGCGCTCTATAGAACCGCCGGCAAGGCGCTTTTTTAATAGCGCTCTTTCCCTAAAGGCCATGAAAAGCGGGAAGGTGAAGGCCATAGCCGTAATCCCGGAGAGCAGGAAATAGAGCCAGACTCGCTTCATTCCTAGTCTTCTAGCTTCAACCAACATAAAGGTGATTACGGCAGCACCTACGATGAGCAAATCTAGGGACAACACCCAATCCACGGCTGAACCAAACCACGCAGTCAGGTAGTCTGCTTCTTGGAAAACAGCGGTTGCATTAAGCCACCAGGCTGTTGCTAATCCCAACGCTGCGATTACAAAGTAAATCCAAGAACGAGTTATGTGTTTTCTAGCCATTTAGGAATCATTTCACAGTCCCTTCAGGTTCTGGCTCGATAACAGTAAATAAGGAATCAATGAACACCCTGGGTAAATTCATCGTCAAGCGCGCCAAGTTTGTGCTGTTTGGCTTCATAGGCTTGATCGCCGCCAGCAGCGTCTTTGGTTTTCAGGTGTTTGGCGAACTAAAGGGTGGCGGCTATGACAACCCAAACTCTGATTCGGCAACCGTTAGTGAGCTGCTGGGCAG
>DGPE01000005.1:0-196 GCA_002390305.1 Micrococcales bacterium UBA4448 | reverse complement strand
GAATTCGCAGTAGATCCAGCCGAGGTTATTGTTTTGGCGGATCTGCCAGGTGATGCCAATGAGCTGAACGACCAGGGCGTGCCGGTTTATTTCGATCTTGTGACCTCACTGAGTGAAGACCTGGCCAAAGTCGATGGCGTTGAATCAGTATTGAACTACTACACCCTTGGATCCCCCGCATCGCTTATATCTGAAG
>DGPE01000074.1:12726-15167 GCA_002390305.1 Micrococcales bacterium UBA4448 | reverse complement strand
TTCCGCTGCCTGAGCTAACTCAACAAACTCTTGAGGCTTTACCCAGCGCTCCACAGGGTGGTGTCTAGGGGAGGGTCTCAGATATTGGGTGATTGTAATTATGTCGGTACCGGCATCGTGAAGGTCCTGCAGGGCTTGGAGAACCTCGGATATTTCTTCTCCCATGCCAAGGATCAAGTTGGACTTAGTTACCATGCCAGCTTTTCGCCCTTGGCTCAGGACGTCTAGAGATCTCTCATAGGTGAAAGCCGGACGAATGCGCTTAAAAATACGCGGAACTGTCTCAACGTTATGGGCAAAAACCTCGGGCTTTGCGTCAAATATTTTTTGCAATAGTTCAGGTCGACCAGAGAAGTCAGGAATCAGAATCTCGACTCCAGTCCCCGGCGATTGCTTGTGAATTTGCCGAATGGTCTCGGCGTAGAGCCAGGCACCTTCGTCTGGCAGATCGTCCCGTGCCACTCCAGTAACTGTCGCGTAGCGCAGGTCCATCTGCACTACCGAGTCGCCGACTCTGCGGGGTTCATCTGCGTCGAAGGCTGCCGGCTTTCCGGTGTCAATCTGGCAAAAATCACACCTTCGCGTGCACTGGCTACCTCCGATTAGGAAGGTGGCCTCTTTGTCTTCCCAGCATTCAAAAATGTTTGGGCAGCCGGCCTCCTGGCAGACGGTGTGAAGTTCTTTTTCCTTTACCAGGCTCTGAAGTTTTTGATACTCCGGACCCATCTTGGCAGTCGTTCTAATCCACTCCGGCTTGCGCTCTATGGGAACTGTGCTGTTTCTGATCTCAAGTCGAAGGAGCTTTCGCTCTGGTTTAGCCTCGGACATTCGGTATTTCTCCCATCTGCTGCTCTATAAGCGTAGCTGCTTGAATCGGGGTTACATCTATTCCAGCGAGTTTCGACAGTGTTGTTGCCCTCGCGTCGTCAATGCCGCATGCAACGATGTGGTCAAAAGGTTCAAGAGAGTTGTTGCAGTTCAGAGCGAAGCCGTGCATCGTGACCTTTTGGCTTACTCGGATTCCAATTGATGCCAGCTTCTCTAGGCCTTGATCGGTCTGAACCCAGACACCGGTTCTACCATCGACTCGTTTACCCTGAACTCCAAAGTGTGAGGCCACGCCAATCAATATCTCTTCCAACCACCTGACGTAGCCAACTACATCTATCGGCTTTGGCAGATGCATGATTGGGTAGCCGACTAATTGCCCCGGTCCATGCCAGGTAATTTTGCCACCCCTGTTGGTTTCTATGAACTCTGAGCCATCGTCTGGCAGTTCGTGCTCTTCTGTTCTCTTGCCTGCCGTGTATACAGATGTGTGCTCCAGGAGAAGAACAGTATTGGTTCTAACCTCGGAGACGACCTCGGCGTGTGTCGCAATCTGAAGAGCCAAGCCTGTTTTGTAATCTACAAAATCCGGATTGAATCCAACTCTTTGGAATTCGGGCATCAGTTATTTCAACTGCTTTCTGGAAGCTTTTTAGATCCCGAGGTTTGACTCGAATTCGCCAGCCTCGAGGCGCTGCTTCACCTGCATCAGGTAACGAGAGGCATCTGCACCATCAATAATTCTGTGGTCGTAGCTAAGTGCTAGGTAGACCATTGAGCGAATCGAAATGGAATCTTGTCCATCCTGGTCTTTCACCACAGCTGCCCTCTTGGTAACCACACCAGTGCCAAGAATTGCTGACTGCGGAAGGAAGACAACGGGCGTATCAAACAGCGCGCCACGACTTCCAGTATTGGTAAGAGTGAAGGTTCCACCAGATAGCTCGTCTGGCTTCAGCTGGTTGTTTCGAGTTCGCTCTGCCATATCAGCAATGACCTGAGACAGCTGCGCAATCGTCATTGAAGAGGCCGACTTTATGACCGGGGTTAAGAGACCTCTTTCGGTGTCCACCGCGAAAGAGATGTTGTCCGTTCCGTGGTAAACGATGTTCGTATCTTCCACAGTCGAGTTGATGACCGGGTTGGCCGCTAGAGCCTCGGCGGCTGCCAAAGTGAAGAAGGGCATAAAGGAAAGCTTTGTTCCAGCAGCCTTTGTGAAATCTGATTGAACGCTCTGTCTAAGATTTGCGACCTTTGTCACATCAACCTCTACAACTGAAGTTAGCTGTGCGCTTGCCTGCATCGAGGCTACGGCTCGTTCCGCTAAAACTTTTCTAAGCCGAGACATTGGGACAGTCGTGCCCATAAGTGGTGACGGTGAGATCGTTGGAGCGCTTGACGCTGTGACGGCTGGACTGGTTAGGTCCTCCTTGCGGATTCGCCCGCCTACTCCGGTGCCTCTAACTGAAGACAGATCTATGTTCATTTCTGCTGCCAATTTACGAACAATCGGAGTGACATAGCTTGGGTCGGAGTCTGAAGGAGGAGTTATTGGGGGAGCCGGGACACTTACTGCCACCGGCGCAGCCGCAGGAGGAGCAACAGGAGCTGGT
>DGPE01000074.1:0-12639 GCA_002390305.1 Micrococcales bacterium UBA4448 | reverse complement strand
CGGCGACAGGAGGAGTAACAGGAGGAGCAACAGGAGCTGGTGCAGCAACTGGAGGAGCAACTGGAACGACAGGTTGCTCCGCTACAGGGGCCGCAGGCTCGGCGGAAGGGGTTTCTGCAACTGGAGCTCCAGCACTCTCTCCGATTACTGCAAGAACAGCGCCAACGGCGACCGTTTCGTCTTCTTGGACCATAATTTGCTCAAGAGTTCCTGCGAAGGGAGAAGGGATCTCTGTGTCAACCTTGTCGGTTGATACTTCAACAAGCGGTTCGTCGACAGCCACCGTGTCACCCACATTTTTCAACCAGCGGGTGATCGTACCTTCGGTGACAGATTCACCTAATGCGGGGAGTGTTACTTCGCTCATCTTGGCTACCTAACTAATTCGTTTTCTACTTTAAGCGTGGGCGTGAAGGGGCTTGCCAGCAAGTGCTAAGTGCGCCTCGCCGATTGCCTCGTTCATGGTTGGGTGTGCGTGTATTAGTGGGGCCACATCTTCTGGATAAGCCTCCCAGTTGACAATTAGTTGAGCTTCGCCAACCTGCTCACCTGCTCTGGAGCCAATCATGTGGAAACCAATCACTGGACCATCGACTTCGCGAATCAACTTAATGACACCTGCTGTTCCAAGAATGTTGCTCTTGCCGTTGCCCGCCAGGTTGTACTCATAAATTGCGACTTTTTCAGCGCCGAACTTCTCTTTTGCCTGAGCCTCTGTCAGTCCAACTGAGGCGATCTCTGGCTCGCAGTAGGTAACTCGAGGAATTCCCATCTCGTCGACTACGACCGGCTTTAGCCCAGCAAGCTCTTCAGCAACGAATATGCCCTGCATGAAACCGCGGTGGGCCAGCTGAAGTCCTGGGACAACATCTCCGACAGCATAGACCCCAGGCAAGTTTGTCTTGAGGCGTTCGTCCGTTAGCACAAAACCGCGGTCCATCTTCACGCCGTGCTCCTCGAACCCGAAGCCAGTTGCGTTTGGTCCACGTCCCACTGCCACTAGCAACATATCCGCATTAACGGCTTCGCCGTTTTCAAGTGTGACTGTTACTCCAGAGTCGGACTGGACGACCTGACTGAACTTATTGCCCAGCTTGAATCCAATACCGCGCTTCTTATAGGCACGCTCTAAACCTTTGCTCATTGCCGGGTCTTCATTCGGAACTAGCCTGTCAAAGCCCTCAATGATTGTTACTTCGGCACCGAATGAGCGCCAAATAGATGCAAATTCAACTCCGATAACTCCGCCGCCAAGGATCGCTACATGAGCTGGGATAGTTTCCATCTGAAGGGCCTGGTCGCTTGTGATGACCCGTCCACCAATTTCAATGCCGAGAGTTTTTGTGTTTGACCCAGTGGCCAAAAGAATGTTTTTGCCGGTGTAGACATCGCTACCCACCGTGATCGACAGCGGGCCGGACATGTGTCCCTCACCGGTCACAAAAGTTATGTCCTTGGATCCGACAAGTCCGGTTAGGCCTTTGTAGAGCTTGTCTACGATTGAGTCGCGATACTTATTGACCTGCACCATGTCGATGCTCTGGAACGTAGCGTTGACCCCGTAGTGAGCAGCCTCCTTGGTCGTGTCAGCGACCTCCGCCGAGTGAAGTAGCGCCTTGGTTGGGATGCAGCCTCGGTGCAAACAGGTGCCACCGAGTTTGTCTCGCTCTATAAGTGCTACAGAAAGGCCCAACTGGGCCCCTCTTAGAGCGGCGGCATATCCACCGCTTCCGCTACCCAAAATCACGAGGTCGAAATTATTCTCTGACAAATCTGCTCCAAAAAAAGTGGTGTGTTCTATAACTCTACTACCTAGTTCTTTGCCAATTCATCGGCCATCTGCACAAGCGTTCGGATGGCAACCCCTGAGGCTCCCTTCGGCACTGAGCCGTACGGAGCACCCTCGTTATCGGCCGGGCCTGCGATGTCAATATGCGCCCAGGAGGAGTCTTTGTCGACGAACTCACTCAAGAACCAACCGGCGATTAGCATGCCACCTGCTCGATTTCCAATTTTCACGTTCGCCAAGTCCGCGATGTCTGAATCTAGCAAGGGCCGTAATTCTTCTGGCAATGGCATCTCCCACATCAGTTCGGAAGCGGCTTTAGCGGCTGAGCAGACTAGATTTACAGCCGGACCATGGCCCATAACGCCTGCATAGCGCGTTCCAAGCGCTATTCTCGCGGCGCCGGTGAGCGTCGCGACATCGACTATGTGATCAACCTTCATCTCAGACAAAATAGCCAGACCGTCCGCCATTACAAGGCGGCCTTCAGCATCGGTATTTAGAACCTCCACGGTCTTACCGTTTCGCAGCTTGAGAACATCGCCCGGCCTTGTTGCTCTTCCCGATGGCATGTTTTCAGCCACGCACAAAATCGCTGTTACGGTAACCGCAATGCCCTTTTCTGCGATTGCGAAAATTGCAGCCATGACAGTCGCAGCACCGGCCATGTCATATTTCATGCCAACCATTAAATCCGCAGGCTTTAGTGAGAGGCCACCGGTGTCAAAGGTTATTCCCTTGCCGACGAGGCCTAGATGCTTACCCCCACCGTTGTAGGTGATCTTGATAAGTCTCGGCCCTCGGTCGGATCCAATACCAACTCCAAGAATGCCCCCGCAACGTTCTTGCTCTAGCTTCGCCTCATCCCAAACTTCAACAGTCACTGGAAGGCCAGCACTTTGGGCAACCGCGAGCTCTGCTAGCTTTTCTGGCCATAGGTCATTTGCAGGAGAGTTAATTATTTCTCGGGCCGCAATAATTCTGGACGCCAAGTTCAGGGCAGGAGTGATCTCTAAACCCAACAGTTCTTCATTGACCACCAGTTCTATTTCCTGGAGTGCAACATCGGAGTCTTTGTATTTATTTGGCGTGTCTAATCCAAGCAAGCATCCTTCGGCCGCGGCCATAACTTCGCTTTCGGTGGCGGCCGAAATGTCAATTGAAAGGGCCGGTTTTCTCTTACCAGCACGGCTTGCCGATGCTGCGAATTCGCGGTAGGCAATGTTGTCTCCGACTCCTGTGATGATCAGAATTTTGTCGGCAAGCGGAACCTGTACCGAGCTATCCTGTTTTTTGCTTGCTCCATACTGTCCAATTGCCTCTGAGAGTCCTTCATAATTCATAGCTGTTACGAACCCGGTGTCAGTCAGTGCAAGGGCAACGTGCTTAATGTTTTCGGAAGATGCTGAAACTAAAGTGACTTTTCTCATGGGATAAATCTTAGGTCGATTAGTATCTAAAGGGTGACCAAGCTCTTCGAAGTATCAGCGGATGTTGATTTCCCGCAAGGCCTACCCATGGTTGCTCTAATTACCGGATTCAGTGACGCTGGCGCAACAGTGTCTCAGCTGTCGGATCATATATTTTCGGAACTTAGTCATGAGAAAGTAATCTCTTTCCATAATGACGAGCTCTTGGATTACCGCTCGAGACGCCCAACATTGTTTTTTGAAAAAGATCATATTCAGTCTTACGAGTCGCCGTCGCTAGCTATTTACTTGGTGAGCGACGAAGCACAACAGCAGTTTCTTCTCCTGGAGGGTTACGAGCCGGACATGAAATGGGAGGGCTTCGCCCTGGCTATGGCTGAGATTGTCAAGAGTTATGCCGTGTCCAGCTTCACTTGGGTGCACTCAATTCCATTCCCCATTCCGCACACACGCCCTGCCGGTGTAACTGTATCCGGCAACAGAGCGGACATGATCGCAAGATTCTCGGAGTGGAAACCTCAGACTCAAGTGCCAGGGAATGTAACCCATTTGCTTGAGTTCACGCTTAGTAAACAAGATGTGTCGACCGCAGGCTTTGTGTTATTAGTCCCGCACTATCTGGCTGATAATGAGGTGCCCAGCGCAGCAATAACGGGCTTGGAGCTGGTAAGCGCGGCCACCGGCTTAGTCCTTCCTTCAGACGAGCTGAGGAATGAAGCCGCTGCCTTTGCTGTCAAAGTGGAAAAGCAAGTCGAGGAGAACCAGGAGCTTCTAAAGCTTGTTCAAACTCTGGAACAGGGTTATGCCAATGGGGCAAACGGGATGGCTAGATCGCCAATCGGCAAGCCTTCCGGAGAGCCACCTAGCGTCGATGAGCTGGCCAATGACCTCGAGAGTTACCTTTCGGCTATGGAGAGAAATTCTGATCAGTCGGAATAGAACTGTATTGTTTTGCGCTTCTACACATTATGGCGCCAGAGTTCTGCTACAATTATGAGCTGCTAGCCCTTCCAGGTCTGATGACTTGACAAGGGTTTAAAGTGTGCCCAAATAATAAGGATTATCATCGCAACTGTTTCGAAAGCAAAAGAAAAGGCAGCCGTCAAGCCTGAGGCCAAAAAGGTCGCGACCAAGCGAACCACAAAGACTAAGGCAACTTCCAAGACAGACGGCGCGGTTGAAGAGCTAGATCCGCAGGCAACCACTAATCAGGAAACCAGTGAAGAGTCCGAGCTGGCTACGGGTGCGATTGTATTACCCAGTGATGCACTGGTCATCAATGATGATGAAGACGACATTCCGGTTCAAAATCTAACAATTACCGGTGCTACTGCCGATCCAGTCAAGGATTACCTGAAGCAAATCGGAAAAGTAGCCCTTCTGAATGCTGAGCTCGAAGTCGAGCTTGCAAAGCGGATAGAGGCCGGTTTGTTTGCAGAGGAAAAGCTCGCAACGGACTCAAACCTAGCCCCAGCTGACCGCAGGGACCTGAACTGGGTTGTGAAAGATGGCAAACGCTCTAAGTCTCACCTTCTAGAGGCAAACCTGAGACTCGTGGTCTCACTTGCCAAGCGTTATACAGGAAGGGGAATGCAATTTCTTGACCTAATTCAAGAGGGAAACCTCGGCTTGATTCGCGCTGTTGAGAAATTCGATTACACCAAGGGATTCAAGTTCTCTACCTACGCTACGTGGTGGATTCGACAGGCTATCACTCGAGCAATGGCCGATCAGGCACGCACGATTCGTATTCCTGTCCACATGGTCGAGGTCATCAACAAGCTTGCTAGAGTTCAACGCCAGTTGCTTCAGGATTTGGGGCGCGAGCCTTCGCCTGAGGAACTCGCAGCCGAGCTGGACATGACCCCTGAAAAGGTAGTTGAAGTGCAGAAGTATGGTCGAGAGCCAATTTCACTTTCAACACCCCTTGGTGAAGATGGCGACAGCGAGTTCGGAGATTTGATCGAAGACACCGAAGCTGTCGTTCCGGCCGACGCAGTTGGATTCACAATGCTTCAGCAAGAACTAGAGCGCGTGCTCGATAGCCTTCATCCAAGGGAAGCAGGCGTGATTCGGTCTCGCTTCGGGCTTGGCGACGGAGTTCAAATGACTCTTGACCAGATCGGCGAGAAGTTTGGTGTTACCAGGGAGAGGATTCGCCAGATCGAGTCCAAAACCATGTCGAAGCTTCGTCACCCATCCAGGTCACAACTTCTTCGCGATTACCTGGACGGATAGTTGCGCGCCGTTTTGGCGGTATTGATCGGGAAACTACTTAGGTTTGCCGTTCGCCTACTTAGGCCCGGGGGAGGCTCTTCACTTCCTGGATCAGTAGCCAATCAAATTCACCCGAACCTGCTCAGAGATTCACTCCAAAAACTACCCATGGGTTTGATAGTGGTTTCTGGTTCGGCAGGTAAGTCATCTACAACGCACTATCTAGTCTCCTTGCTCGAAGCTCATGACATCAAGGTGTTTACCAACAAAAGCACGGCAAACATTCGACGCGGTCTTGTTGGCGCCGTTCTAAAAGAAATTTCGATTAGTGGACGATTAGATTTCGACATTGCCGTGCTGGAATGGGACGAAGGCCACGGCGCGAAACTTGCCGACGAGCTTGAGGTTTCGTTGGCTGTATTGACGAACGTGTTATCAGATCAGCTGGACCGTTTTAATGACCCCGACGATGTCATTGCGATGCTTGGAACTATTGGTTCTAATGCAAAACGCGTGGTACTGAATTCTGATGATAAGAATCTCACTCAATTGGATTGTGCCAAAGCTGCTACCGGATTCTCACTCGGTGAAGGAGCCGATGACCCTGATGCCCTCAGTTATGCCCTAAATTTCGGAGCGGCTGGCCAAGTGAAGTCCTCCGTCATTGCGTCCAGGGAAAAGATTCAAGTTCAATCTTTAGATCTAGTGTTTGATTGTCCAGATATGCCTGCGTATCAAAGGATAAACCTGGCAGGCGCTGTTGCGGCACTATACGAAGTCATTGACCCGGAGCAGTCTAAGGTCCAACAGGTACTGTCTGACCTCAAGCCAGTCTTTGCTAGGAACGAACAGGTGGTTGTCAAGGGGATCTCCATTTCACTGCGTTTGGTACAGAACCCATCTAGCTTTCAGCTAAACCTTGGCGATCTTCGGAGCTCAAATTCGCCCCTGATGTTGATGGCAGGTAGTGACATACACGACCCAAGTTGGCTTTGGACGGTGGACTTCACGAGTCTGAAGACCGTCGAGATTGTCGGCGGTAAGAATGCAGCCTCGCTAGCGCTGAGGCTGCTCTTTGCGGGCGTGGAAGTAAAGATGGTGGAGGCAGATCCATTGAGGGCCGCGGACGAATTCTTGAAATTGGGCGGTAGCGGTCACACGGTTCTCTTTAGTGCTGATGCGATGCGCCGAGTCAGAAGGCATTGGGGGTTGGCAAAATGAGCAGCTACTTCAGTTTTGCGCCAGAACACTTCGACAATAATGGCGATCAGGGCAACATCGATGTCCTAAGACACTTCGTCGAGCGACAGGGATCCAACCTCGTTGAAGCTGCTAGCCCGATCGATTCTGACTTTGTCATTTTTGGGGACGCAAGTCGTGCTGCTATGGCCCATTACGAATCCACGCTTATTGATTATGTAGAGATTCTCAGTCAGAGACTGGATCGGGGGAGCCCCACTCTGCTAGTTGGCTCCTGCTACGAGTTCTTCTGGCCGCGCTTGACCGGAACGACTATGACTGAAGCGGCGCGCTCAAGTGAGTTCAGGTCTATAGATACGGAATTGGGAGCCGTTCTGGGATACCGGAATTCAACCTTGGCAACAGAAGACATTTTCATCCGTGACGGGTTTATTGGGACGACACTCTTTGGTCCAGTTTTAGCTATCAATCCAGAGCTACTTGACAGAGTACTGAATGCGATTAATCTAAAACCCGCTAGTTGGTCTCAGGAGGAATTGGAGCTAGTAGGAAAAGTTCGTAGTGATTTTACTGACGGTTAAGGTCGGCGCTTTGATCGTGCCAGTCAATTGTGATGGGTTCGAGCTTGGCCTTATTGGCATTCCCGTGATGCGCGCAGAATAGCAACTCTCCACCTGCAAGCTGAACTCGCATGTAGGCCTGGGCTCCACAGACGTCGCAGCGATCGCTAACAAGTAACTTTGTAACTTCAGTTGTGTTTTCCATTAATGACATTCAACCACGAAAATGACGATTACATCCCAAACTACGTGCTGTTTCGCCAAGGGCGAAGTGGCGAAGCTCGGCTAGCTGGTTTCAAAGCTATTGTTTTCCACGTGGAGAACTATTCAGCACGACATCTTTCAGTTCTGGAGGGCCTCGAGGCCGTCCGAAAAAGACCGGGAATGTACATCGGCTCAACCGATGGCCGCGGCATGATGCATTGCCTGTGGGAGATCATCGATAATTCAGTTGATGAAGCTTTAGCAGGGTATGGCAAAAAGATCGATGTAGTGATCCACCTAGATGGCTCCATTGCCGTTTCGGATCAGGGCCGCGGGGTTCCCGTTGACATAGAACCCAGAACCGGGCTCACTGGTGTCGAGGTCGTGTTCACAAAACTTCACGCCGGTGGAAAATTTGGTGGCGGATCATACGGAGCTTCCGGCGGCCTACACGGTGTTGGTGCTTCGGTAGTTAATGCGCTCAGTGAGCGGTTGGATGTTGAAGTGGACAGGAATGGCCACACTTGGGCAATGTCTTTCCATCGTGGTGAGCCGGGCGTCTTTGAAGGTGACGGGCCGGAGGCTGAATTCTCACCGTTTTCAGAAAGCAGTGAGCTTAGAAAAATTGCCAAGGTTGCGAAAACCAAAACGGGCACCAGAGTGCGGTATTGGCCTGACAGGCAAATCTTTGAAAAGGGAGCGGAATTTGCACCCTCAGAACTCGAGGGGCGTCTAAGACAGACCGCTTTTCTGGTTCCCGGCTTAGCCCTTCACATTCAGGATGAGATTTCTGGAGTATCACAGGACTTCTGCTTCGAAGGGGGCATCCAGGAGTATGTCGAACACCTCAGTACTGACGGTGCCGTGCTGGCTACCAGGAGATTGCAGAAGGTTTCCAAGTTCAAGGAAACAGTGCCGGTATTGGATGAAAAAACAGGAACGATGGCCAGCAAGGAGGTCGAGCGAGAGTGCTTAGTCGACATCGCTGTTCGATGGGGCACCGGTTACGACACGAAGGTTCGATCCTTTGTAAACATTATTTCCACCCCGAAGGGTGGAACTCACCTAACTGGTTTTGAGCAGGGACTTCTAAAGTCCTTTCGGGCAGCCATTGAAGCAACCGCGAGAAAATTTAAGGCCACTGGTTTAAAGATTGAGCGCGACGATGTTATGGCTGGTCTAACCGCTGTGGTTTCGGTTAGCTTTCCGGAGCCGCAGTTTGAAGGTCAAACTAAAGAAACTTTGGGCACGCCAGCTATAAAGGCGATCGTAAATGGTGCGATAACAGATTGGGCGGACGAGCTACTAAGCGGAAAGATTAGAGGCACCAAAGTCGAGGTTGATTTGCTGCTTGACAAGGTTGTCAGTGAGGCGAAAACCCGGGTCAGCGCACGAAGCCTGAAGGATACACAGCGCCGCAAAAACGCGCTCGAATCATCGTCCTTGCCAAGCAAGCTGGTCGACTGCCGAGCTAGTTCAACCGCCGGCTCGGAGCTGTTTATAGTCGAGGGCGATAGCGCACTGGGCACGGCAAAGTTGGCCAGAGACTCGGCGTTCCAGGCCCTTCTTCCAATTCGAGGGAAAATTCTCAACGTTCAAAAGGCTTCGCTGTCAGACATGCTTTCCAACGCAGAGTGCGCAGCGATTATCCAAGTCTTGGGAGCTGGGTCAGGAAGAAATTTTGACTTGTCAGCCGTTCGGTATGAAAAAATTGTATTGATGAGTGACGCCGACGTGGATGGGGCGCACATCAGAACACTCTTGCTTACCCTCTTCTTTCGGTACATGCGCCCTCTGGTCGAGGCCGGCAGAGTTTATGCGGCAGTTCCGCCGCTCCACAGGGTCGAAACCACTGGTCGAAACAAAGAGGTCATCTACACCTACTCACAGCTTGAGCTGACAACACTTCTGAAGACCCTCGATCTGGCGGGTAGGGCCTATAAGCAGCCAATCCAGCGCTATAAGGGTCTTGGTGAAATGGATGCGGACCAGTTGGCAGAGACGACAATGCAGCCGGCAAACAGAATGCTCAGGAGAATAACCGCTACCGATGCGGAACGTGGTGAGCGGACCTTTGAGCTGCTGATGGGAAACGAAGTTGCTCCCAGGCGCGATTTCATCGTTGGGTCAGCTGATGATTTCGATCGGGAGAAAATCGACGCCTAGTTTGGGCCTCTTTAGAAGCTAAAGGCAACGTAGTCAGCTGCAGCTGTGCCGCTGGCATCCCTACGCTGGTCAATTTCTGGAATAGCAATGACCGCACCATCCAAGTTGACCACGGTTGCAACCTCAGCTGCCGAACCAGCGAAGTAGAGCTGGTCCTCACCCTTCAAGAATCTGTGACACCGAACACCTTGTGTCGCCCGACCCTTGCGCGGGTACTGGTCAAATGGCGTCAGCTTCAGCAGCCCGGGATCAGTCGATCCGAGCGCCTGTGAAGAATTTGAAGCTGTTACTAAGACATCAGATGTGTTCACACGCCCAAAAGCAATTACCCTCGCAGTGCTGGCGGAAATACCTTGCATGCCCGCGGCACTGAGACCTTGCGTTCTAACCGAATCTGCTCCAAAAATCAGTAAATTACCGGAATCTGTAACAAAGAAAACCTCGGAACTTGGCTCGCTGACAACCACCGCCAAACATTCATCGCCATCTTTAAGAGTGATAAAGCCAGCCTCATTTTTATCCGGCAGTGGTCCATCGAATCGCTTCACGGTTCCGTGCCTTGTTCCAACTGCGAAGGTGTCTTTTGTTAGCCAATCTGCGATACCTATGACCTCTTCACCTGAGATTCCCAGAAACTCATTGGCTTGACTCGCCGAAAATGGTGACTTTGTCGACCCACCTGGAAGGTCAGAAACATGAATTCTGATGGCCCTTCCCTTAGAAGTGAAGACCGCCAAGTCACTTCTCATGGTTGTGCTAACGGCCAACGGGGGCAGTGGTGTGACCACCTCACTGGTTCTGTAGATACCGCCAATGCCGTTGAGCGCGACGACAACAGGTCCATCCTCGATTTGGGTAACTTTCACAGGCTTCCGAGAAATCTGGACGCCTTCGGCGTCGATTAGTGCGGTCCGTCTGGGCGTCCCAAAGTCATCTGCCACTTTTACGAGCTCTTTAGCAACTAGATTGCGAACTAGCTTCTCGCTATCTAACAACGTCGAGAGTTCTTCGATCTCTTTTCTGAGAGTGTCAGCCTCGGTCTCCAGTTCTATGATGCTGAACCTCGTGAGCCTCCTCAGTCGAAGTTCGAGAATATATTCGGACTGCAAATTACTCAAATCAAAGACTTGTTCCAATTTCGTTCTTGCGTTCTCGGCTGTGTCGGATGATCGAATCACTTCAATTACTTCATCAATGCTTACAACTGCTTTGGCTAAGCCGTCCAATAGGTGCAATCTGGCTAGCCTTCGATCCAGGCGGTTTTTGCTCCGCCTTTTTATGACCGAGATGCGGTGTGCCAGGTAGACCTCAAGAAGAGCCTTTAGCGGCATCTGCTGCGGCCTTCCTTCTACCAGGGCAACGTTGTTGACACCAAAGCTTTCCTCTAGGGGTGTAAGTCGATATAGGGCCTCAATTACCGACTGGGGATCGAAACCAGTTTTGAGTTCAATCACGAGCCGGAGGCCATTTTCTCTATCGGTGAGGTCAACAACGTTATGGATACCCTCGAGCTTCTTTGCTCCGACGGCATCACGAATTTTGTCGATGACCCGTTCTGGTCCAACTAAGTAGGGCAGCTCGGTGACCACCAGTCCAGTTCGTCTTGGCCCGACAGTCTCAATTTCGATCTTTGCCCTAGTCCTAAAGGTGCCGCGTCCAGTCTCGTAGGCCTCCCGAAGGCCTTCGCCGACCAGAGCCGTGGCGCCAGATGGCAAATCCGGTCCCGGGAGGACCTCCATGATCTGCTCCAGGGTTGCGGCTGGGTTATCGATTATTAGCTGAAGGGCACCAACGACTTCACCTAAGTTGTGCGGCGGCATGTTTGTCGCCATGCCAACAGCGATTCCGCTGGCACCGTTTACAAGGAGGTTCGGAAAAGCCGCAGGTAAAACTGAGGGCTCCATGAGTTGTGCGTCGTAGTTTGGTGTGAAGTCCACAACATCTTCATCGAGACTCTGATTTAGTGCTTCCGCTGCTTTTGCTAGCTTGGCTTCGGTGTATCTAGCCGCCGCCGGCCCGTCGTCTAGGCTGCCAAAGTTTCCATGACCATCAATCAATGGCAATCTAAGAGAAAAGCTCTGAGACATGCGCACGAGTGCGTCATAGATAGCGCCATCTCCATGCGGGTGTAGCTTGCCCATAACTTCCCCGGTAACCCTGGCGCACTTCACATGACCCTTGTCTGAACGCAGTCCCATCTCACCCATCTGGTAGATGATTCGCCGCTGAACAGGTTTTAGGCCATCCCTTGCGTCGGGCAATGCGCGGGAATATATGACTGAATACGAGTACTCGAGGAAGCTCTCTTGCATTTCCTCTGAGACATCAATATCGACTATTCGCTCTGTTGAATCGGTCATGGGTCCTAGCTGTGCCAAAATTGTGAGGTGCCTTTGACTTTACCCGCTCTACCTAAATCCTCTGGGAACATTCGTAACGTGTTCGTGTCCGGCTTGCTGGCTGTGCAGGGTGAGCAGAATCCACTGCAGCTAAGGCCTACTAAAAAGGTCATTGTGGTTCTGGTTGATGGACTCGGCGCTGAGCAAATAATGCAGCGGTCAGGACATGCACCTTGGCTAAACAGTCAACTGAATAAATCCAGTATTACGCACTGCGGATTTCCTGCAACAACCAGTGCGAACATTGCCTCTTTTGCCACTGGACTAACGCCCGGTGAGCACGGACTTGTTGGTCACCGCGTGTGGGATCGCAACTTTAATGAACAGATAAATCTCCTAATTGGTTGGAACGTGAGAACTGACCCACTGGTTTGGCAGCCCATGCCGACTGTTGCAGAACGTGCTCTTGAAAAGGGAGTTAGCTGCAATGTCGTTGCGGCTGCAGAGTATAAAGACACTGCTTACACACAAGCCACGATGAGAGGCGCGAATTTCATTTCAGCAGACACCTGGGACGATAGGTTCCAGCGGGCCAAGGAGATTGCTTCGGCTAAGGAGCACTCACTAACGTATCTCTACATTCCAGAGCTTGATAAATACGGCCACAAAAGCGGATGGACCTCTTCTGGCTGGGCAGCAATGCTCGAGGAGCTGGATGCCGCTCTTAGAGGTTTTTG
>DGPE01000028.1 GCA_002390305.1 Micrococcales bacterium UBA4448 | reverse complement strand
CCAAGTCGAGGAGCAATTACATCCGGGGAGCCGATGAACAAACAAGTCGTTTCCACCTCTATTTCAGTCGGTCTTGCTACCGGTCTCTACGGAATTTCTTTTGGCGCTATTGGTGCCGCGGCTGGGCTAAGCATTCCAGCTGTGATGCTGCTCAGCCTCCTGATGTTCTCTGGGGCGAGCCAGTTTGCATTTGTTGGAATTATTGCCGCCGGCGGTGCTCCAATAACGGCGATCTCCTCAGCGTGGCTGCTGGGAGTGAGAAATTCGTTTTACGCCCTGAGGCTCAGTCCAGTGCTTGGCCCCAATGGTCTTTGGAAATTGCTCGCGGCACAGCTAACAGTTGATGAATCAAACGCTGTCTCAGCTGCCCAGGATGGGAGAACAAACCAAAAACTAGGCTTTTGGTTGACCGGAGGCGCCGTCTATGTTTTCTGGAACTCCGCTACCTTTCTAGGGGCAATTGGTGGGAACTTACTGGGCTCAGTAGAGACTTGGGGTCTCGACGGAGCTGCGGCAGCTGCTTTCCTCGGTTTGCTATGGCCTCGGCTAAAAAATAACCTGATGCTCGCAGGAGCTGGAGCACTGGTGGCCCTTATCGCAATTCCGTTCACACCAGCTGGAATACCGGTTCTCTTGGCGGCCGCAGTAGCGTTGCTTCCGATTGGTCGTAGGTCATGATTCTTACCGTTGTTTTAGGCTCTCTGGCAGTATTCAGCTGGAAAGTTATTGGCTACCTGATTCCGGATCGGGTGGTCGGCCAGCAGGGGAGAATTTTTGCTGAACGAGTGACAGTGAGCCTCCTGGCGGCACTTGTAATACTGCAGGGCTTTGCCGCGGGGAATTCTCTGGTGCTAGATGCGCGGGTGCTTTCGTTAGCAGCGGCAGCTGTCCTGCTGGCGCTTCGTGTTCCATATGTGCTTGTGGTTTTGGCAGGTGCGGTTGTCGCTGGCCTAGCGAGGTTTTTAGGGTTCTAGATCGTCTTGACCCGGCAACCAAGACTCGCCGGGGGTATTCCAACCGCTTTGCCTGATGGCCTTGGTCATCTGCTTGGCATAGGGCTTTCCAAGCCGATCACTGTAAAGAGTGCCTTCAAGGTGGTCATACTCGTGCTGGAATATTCTGGCCAACCACCCCGTAGCTTCGATTTGGTAGTGATCGCCATTAAGGTTCATGGCTTTCAGTGTCGCGGTTTCATGCCTGCTCAGTGGAAAACGCTCACCAGGAATCGAAAGACAACCTTCCGAATCCAGCTCTTCGTCTGGCTCTGTTTGTGGTGGATCGGCAAGTTTGAGCGAGGGGTTTATGGCCACGCCCCGATACGTTGTTTCACCACTGTTCCATGAGAAAACGAATATTCTCAGGCCTTCACCGACTTGAGGAGCTGCCAGCCCCACTCCTGGAGCCGCGTCCATAGTTTCAAACATGTCTGAGACCAATTGCTTCACTGTCAGATCAATTTTTGTGACTGCTAATGCTTGGGTATGTAGAACAGGGTTACCCGTAATAAGTATTCGTCGGATTGGCATCAGCCCAATCTATCGAACCCTAGGCTGTATTTGGTCTAGGCTTTGATTGCTTGACCATCGACAGGAGAAAAGTAGTGTTTTCACCAGAAATTGTCAGAGGTTTGGCAATCCTGTTGGCCATTATTGGCGCAGTATTTTTGTCCCTGGGTGCTCAGTTTCAAAACGACGCTGTTACCAAACACCACGCCCCTCATCAACCCAGGATTGGTTGGCTTAGACCGCGGCAAATATTGGATTTACTCCGAAGGCCACGGTGGCTGACTGGCACAAGTTTCCTAGTGTTGGCAGTCATCTTCCAGCTCGGAGCCTTGGCATTGGCCCCGCTGATAGTCGTGCAGCCAATCGGTGCCATCGCACTGATCATGACTTCCGTGCTGAATGCCCGGATTTACAAGCTAAAACTGAACCCCAAGACCTTTATCGCCATTGCGTTGACAATGATCGGAGTCGGCGGGTTCGTGGCCTTTGCAGCCTCAAGCGCTGTGGCGGTTGAGCTCAGTAATGACAAGCTGCTTCAGGTCGTCGGAATTCTATTTGCGCTGCTAATAATGTTCGCCCTTTTGTTTTGGAGATCGAAGGGCAATGTGTCCGCGCTGCAATACATTTTCGGAGCCGGAGTGTTATACGGCTTCGTCGCTTCCTTGGCTAAGGTCGTCATTCAGCGCCTTCTGCAGCAGGATTATGACCTGTTGACATTGCTGGCTCTAGTTTCGCTACTGGGCGCAACATTGCTTGGCGGGTGGTTTGTTCAAAACGCTTACGCCTCCGGGCCGCCTGACCTGGTGATAGCAGGTCTCACGGTTATTGACCCAGCAGTTGCGGTTGGAATCGGGATTGTTATCCTTGGAGAGGCCCAAAATGCAAGTGGTGTTCAGATGGCAGGTTTCGCCATCGCGGGCATTACAGCTGCGGCCGGCGTCTTTACGTTGAACCGGAACCACCCCCAGCTCACAGATGAGGAACCAAGTGACAGATCCAATTAGGGTCGTTATTGCCTGCGATACCTTTGCGCCTGATATAAATGGTGCGGCCAGATTTGCCGAAAGACTTGCAGGTGGGCTGGTTCGCAATGGCCACGAGGTTCACATCATCACTCCAAGCAACGAAGAATGGTTTGGTTCGAGGGTGGAGGTGCATGATGGCGCCAGTATGACCGTGCATAAGCTTAAGAGTCACCGACTGCGGAATCATAAGACACTGCGATGGCCGACTCCGTTTGGCATGCGAAATACAATCCGTAAAGTTCTTTTAGAACAAAGGCCAGACGCTCTTCACATCCAGTCGCATCTAATGGTTGGCCGGTTTGCGCTTTCAGCAGCTCGAGGAATCAAGCTCCGAAAAATCGCAACAAACCATGTGATGCCGGAAAACCTAATGCGCTACTCCCTTTTGCCGAAGTGGTTTCACCCATTGGCAACGAAAGTGCTTTGGACTGACGCCGGTCGAATACTTCGCAAGATGGACGCCCTAACAACACCGACAAGAAGAGCTGCCGACCTGCTGGAAAGTGCCGCCAACGTCAAGGGAGTACTAGCAATAAGCTGCGGGATTGACGCCTCCAAATTTGCCAATCACACACCGACTCAGAACGACAAGCCCGTTGCTCTCTTTCTCGGAAGACTTGACGATGAGAAGCGCATAAACATCCTGCTGGAGGCGATGAGCAAGCTAACCAAATTTCCCAATCTCGAGCTCAGGCTGGTTGGTGACGGAGGGGAGCGTGAGCGACTAACCCAGCAAGCCAATGTGCTGGGAATTGCTGATCGAGTGAAGTTTTTGGGCCATATAAACGACGAACAGCTTCCCAAGGCATATGAAGATTGCACCGTGTTTGTGATGCCATCCATCGCTGAGCTTCAATCAATTGCAACTATGGAAGCAATGGCATCCGGCCGGCCTGTAATCGCCGCGGATGCGATGGCCTTGCCTCATCTGGTTCACGACGGGGACAACGGCTACCTGTTTCCACCCGATGATTCAGATGCGTTGAAAGAGCGACTCGAGAGGATTCTTTCAGCCGACACGATGGAGCTAGCAAGACTGAGTGAAAACTCAATGCACCTCATTCAGTCTCACGACATTGCCAAGACCATCAAAATATTTGAGGATCTCTACCGCGGCGTGGGGGAGGAGGCTCCAACCACTTTGGACAATGACCCTGGTTACATGCTGCCAATCGGAAAGCTATCAAACTCGCTACGACGTCGGGTGAATGATTTCAGGCTAGAGGCACTGAGTCTGCGTAAGCGCGCCGAGGAAGCCTCAGAGACCGCGCGTGACCGCTTCAGCGATGCTGCAGAGGAAGCCAGAGAGCGTCTTATGGAAGTCCGGGGTGAGGTCAGAGAGCAGCTGTCAGAGTTCCGCACTGAGGTTACCGAGGCCGCGAAGAAACTTAGAAGGAAAAGAGAGGATTGAACCCTCAGGCCACGTCTCGGTTGTCCATAATCTGATTTTTGCTACAGCATCTCTTATTTAGATCTCATGCATCCTTCGTGATAACGAATTATGATTACCACAACGTTCCAGAGTCGGGATATTCAGTTCTAGTTCTGGGCAATGAATTGAAGGGGCTCAAAAAATGACTCAGCATCCATGGCTTGCTCACTACCCAGAAGATGTTCCTCACGTTCTTGAGGACCACGGTTTCAGCAATTTGCCAGAGCTGCTGGCCAGTGCCAGTAAAAAGTATTCGGATACGAAAGCGTTCACGCAGTGCATGCCAAATGGCATGAACGGTTCTCTTACCTATAGGCAGATAGACAACCACAGCGATGCGTTCGCGTCTTACCTTCGAGAAGAGCTTGGGCTTAAAGTCGGAGATCGTGTTGCGGTTCAGATGCCTAACTGCCTTAGTTACCCAATCGTGGCGTTCGGTATTCTGAAGGCCGGTTGCGTAATTGTCAACACCAACCCGCTATACACAGCGCCTGAGATGGTTCACCAGTTCAGGGACTCCGGCGCAAAAGTTTTGGTTGTGATAGATATGTTTGCCGACCGTCTGCCTGAGGTAATTGGCAAGACAAACATTGAAACAGTCGTCACAGTGAAGGTATCTGAGTTTTTCCCCAAGATTGTTGCCACGGTGATCAGAGGAGTTCAGCGATTCTGGTCTAGAACCCTGCCAGGGGTAACGGTGCCTCACACCCTATTTAAAGATGCGCTTAGCGCCGGCAGGTCCAAGGAAACCGGCAAGGACTACCTCAGCGATGTTGGAAGTAGTTCAGTTGCCGCTCTGCAGTACACCGGCGGTACCACCGGTGTGTCAAAGGGCGCAATGCTCACACATGGAAATTTGGTTCATAACACCATTCAAATGATCCAGATGAATGGAAAGCACATTCGCGAGGGTGCGGAGGTAATTTTAACCGCGCTTCCGCTGTACCACATCTTCGCATTCACGGTGAATCTGCTTGGCTTCTACCATGTTGGAGCGAGAAACATTCTTGTGCCTTCACCTAGACCGCCATCAAACTTGAAGCGGGCATTTGAGAATTACAAGGTGACATGGCTTAGCGGAGTGAATACTCTGTTCAACGCACTGTTGAATGAGCGCTGGTTCACCGACAGCCCTCCTAAGTACTTGGTAGCCTCCGCCGCAGGCGGTATGGCCTTGCACGAGTCAGTGGCGTCGAATTGGCAGCAGGTCACCGGTACTCCAATTGTTGAGGGCTATGGCCTAACAGAATCCTCGCCGGTGCTGTCCTTTAATCCACTTGGCGGAAAGGTCAAGATTGGGTCTATTGGCATTCCAGTTCCTTCAACTCAGATGAGATGTGTTGATGAAGATGGTAATCCTGTAGCTCAGGGCGAGGCAGGCGAAATTGTTGCCATGGGCCCACAAATCATGAAGGGTTACTGGCAACGTGATGAAGAAACTCAACAGACTGTCATTGACGGCTGGTTGCACACCGGGGATATCGGTCAGATGGACGAGGACGGTTATTTCACCATCGTCGATCGAAAGAAGGACATGATCCTGGTGAGCGGATTTAACGTTTATCCAAATCAGATCGAGGAGACCATTGCTGCTATGGACGGCGTGGTTGAAGTTGGCGTTATCGGAATTCCAGATGAGAAGAGTGGGGAAAAGGTAGCTGCCTTTGTGGTTTCCTCGCTGAGTGAGCCTTCTAGGGACCAGATTATCTCGCATTGCCGCGAGAGCATGGCCGCCTATAAAGTTCCGTCGGTTGTTAACTTTGTAGACGAGCTACCTAAGAGTCCAATCGGAAAGATTTTGCGCAGAGAACTTAGAGACGGAGCACTCGCTTCCGCATCTTCATCTAACGACAGCAAGGGAGCATAGCCATGAGAAATCTAATGATCTTGGCAGCGGAAACGGCAAATGAGGCAACAGTCGTTAATGAGCTGGAACAGACTCTGCTGCGAGCGTTTGTTCTCATAATTATGTTCGGTCTCGGTGCTGGCCTGACTCCCAAGGACTTCACACTTGCACTTAGACGCCCCTGGGGTCTAGTAATCGGCTGGATCACCCAGTTTGGCATCATGCCGCTTACTGCCTATGTTCTTATCGTGACAGTGCTGCTGCCATTCTCTTCGACTGAGGGGATACTCCTGGTGGCTCTGGGAGCGCTAATCATGGGAAGCGTCCCGGCCGGCACTACCTCTAACCTATTCACCTACTTTTCCAAGGGTAATCTTGCTTTGAGCGTGACTATGACGGTGAATTCCACTCTCTGGGCTTTCGTGATGACACCAGCTGTGCTATTCATCTACTCAAACTTCTTGGGTCTTGACGAGTCTCTAAGCGTTGAGTTCGGTGAGCTTGCATTAGTTATCTTTGGACTAATCGTTCCGGTTGGCCTGGGGATGTTAGTGCGCCGCTTGAGCGCCAACGTCGGCGCGGTTCTGGAGCTGATAGGTGGAGTGTTTGGGCTTATCTTCATCCCGTTCCTGATCATTATCTGGGTTCCACGCAACTGGGAGCTGCTCATGACAACCGAGTGGCCAACCTACGTAGTGGCGATTGGAATGGGTCTTGTCGGGATCACAGTGGCGTACTACTTGGCAAAGCTGATTCGAGTGCACCCAATGAACGCGAGAACCATTTCTCTGGAGACTGGAATCAACAACGGGCCGCTAGCGATCGCTGTAATCGTCGCCGTATACATCGACAATCCTGGAGTAGACCAAATTCTTCTTGTACCCGCGCTCTACTCATTGTTCATCGTGTTGATATCAACCGGGGTTACCTTCGTGTTTAGAAGGGCCAATCTCGCTGCCGAGCAGAAGATCCCGAACCTGCTATAGCATTTCAGGCTTATTGGCGCACTTTGCCTGCTTCATTGCAGTTGGGTGACTAAGCTTTAGTGGGTCGGGGGCGTTAGCTCAGCTGGTTAGAGCAAACGACTCATAATCGTTCGGTCGCGGGTTCAAGTCCCGCACGCCCCACTTGCTTGCTCGCAGCTACTATGCGGTGGACCCGAATGACTTGGTGACCTTAGATAATGACTCATCTGTTCCAAATAGGAAGTGCTTGGACATGTCTGTCGAGTACTGAGAAAGATAGCTCTCGCGACCGAGCTGCTCGGCAACTGCTCTGTGGTGAACCACGCTCGCCCCGCAGCAAAGACCAATTACTTTGGCCCCCAAGTTCCTAGCAAAAGCTGCGAACTCGGCAGCCTCGTATCGATTTGCAACCTGGGCTTCGAGCGCGTCTGGGAAAGTCCGCCCAGAGGGCAATTTCGCCGTATTTCCGGTATCGGGCAAACTAAATAGAGTGGTGTGCTCATTTGTGGTTCTGTATGCGCATGGCATTGCGCAGGTGTGATGTGCGCCTACAGACTCAGAAATCGCTTCGAAAATTGGACGGATGGTATTCGGTCCTTGAAAACAGTTGGTGCCGACCACGTCGGCTCCTAAGGCAGCTAGTTTTTCGCAGGCCTTTGCTGGAGATACGCCATCCATCAGTTTGCCGGTGTCGAACACCGCAACATTGACTATTGACGCTAGCCCGGCAGCCTGAATTTCTTCAAGTGCTATTTCAGCTTCGGCCAAGAAATACATGGTCTCGGCCAAGATTAGGTCGGCGCCCTCCTGTTTTGCCCAGGTGATCATCTCTCGGAACATGAGCCTGACTTCATCCGCAGTCTCTGGCTTATTCGGATCAAATATGTTCGAGTTGGATATGTTGCCCGCCACGTATATCTGACGACCTAGGTTTATAGATTCTTGCTCAGCTACCTTTTTGGCAATTCTAAGCGCGGCCCTGTTAAGGGGTTCTAGCAGCTGCTCCTGGCCAATGATTCGCATCTTTTCGCGGTGACCGTTGTAGGTAAAGGCCAAGGAGATGTCGCTGCCTGCCCTTATGAAGTCGGTCGTGACCTGCTCCAGTACCTCAGGGTGCTCTAGCGCTACCATTGGAACAAATTCGCCGGCCTTCAAATACCCTCGACGCTCAACCTCAAAAAGATATCCCCCGGAAAGAATCACCGGTTGTGCTTGTTCGAGTCTGTTCTGAAAACTCACTGTCATGACTGCCTCCGAGACAATGATGGCAGGTTTGTCGGCTTAGAAAAAATCCTTAGAAACAAATGGAAAGAGTCAAGATGGGATTCTGATGCAGGACCAGCTAGAGAATCTGAGATAAGAATTTCTGCGTTCGTGCTTCTTTTGGATTGTCAAAAATCTCTGCCGGAGTTCCGACCTCGACAATTTCACCGGCATCCATGAAGATTACGCGGTCGGCTACTTCTCTAGCGAAGCCCATTTCATGGGTCACCACGACCATTGTCATGCCTTCTTTGGCAAGCTCCTTCATTGCGTCCAAAACTTCATTGATCATTTCAGGGTCAAGCGCAGATGTTGGTTCGTCAAAGAGCATCACCTTTGGAGTCATGGCGAGTGCGCGTGCAATGGCAACTCTCTGCTGCTGGCCACCGGAGAGTTGCGCCGGAAACTTATCGGCCTGCTCTGGAATTTTCACTCTGGTCAACAGCTCCATTGCAAGCTTTTCAGCCTCGGACTTTGGCAGCCCTCTAACTCTCCTTGGTCCAATTGCCACGTTTGTAAGGACTGTTAGATGCGGAAATAGATTGAAACCTTGAAAAACCATTCCGGTTTCTCGTCGAATCTCCTGGATGTTTTTGATGTCGGTTGTCAATGCCGTGCCGTCCACTGAGATGTTTCCATCATCATGGACCTCTAGCCGGTTTATGCAACGAATCAACGTGGACTTTCCTGACCCGGAGGGTCCAATTACAACCACAACCTCCTGGCGTCCGACCTTCACATTTATGTTCTTTAGCGCTTCAAAGTCCTTGAACCTCTTATAGACACCTTCTATGACGATTATCGCCTCATCCCCGGCATGCTTAGCGGACATTTGTGACGCATCGTTGAATACTTCATTGCTCATCGGATACCAACTCCTAGTTTCTTCTCAATTCTTTGGCTCTCGCGGCTCATGACGTAAGAGCCGACCCAGAACAAAAGTCCTACAAATGCTAATGACTCGTAAACCAGACCTTGGCCAAGGAAATCTTCCTGCTTTGTAATTGCCGAGCCCACATTTAGTAGCTCGAATACGCTGAGTGCTACACCAGCAAGGGTGGTGTCTTTGAAGAGCGAAATAAATTGACCGATTTGAGCAGGAATCACATTTCTTAGGGCCTGGGGAAGGGTAATCAAGAACGTAATCTTCGTTGCGCTCATACCAAGAGCCTTACCTGCCTCGGCTTGGCCTTTGGGTATTGATTGCAATCCACCGCGTATTACCTCAGCCAAGTAAGCGGCGGTGAAGAGAGTAAACACGGTGACCGAGCGGAAAATTGGATCCGGGGTAATCGAGTCGGGGATGAAAAACTCGAGTGCGACTCCTGCGAGCAGCAGCAGCACGAACAGCGGAGCTCCTCTGATTAGCTCGATGTAAGCTGTTGACAACCATCTAAGAAGAGGTAGCGCAGACCTTCTCCCAAGCGCCAATAGGACGCCCAGAGGGAAGCAGAGGGCGATACTGACCACTGCCAAATAAAAGTTGATCAGGAAACCGCCCCATTCCTCTAGGGCAGCCTGACCTATTGAGATAAAGATCATTGAAAGAGCTGGAACGACATTAATCAAAACCCAAGCCCAGCCTGGTAGCTTAGAAAGTGCAGTGCGCTTGCGCAAGGCGCCAAATAACCTTCCGGCGACTATTGCGAAGACTACATAGAGCCCAAATAGCAAAGAAGCCAAGTCCCCACCAAGAGCGATGAGAAGCATTCCGGTGGCTATCAGTAGCCCAAATCTTTGAACGAGTCCCCACAACCGAAGAGCCATTTTCATATTCTCCGGAGTGCCCCTTCCTCCAGCTGCAAGACTTGTAACGCCGAAGACCAGGGCCAGAATTGACAGGCCAAGTAGGTAGATCAGCTCATCCGGGAATCTGCCTACCAGCAGAATCTTTAGGTTTACCTGAATTATTTCCCAGCGTCCCGTGACGAAAACAAATTGGAGTGCCTGCCAGGCCACATAAACCAATAACGAACCTGATACCACTGTCAAGATTGCATCTGTGACGGACTTGAAAAGGTTTCTGCGCATCCATGTGATCATCGCTCAACCAACGCCAATCTCCGGTTGAAGTAGTTAACTACCAGGCTGGTTACCAAAGAGATGCCCAAGTACACAAGAAGAGTAAGCGTGAAAGCCGGGACGGCGGGTGATCCGTTCCCAACAGTTATCTGCGCTACCTGAGTGAGTTCGAAGTAGCTAATTGTGGCGCCGAGGGATGTGTTCTTGATCAAGTTCAAATATTGATTACCGATTGCCGGCATGGCAATGCGAAACGCTTGCGGCAAAATGATCAGGCGCATTTTCTGCGAACCACTCAGGGCTATAGCATCCGCTGCTTCACCTTGACCCCTGTTTACAGCCAAGATCGAACCTCTAACGATTTCGGCGATGTGGCTGCTGGTGTAAATAACCAGTGAAGCCAGCAGGGCGAATAGCGACGGATCAATCCGCAGCCCACCGGTTGAACCTCTGCCGTCTACAAAAGGAGTTTCGAAGCTGTAGCCGAAAATTATCCAAGAGCCGATAAGAACTATTGCAAATACCGCTAGGCCATAAATCCAAGCCCTGTCTTGCTTCCCGGTTTTGTCAGCCTGTCGCACTCTAATCTTCCCGACTATGAATGCGATTACGACCGCAGCGAGAATTATCAGCGCCAGTTGTCCTGATGGACCCAAATACCAGGGGATGGCGATTCCTCGATTGGAGATTACGAAGAGATCCAGCGGCACCCAAGCATCCTCAATACGAGGAAATGCTTGGAGCACAACACCGAGATTCATAAAGGTGATCAGCAGCAAGAGCGGCAGGTTACGGATTAGTTCGACATAAACGGCACCGAGCGTTCTAACCATGAAGTTTTTGGAGAGCCTAGCAATACCAACCAGGGTCCCCAGAGCTGTCGCGAGAAGGATGCCTACGAATGAGACTCTTATGGTGTTGAGAAATCCTTGAACGAATGCGTCTCTGACCGGCTGCGATTGATCGAAGTCATTGCCTGGGATTGTAAAGTTTGCGGGATTATCTAAGAATCTGAGGTCTGTCTGAATGTTTGACTTGGAGATGTTCTCTTGATAATTACTGTAAAGCCAGTACAAGAGTGCGAAAACAAGTAGCAGGGCTGCAATCTGAAATGCCCATTTCAGGGTTCTGATGTCCCGGTAGAAAGGTGTTTTGGCAGGTGTGCTTGGAAGAGAGCTCATGAATTAGAGCTCCCTTCCAAGCAACATTGCTTTTTGACTTTAGTGTTTAACGGTAAGGCGGTGCGTAGAGAATTCCACCCTCGTTCCACAATGAGTTTAGACCACGGTCTAGTCCCAGTGGAGTGAGGTGCTTCGCAAAGATCTCACCGTAGTTTCCGACCTGCTTGACTACCTGGTAGGCAAAGTCAGTTGGAAGTGAAAGGTTTGGATCTAGAACCGCTGCTCCATCGCTACCAGGAACTTCTGCTCCAAGGAAACGAAGGATACCAACGTCAGCGGTCGACGAGCGAATGCTGTCAACGTTTGCACTGGTAATACCAAACTCTTCTGCCTGAATGGTCGCAAGTACAGCCCAGTTCACTGCCTGTGCCCAAGCGGTGTCACCGTCAAGAACGGCTGGTGCAAGGGGCTCCTTGGAGAAAACGTCTCCGAGAATTACTAGCGCATCTGTACCGTTCGGGTAAGCAGAGCGCAGTCCAGTTAGCTGGCTAACGTCAGATGACCAGCCATCGCACTGTCCGGCCAAGAAAGCTTCGAGAATTAGGTCAGTCTCATCGAATGATCTAACTTCCCAACCCAAGCCCAAACGGGAGGACTCAAGAGCAGCGTTACCTTCAGTGGTGGTTCCCTTTGCTACACAAACAATCGCACCGTTCATGTCACTCAAAGAACTAATTCCGCTGTCTGTCGCAACCATCATGCCCTGGCCATCGTAGAACGTTGGCTGTAGGAATGTTGCTGCCTCGCTACCATCTCTGGTTGCAGTCCAAGTGGTGTTTCTGACCAGTACGTCAATTGCTCCGGACTGCAGCGCTGTGAAGCGATCGGCAGTCTCTAGGTCTACCATGTCAACGGCACTTGCGTCGCCTAGGACAGCAGCAGCAATTACTCGACAGAAGTCTGAGTCAAAGCCAACGTGCTCTCCGGCATCGTTTGTAACCGCAAAACCAGGAAGTGCATCGCGTGTTCCACAACGAACCGTCCCTGCTTCCTTCACGGAGTCGAGAACTGAAACAGTGGCCTCGGCAACAGTTTCTGTTGTTGCCGCTTGGGTAGTCGTAGTGGTGGTTGCTTCCTCCTCGGCGGCGGCGCAACCTGCCAAAAATAAAGCGGTTGCCGAAGCAACAG
>DGPE01000086.1 GCA_002390305.1 Micrococcales bacterium UBA4448 | reverse complement strand
TTGGCTGAAAGCGTTCAGGTGACACAGGAAGCACAGCCAGAGGACGAAGCTGGTGTTCAGACAACAGCTGAAGAACCTGTTTACCAACCGGCTGTTAGCAATGTGCCTGATCAAGAGCTGGCATGGACCGAAGAGCCAATTGATATGGCGCTGGATGACGAATCGAGCATGGAATGGGAGGATTCACCTACCGACGTTGAGCCCAAGCCAGCTTTAGGTGGGGCCGCAGCAGAAATGCCAGCAACCGACGAAGCTCCGGTTCTTGAGCCAAAAACCAACTCGGATTTGCGTGCTGACAAGAAGGCTGACAAAGCTAATCGGAAAGCTCAAATTCGAGCAGCCAAAAACTCCCGACACTCAAACGACTAGATGAGCATGAACGAATTCATAGTTTGGGTTGATTGCGAGATGACCGGGCTAGATGTCCAGATTGACGAGATTTGCGAAATCGCAGTAATCGTCACCGATCAGCAGCTCGAGCCTGTCCATGAGGGCCTCCAGATTGTTGTCAAACCCTCTCGCAAAGCCATGAAGAACATGGGCGAATTTGTCACTCAAATGCATACCGATTCAGGCCTGATTGACGAGATTCCGTCGGGAGTAAGCATTCGTAAAGCTGAGCAACAAGTTCTGGAATATGTAAAGCAGTGGGTTTCAGAGCCTTCAACAGCACCCCTGGCCGGAAATTCAATCGGCACTGATCGAATGTTTCTGAATCGACAAACCAAGGAGTTTGACGATTTTCTTCACTATCGAAATATTGATGTCAGCTCTTTCAAAGAACTAGCTAGGCGCTGGTTCCCGCAGATTTACTTTCAGCTACCGAAGAAGGCAGGCAACCATCGCGCGCTAGCCGACATTCGAGAGTCCATTAAGGAACTTCGCTACTATCGCAAGGTTTTGCTAGTGCAAGACCCGGGACCAACCTCTAAAGAGCTTAAGCGTGCTGTTTTCTCTCTTGAGGGCTGATACAATCTAAAAGTTCTGGCTTAGCCAGACATGGTGGGTATAGCTCAGTTGGTAGAGCACCTGGTTGTGGTCCAGGGGGTCGCGGGTTCAAGTCCCGTTACTCACCCCAGTAGTTACTTGGCTCTTTCTAGAACGAGCTCTCGAACTCTGGCAGCGTCGGCTTGTCCGCGCATTTCTTGCATAACAGCCCCAATTACTGCTCCAGCGGCCTGAACCTTGCCATCCCTAATTTTTTCTAAGACATCCGGTTGGTTGGCCAGTGCTTTATCGACTGCGGCAATCAATGCACCTTCGTCGGTAACAACTTTTAGCCCGCGCTTCTCGACCACTTCGCCAGGCTCGCCCTCTCCTGCAATCACTCCTGCAACAACATCTCTTGCCAGTCGGTCGTTGAGGTCCCCGTTGTCAATTAAAAGCTGAATCGCGGCAACCTGGGTGGGTGAGATCGCAAGATCAGACACCGAGAGCTGCTTTGAGTTGGCAAGCCGAGCAAGTTCTCCTGTCCACCACTTTCTTGCCGATTGTGGGCTTGCGCCGGCGGCAACAGTTGCTTCGACCTCGTCCAGAAGGTCAGAGTTCAGAACATCTCGGAATTCCAAGTCTGCAAAGCCCCAAGATTCCTGAAGGCGCTTTCTTCTGATTGCGGGATTTTCTGGGAGGGTCTTTCTGATCTCCTCAATCCACTCGATGCTCGGTTGGACCGGGACAAGGTCTGGCTCTGGAAAATAGCGATAATCGTCAGCGTCAGACTTCGGCCTGCCTGAGGAAGTGTGACCGCGGTCTTCGTGCCAGTGACGGGTTTCCTGCGTTATAGAGCCGCCTCCGGCAAGAATGAAACCTTGACGCTGGATCTCATATCGGACCGCGTTCTCCACGCTTCGAAGCGAGTTAACGTTCTTGGTTTCGGTTCTGGTGCCGAGCTTCTCCGCACCTTTTTCCCTCAGGGATACGTTCGCATCACAGCGGACGTTACCGCGCTCCATTTTGGCATCGGAAACATCCATTGCTTTCACAATGTCGCGGATTGCGCGCACGTATGTCGCTGCGAGCTCAGGAGCCTTATCCAGCGCTCCATAAATTGGTTTGGTAACAATCTCAACCAGCGGAACTCCGGCACGGTTGTAATCGACCAGGGAGTATTCTGCACCCTGGATGCGACCGGTTGCTCCACCCACGTGAGTTAGCTTTCCAGCATCCTCCTCCATGTGGGCTCGTTCAATTGGAATCTGAAAGACTTCCCCGGTTTCTAGCTCAACAGAGATGCTGCCCTCATAGGCAATCGGCTCATCGTACTGGGAGGTTTGAAAGTTCTTGGCGAGGTCTGGGTAGAAGTAGTTCTTGCGAGAAAAGCGGCCCGTGGCAGCAATATCGCAGTTCAACGCCAAGCCAATGGCGATCGAGGACTCCACTGCCTTACGGTTGACAGCTGGCAGTGAACCCGGCAGCCCCAAACAAGTTGGGCAAACATTGGTGTTTGGCTCTGAGCCAAAGTTGTTTGCACAACCGCAGAACATCTTGCTGAGAGTGTTGAGTTCGATATGAACCTCAAGGCCGATAACCACCTCGAAGCGCTCAATGGCATCCTCGTAGGACATGAGTTGCTCTTTAGCCATTACAGCACCTCCAAATCAGGCGCCTGGCTTATCAGAGGGGCACCCCATTCACCTACATAAAGCTGTTCGATGATGCTGGCAACCTTATACATCTGTCCATCCTGCATTGCTGGAGCAAGGATCTGAACTCCAGATGGCAGCCCGTCTTCCTTTGCCAAACCGTTTGGAACTGACATTCCAGGGATTCCTGCCAGGTTCGCAGGAATGGTTGCGATGTCATTGAGATACATAGCCAGAGGGTCGTTGATCTTCTCACCAATCTTGAATGCCGTGGTCGGCGCTGTTGGAGTTAGCAGGACATCCGCGACTTCAAAAGCCTTTGCAAGATCTTGTTGAATCAGAGTCCTGACCTTCTGCGCAGAGCCGTAATAAGCGTCGTAATAACCCGAGGATAGGGCGTAAGTGCCAAGAATTATTCTTCGCTTTACTTCCGGACCAAAACCGTGTTCACGAGTTGCAGCCATCACTCTCTCGATGGTTGGATTTCCCTCTGGCATTACCCGAAGTCCAAACCTCACGGAATCGAACTTAGCCAAGTTCGACGAGGCTTCTGCTGGAAGGATCAGGTAGTAGGCGGCAACCGCATATTCAAAGCTTGGACAATCAACTTCAACAATTGTTGCTCCAGCGGCGGTTAGCTTTTCGATTGTGTCTTCGAATCGTTCTTTCACACCCTCCTGGAAACCATCAGATGAAAGCTGTTTGACGACCCCAACTCTCAGGCCCTTCACCTCTGCTGTCGATACCGCTTGCGCCATTGAGCCCAAAGTTGCTGGTAACGATGTTGAGTCGTGGGGATCATGTCCTGCGATTATGTCCTGCAAAAGCGCAGCATCCATAACGCTGTTAGTCACCGGTCCAATTTGGTCGAGCGAACTTGCAAGGGCAATCAGACCGTAGCGAGATACCGCGCCATAGGTTGGCTTTGCACCCACCGAGCCGGTGACGGCCGCCGGAAACCTAATTGACCCCCCGGTGTCGCTTCCAAGAGCCAAGGGCGCCAGATGTCCTGAAACAGCCGAACTGGAACCTCCGCCGGATCCTCCTGGGATTCGGTCTAAATCCCAAGGATTTCTGCTGGGGCCGTAAGCGGAGAACTCTGTGGAGGAGCCCATTGCAAACTCATCAAGATTGGTTTTTCCAAGAATTGGCATTCCGGCCTGGCGGATCTTGGCTACCACGGTCGCGTCATACTGCGGTACCCAGCCCTCAAGAATTTTGGATCCAGAAGTTGTCGGTGCATCCGTTGTTGTCAGATTGTCCTTTACGGCAATTGGAACGCCGTGGAGGGCAGACATGCGCTTGCCGGCAGCCAGCTGGCTATCAGCATTCTTGGCTTGCTCAAGGCTGGTTTCAGGATTTATGTGGAGATAAGAATTCGTCTTGTGATTCAGCTTTTCCATTCGATCCAAAAAAGCCGTTGTGATTTCTAGCGATGAGGCCTTTTTGGTGGCAATCAGCTCTGCGAGAGCAACAGCGGAGGCGGATGTAATCTCAGTCATGGCCTAATCCTCATCCAAGATTGCGTTGACCTTAAATCTGCCGTCTGCGCTGTCTGGAGCTGCAGATAGAGCTTGTTCCTGTGACAAAGATGGAAGAATCACATCTTCCCGATACACGTTAGCCATTGGAATCGGGTGGCTGGTGGCTGCAACGTCACCAGAAATTGCCTTGGTTACCATCGCAACCGAATCAACAATTACCGATAGTTCACCGGCTAGCTGCTCAACCTCCTGGTCGGTAACCAAAATTCTCGAAAGCGACGCGAGATGGCGGACCAAATCGGGGGTAATTTCAGACATTCAACTTCTCACTTCATCAATAGGCGATAGCTAATAAGTCTAGTTCGCTGGGCTTTGCAATTTTGCAAGGAAGACTTGTTCAGAAATTACTTCAACCCCCAAAGCCTCGGCTTTTGTCAACTTGGAACCAGCTCCAGGGCCTGCAATCAAGAATGCGGTGTTTTTGGAAACTGATGAAGCGGCCTTCCCGCCGTTTTCAATTACCAAGGCCTCGACCTGCTCTCTGGTCATTGACTCCATGGACCCGGTTACCACTATTGAAAGCCCACTGAAGATTCCCTCCGGTTTTTGAGCTCCCGGCCCCTTGTGGCCGGGGGTCGACATCTGAACACCTGATTGTTTCCAGCTCTCAAGGATATTTCTGTGCCAATCCTCTTCCAGCCAGCTGATTATGGAATTGGCCAGAGCGGGGCCGACGCCGTCTACCTCCGCTAACTGGGCTTCCGTAGCCCCAAAAATTGCGTCAAAAGAACCAAAGTTGTCGGCAAGAGCTCTTGCAGCAACCGGACCGACATGCCTAATTGAAAGCGCAACCAGCAGCCTCCAAAGTGGCCTTGTTTTCGCAATTTCGAGATTTGCTAGGAGTTTGATTGCAGTTTCGGATGGGCTCTTGTCCTTTTTCTGGAAATAGTCGACAACTTTTTCATTTCCGTCAGCATCGTGTTTTGGTAACCCGGTGTCAGGATCTAAAACTTTGGACTTAATCGGAAGCAGCTGCTCCATGGAAAGACTGAAGAGGTCTGCCTCGGTCCTTATCGGAGCTTGCACTGGAAAAACCGGATTTGTTAGCGCACTGGCACTTACATAACCCAGGGCTTCGATATCGAGAGCTGCTCGGGAGCCAATGTATGCAATTCGTTCACGCAGTTGTGCTGGACAATCCTTTGAATTCTGGCAACGCAGGTCAACGTCTTTTTCGCTTGCCGGTGCAAGTAAAGCTCTGCACTCCGGGCAAATAGTTGGCATGACAAATTTTTTCTCTGAGCCGTCTCTCAGTTCGACCACGGGTCCCAGGATCTCAGGAATAACGTCTCCGGCCTTCCTCAGTACAACGGTGTCACCGATTAGAAGCCCCTTTGCCTCAACCTGTTCCTGATTATGCAATGTTGCAAACTCAACCTCGCTCCCGGCCACCGTCACTGGAGCCAACACTGCAAAAGGTGTCGCTCTGCCGGTTCTGCCGATTGACACTCGGATGTCCAATAATTTGGTGTTTACTTGCTCTGGAGGGTACTTATAGGCAATTGCCCACCTGGGCGCTCTGGAAGTAAACCCGAGTTGTTTTTGAACTGCAAGGTCATCAACCTTGATTACAACCCCATCTATTTCATGCTCAACTTTGGCCCTGTTGCGCTCCAGATCAGCTACGTATTTCAGCACATCTTGGATTGTGCTCAATACTTCGTACCTGCTGGTTGTTGGCAAGCCCCACTCGGCCAGCTGGCGATAAACCTCGCTCTGACTCTTAGCCTCGGACTGCCAGACGCCGAAGCCATGAACCAGCATCCTTAGCGGCCTTGAGGCCGAAACCGTTGGGTCTTTTTGACGCAGGGACCCAGATGCACTGTTTCTAGGGTTAGCGAAGGGTTTGCCACCCGCTTTGATAATGCCAGCGTTTAGAACTGCGAAATCTGCCAATTCGAAAAACACCTCACCGCGAACCTCTATAAGCTCCGGATGGCCGGCTCCCTTGAGCCTATGAGGAACACCCTGAATCGTGAGTGCATTTTGTGTTATGTCCTCGCCGGTTTCACCATCTCCACGCGTGGCAGCGCGCACTAACACACCTTGTCGGTAGGTCAATGAAACAGCCAGTCCATCTATTTTTGGCTCGCATAGATATGGCCCTTGGCCGGCGCGAGCAGCCCAGCCGATTAGCCCGTCGGTGTCAAAGACGTTATCAAGGCTCATCATTTTTTCACCGTGGACGACCGGATCAAACACGCTTCCTGCGCCGGAACCAACGGTGGTTGTTGGTGAGGATAAGTTGGAACCTGGGCTATTTGCTTCTAGCTTCTTTAGCTCAGCTTCGAGAAGGTCGTATTCGCTATCGGACACCGGAGATTGGTCATTGTTGTAATAGGCGTCTCGGTAATCTGCTATTAGTTTCCGAAGCTCAAGAATGCGCTCTGGCAACTCAGGCACTTGCTGGAACTTTGCTCTTTGTTTTGTCGATCGTCATTTGACCCAAGACCCTGGTGCCAAGATAAATAACAGCAGTCTGGCCCGCTGCCACGCCGTAGAGCGGCTCTTTCAAATCAACGTGCATCTGCCCATCAACGATGGCTGCAGTTGCAGGAACAGTTTCACCGTGGGCTCTGACTTGAACATCACACTCGAAGTATGTCTCAGGACTTTCCGGAGCCTTGCCACACCAGGTATAGCGAGCGCCGAATAAGTCAGAGATCTGCAGAGCCGATTCTGGACCAACCACAACTTCTTTAGTTTTTGGCCTAATCTCCAAGACATATCTGGGCTTGCCGTCCTTAGCTGGAGTGCCGATCTTTAGCCCTTTTCGTTGGCCAATGGTGAACCCAACGTGACCATCGTGCTCCCCCAGCTGATTACCTTCGGTGTCAACTATCTTTCCCGGTTCGGTAGGAATGAAGTCTCTTAGCCATTCCCTGGTGTCCCCCTCGGGGATAAAGCAGATGTCATAGCTATCTGGCTTATTGGCTACGGTGAGGCCTCGTTCGGAAGCCTCTGCCCTGATCAGGTCCTTTGACGCTGTTGCACCGAGCGGAAACATTGAGTGAGCAAGCTGGTCTGCGTTGAGAACCCCGAGGACGTAGCTCTGGTCTTTAGCCATAGCCAGCGAGCGGTGCAGTTCGAGGTTCCCCTCTTCGTCTTCATAGATGGAGGCATAGTGACCAGTACAAACCGCATCAAATCCAAGAGAGAGCCCTCGTTCAAGAAGTGCTGCAAACTTAATCTTCTCATTGCAGCGCATGCAGGGATTTGGGGTTCGACCCGCTTGATACTCGGCCACAAAGTCATCTACTACGTCTAACTTGAATCGCTCGGAGAAGTCCCATACGTAATAGGGAATGCCAAGTTTGTTTGCAGCCCGCTGGGCATCCATTGAATCTTCAATAGTGCAGCAGCCCCTGGAGCCGGTCCTCAGTGTCCCCGGCATCCTAGAAAGAGCTAAATGGACGCCTATGACATCGTGACCCGCCTCAACCGCACGAGCGGCCGCAACTGCGGAATCTACTCCGCCACTCATCGCCGCTAATACTCGCATCTCTCAAGTCTAATTTGAGTTTGGTATTTATGCAGGGGCAGCTTGCAGTGCTATCGGATGAATTTTCTCGAGGGCATCAATAAATGCTGAAATATCAGCTGCTGTGGTCGTAGAACCAAGTGTGACTCGAACGCAAGCCGATGCTTCGGCCTGGTCGAACCCCATCCCGATTGCCACATGCGAGGGTCCAACAACTCCAGCCTGGCAGGCAGACCCTGCCGAAACACAAAAGCCCTCCTGATCAAGCAGGAACAGCAGCGCGTCAGACTGAGTGCCGGGGAAAATGAAATGAGCGTTATAGCCGGCACGCTCTGCACCCAAGGCTGTGATTATTACCGATGGGGCAATTTCAACGACTTTTGCTTCAAGCTGGTCTCTTAGCGCTTCCAGTCGAGTCATTTCTTCATCAAGCTCTGCTACCGCCTCTGTAGCAGCCGCTGCGAAGCTGGCGGCCAGGGGGTAATTCATGGTGCCAGAGCGCAAAGCACGTTCTTGTCCGCCACCGTGCACGAGAGAAATTGGCTTGGCTGACCTTAAAACAACTAGCGCCCCTACGCCAATCGGTGCTCCGATCTTGTGACCGGAAAGGCTCATTGCGGTCAAACCGCTAGCTTGAAAATCAATTGGAATGTGGCCGAAGGCCGCTACCGCATCGGAGTGAACAGGAATTTGGTACTGATTTGCGAGCCGGACGACCGCCGGAATATCAGTGATGACACCTGTTTCATTATTTACCCACATCAGGCTGATCATCGCAATGGCAGGGCCATGGGTCTCAATGAGGCTTTTTAGAGAATCAAAATCAACCATTCCATTTTGAAAATGCCTCACATAAACAATTTCTGCCCCCTGGTTTTTTTGGAGCCACTGCAAGGGATCTATCACCGCGTGATGCTCGGTTTCAGAAGAAATAATTACCCGCTTGGCTGGATCAGCCTGGTGTCGATCCCAGTAGATACCTTTGATGGCATGGTTATTGCCCTCGGTGCCGCCGGAATTAAAAATAATTTCACTTCTGTTAGCCGCTACGGCTTTTGCAATTGCATCCCTTGAGGCTTCTAATAGCTCTCTGGTACCTCGGCCTTGGCTGTGAACGCTGGAGGGGTTGCCCAGTAAATCAAGGGCGCTAGTTAGCGCTACTTTTGCGCTTGGCCGCAAGGCAGTGGTCGATGCATGATCGAGAAAAACTGGCATCTGTTAAGCCTAGTTGTCCAAAGGATTAGGGCAACCCTTAGTAACCTTGGTTGCGATGACAAATCCCGTGCACAACCAACATGTTTCTCAAGGCTCGACTCTTGGGCTTTCACTCATGGATGGCGGTGGAGTATTTAACGCCTGGTCTGCAACCGCAGAGACCATGAAGCTATTGATTTTGGATTCCGAAGACAGCTCGAAGGTCTTGCATGAGATCCTGTTGGAGGCTCAAGACGACGGGATTTTCTCTGGCGCCCACGACGGGCTACTACCGGGCACAAATTACGTCCTGAGAGCGGATGGGCCAAAAGGTCAAAGACATGCCTTTGACCCCACTAGAAACCTGTTGGACCCTTACGCGAAGGGCCTAGTTCGTCAAAGTCCCAGCGATTATTACTGCGTCGCAGTTCAAGATGACTTTGATTGGCAAGGCGTCTCAAAACCTGGCACAAAACTTGCCGAAAGCGTCATTTACGAGGCACACCTTCGAGGCCTCACACGATTGAATCCTCAGATTCCTGAAGAAATCAGGGGTTCCTACGCAGCTCTGGGCCACCCAGCCACAATTGACTACCTCACCAGGCTGGGGATCACTGCCATCGAGCTGCTTCCAATCCAGGCCTTCATTTCAGAGCCACGTCTTATCAACCTAGGCCTAATAAATTACTGGGGATACAACACAATAAATTACTTCACCCCTCACATGCGGTATTCAAGTAAAAGAGCGCGCGAAGATTCACCTTTGGCAATCTTGCGCGAACTCAAAACTGCCATCCGGGAGCTGCACAGAGCTGGCATCGAAGTAATTTTGGACGTTGTCTATAACCACACGGCCGAAGGTGGGGCAAAGGGACTGACTTTTTCTTATCGGGGGCTAGATAACTCGAGCTATTACCGGCAGGACGACCAAGGAAATTATCAGGACACCACCGGTTGCGGAAACAGTCTCGATTTTGGAAAGCCTATGGTCCAGCGATTGATGATGGACTCACTGCGCTACTGGGTCAACGATATGCAAATTGATGGCTTCAGGTTTGACCTGGCAACAACACTTGCAAGAGATGAGCAAAATCATTTCACCCCCGACCATGAAGTGCTACAAGAGATGAAAAAAGATCCGGTTATTTCATCGGCCAAACTGATTGTTGAACCCTGGGACGTTGGCATGGGAGGTTGGCAAACAGGAAACTTCCCCCCGGGTTTTCCAGAATGGAACGACCAGTACCGGGATTCAATCCGCAAATTCTGGCTTACCGACATCAAAAATGCTAGAGAAACTGGCAGTCACGATAACGGCGTGCAGGACCTAGCTGGAAAAGTTTCGGGCTCACAAGAAGTTGTTAGCCAAGGCTCCCCAGTGGGCAGTCTGAACTTTGTCACCGCGCACGACGGCTTCACCCTTTGGGATCTTGTGTCCTATAACCAAAAACATAACCTTGCAAACGGTGAGGCCAGTCGAGACGGGTCGGGCGAGAATTTCAGCTTCAACCATGGCCACGAAGGCCCGACATCAAATAACGCAATCACGCTTAGAAGAGCTAAGGCTGCGAGAAATTTGCTTGGCACGCTACTAACCTCTGCCGGAGTTCCCATGATCAGAGCGGGCGACGAGCGCCTTAAGTCTCAGGATGGAAACAATAATGCCTACTGTCAGGACAATGCCATTACCTGGCAAGAATTTGAATCTGAGACCGCAAAAGACGAGTTCTTCACAACTGTCTCTCATTTGATAGGCCTCAGAAAGCAGTATCCGGCACTTAGGCCAAGTAGCTTCACGAAGCTAGATGAGGCAACTGATAGTCACGATCAAATGCTTTGGTACTCAATTACCGGAGAACAGATGAGCGTCCACGACTGGCATAACCCAGAGCGCAGAACCCTTCAAAGACTCAATTTTCACCTGACACCGGATGGCCAAAGACAGGGTATTTTGCTTGCGATCAATGGGGCTGAAACAGTGAAAGAAATTCGACTTCCAGAGCTTTTGGACAATGAGCACTTTGAGTTAGTTTGGGACTCCGCGGAAGCAACTCCTGTTACTGACAAGACCGAATACCGGCCGGGCTCAACGGTTTCCATGGTTGAAGCAAGCATGAAATTATTTGCAGTTCGCTAGAAATAACAGCCGGCAGCAAGCGCGACCTGCTAAATCTCACTAAATTTATAGGCATGACACAAGGCGATGCCCGAATAGCCAGACTTCCAATTGTTTCGACTTGGCCGATAGTGGACGGTGGAAAATTCGCCGTTAAGGCATTTGCAGGCGAGGTACTGGAGTTTGGGGCAATAGCCACCAGAGAGGGCCACGACCAATTAGCTGCTGAGCTTTCGCTTATTAGCCCCTCTGGTAGAGAAACCAAGTCACGCATGCAGGCAGCTTCTCCCGGTCTTGATCAGTTTCTATTAAAGAGCCAGCTCTCGGAAACGGGGGTCTGGCGGTACCAAGTGATTACCTGGGACGACAAATTTGGAACCTGGGCTCATAACGCCAAGATCAAACTGGAAGCTGGTATCGACCAAGACCTGGTCATCCTTCAAGGCCAGCATCTTGCCAACGAGTTTCTGGGGGTGGCCAGTGCTAAAGACAAGAAAACACTCAAAGCGATCATTGCCGTCCTGAAAGATCCAGAAATAGAGCCGGCACAAGCATTTGAAAACGCGCTCTCACTGGGATTTGAGCAATTGTCTCACCGGTCTCCACTGCGTGGTCTGGTTAGCACTTCAGAGCCAGTTCGGATCTTGTGCGAGAGACAACTAGCCGGTTCAGGTGCCTGGTATGAATTCTTCCCACGGAGCGAAGGGGCAACCAAAGACTCCGTCGGTACTTGGGTTTCGGGAACATTCAAGACCGCCACTAAGTCTCTGAAGAGGGTGAAAAACATGGGGTTTGAGGTGCTTTATTTGCCACCTATTCACCCCATCGGACAGTCTCATAGGAAAGGACCCAACAACACACTGGTCGCCGAAGGAGATGACCCTGGTTCACCGTGGGCCATCGGTTCATCCTCGGGTGGCCACGACGCAATCCACCCAGACCTGGGTTCAGAAAAGGATTTTGGGGCATTTGTTGGAAGTGCCAACAAGCTCGGACTTGAAATTGCCATGGATTTTGCCCTGCAGGCATCGCCTGATCATCCCTGGGTTCAAAGCAATCCAGAGTGGTTTTCAAAAAGAGCCGATGGTTCGATTGCCTATGCCGAGAACCCACCAAAGAAATATCAAGACATTTACCCGATTTATTTTGACGAAGACCCGGAAGGCCTGGTTGAAGAGGCGCTTCGCCTGCTGGCAAAATGGATTGGCCTTGGCGTAAAGATATTCAGAGTAGACAACCCTCACACCAAACCAGTTAGCTTTTGGCAAGCGGTCATTGAGAAAACCAACGAAGAACACCCCGACGTAATTTTTCTAGCCGAGGCGTTCACTCGGCCCGCCATGATGCATACCCTGGCCAAGGCTGGATTTCAACAGTCCTATACCTACTTCACTTGGCGAAATTCGAAATCAGAACTGGCTGAATACCTTGTCGAGCTTTCTCAAAAGTCAGCGGATTTTTTCAGGCCTAACCTATGGGTAAACACACCAGACATCCTCAGCGAGTATCTTCAGTTCGGCGGGCGGCCTGCTTTCAAGATACGAGCAACCATTGCTGCCACCGCTGGCCCCAGCTGGGGAATGTACGCCGGATTCGAGCTTTACGAAGCTGTTGCAAGGCCCGGTGCTGAAGAAAATATCGACAACGAAAAGTTTGAATACAAACCGCGGGATTTCCTGGCTGCTGAAAAAATCGGCTCCAGCCTCGCGCCAAGAATTAGCTTGCTGAATAAAATCAGGGCTGAACACCCATGCCTTGGCCAATTACGCAATCTTGTAGTTCACCAGAGTGCAGACGACGCGATCCTGGTGTACTCAAAGCATCTTGAGGCGGAGTTTAATGAAGGAGTTGCCGACACGATAATCGTTGTTGTAAACACTGATCCGACATCCGCTCGTGAAACAACAGTGAGCATAGACCTTCAGAAACTTGGGCTTCCAGCCACATTTGCGGTAAAGGACCTGATTACCGGGACAGTCTTCCAATGGGGTGCCCAAAACTACGTGAAGTTGGATTCATACGCAGAGCCAGCGCATATTTTTCAGGTCGTGCAATGACTATAGATAGTGCCCAACTCGAAATATTGGCTGCTGGAGAGCACCATAATCCGCATTCGATACTTGGACTACACCTAGGCGACAAAGCCTGGTCTGTCAAAGTTCTGAGGCCGTTTGCCAAGGAAGTCACGCTCTCAACTAAGAATAAGAAGGTCCTTCAGTTCAAACATCTTCATGGTGGCGTCTGGGAAGTGCGGGGCACTACCAAGCACCCGGGTGATTATCGCGTTACAGCCTCATATGAGGACGCTCCGGATTGGGTGTCTGATGACCCCTACCGATACGCACCAACATTGGGAGAACTGGACCTTCACCTGATCTCTGAAGGACTGCACGAGGAGCTATGGAAAGTTCTAGGCTCACGCTTTATAGCTGGTTCTGATTCACTTGGAGACAATTCAGGCACTGCCTTTGCAGTTTGGGCACCCAATGCAAAAGCCGTTTCAGTTATTGGAGACTTTAATGGCTGGGATGGCACCTGCTACCAAATGCGCTCAATGGGTTCCAGCGGAATCTGGGAGCTTTTTATCCCGCAAGTGAAACCGGGGGCTTTATATAAATATCGAATCACCACTCGTGACGGGTCGAAAATCACAAAGATTGACCCGATGGGTAGGCAATTTGAGACTCCCCCTTCTACCGCGACTGTAGTTACAGAAAGTGAATACGTCTGGCGAGATTCTGCCTGGCTAAAGGCAAGGTCGGAATCGGATGCCCTAGCCTCCCCGATGTCTACCTACGAAGTTCATCTTGGCAGCTGGAGAAAGGGAAGAAGCTATCGAGAGCTAGCTCCTGAACTCATCGGCCACATGAAATACATGGGCTTCACTCACGTGGAGTTCATGCCACTGGCCGAGCATCCATTTGGGGGAAGTTGGGGCTACCAAGTCACCGGTTACTACGCACCAACATCTAGGTTTGGAAACCCCGATGATCTGCGCTTTTTGATTGACGAACTGCACCTAGCTGGAATAGGTGTCATTCTCGATTGGGTCCCTGCTCACTTCCCCAAGGACGAATGGGCGCTTGCAAAATTTGATGGTGAGGCAATTTACGAAGATGCTGATCCAAGACGTGGGGACCAGCCCGACTGGGGTACTCACGTGTTCAATTTCGGCCGCAACGAGGTTAAGAACTTCTTAGTGGCCAACGCAACCTACTGGTTAGAAGAATTTCACATCGACGGGCTTCGGGTTGATGCAGTTGCCTCGATGCTTTATCTCGATTACAGCCGTGAGGACGGGCAGTGGCTTCCAAATGTTCACGGAGGCCGTGAAAACCTAGATGCAATTGAGTTTCTGAAACAGGCAAACCGGCTCGCCTATAAAAAAAGCCCAGGGATCATGATGATTGCAGAGGAATCAACGGCATTTCCCGGTGTTTCAAGCCCAACTGATCACGGTGGCCTTGGCTTTGGCTTCAAATGGAATATGGGTTGGATGCACGACAGCCTGGAATATATCCAACGAGATCCAATGCACAGAAAATATCACCACGGGGAGATGACCTTCTCAATGCTCTACGCCTACGATGAAAAATTCGTGCTCCCCATTAGCCACGATGAAGTCGTTCATGGCAAGGGCTCGCTGCTAAACAAAATGCCCGGCGACAATTGGCAGAAGCATGCAAATCTAAGGTCCTATCTTGGCTTCATGTGGTCACACCCGGGCAAGAAACTACTCTTCATGGGGCAAGAATTTGCTCAGCCGGCGGAGTGGAACGAGTCTAGGGAGCTTGATTGGTGGCTGCTAGACCATGCCCCCCACCAGGGAATTCAGAAACTGGTGGCAAGCTTGAACAGGCTCTACCTGGAATCTCCGGAAATGTGGGAACTAGACCACGACACCTCCGGATTCCAATGGATTGATGGCGGAAATGCTGACCAAAATGTGTTGAGCTTCATTCGATTTGATATCGCGGGCAACCAAATTGTGGTGATTGCCAATTTCTCTGGAACGCCCCACCATAACTTCCGAATTGGAGTTCCTAAGCCTGGAACCTGGGTTGAAACCCTGAACACCGATGCCAAAGAATTTGGCGGCTCCGGGGTTGGAAACGGAGGCGCCGTTGATTCTCAGAGCATTCCGTCTCATGGCCATGGACAGTCTTTAGAACTTACTCTGCCGCCCTTTGGGTTGCTCTGGCTAAAGCCGCACTAGAAAAGCATTGTTGCTAGTCTGCGTCTGGCTGCAAGGACTTCTGGTTCAGAGTCCCCCACCAAAATAAACAGCTCGAGCAACCTCTGCTGAATCTCTTCTCGGTTCTCAACAGAGCCTTCAAAAGCATCCAACAGCGACACCAGTGATGCTTCAGCGTTCCCGGCGATGAGTAGCTGATCTGCCGATCGAAAAAGTTCTGCAAGCGTTCCAGCCTCCGGGGAAGTTGACATCCGAATCATGAGCTTGACTTGCGCGAGACTGGCTCTTGCTTCTGAGTCATTTGGGTACTCAACAATCAGCTTTTCATACAGCGATTTCGCAAGAGGTAGGTCATTTGCCTCAATTGCGGCCAAGGCTACCCGATGCTCTGGACTGAGTTCTTTTTCGGCGGGAGCGTTTGCTTGGATGCTCACCGTCTTGGTTATGTCTTTCTCTGCAGCCAGCGAAAGGACCTGGCCAAGGACATTCAACAACTGCTCCTTGGTTGCCTCACCTTGGAACAGAGGCGTCGGCTGTCCGGCTAAAATCGCCAGCACCGCTGGTGCCTTATCTACCGCTACAGCCTGAGCAAGTTGAGGGTTTGAGGTTATATCGATTTCAATCCCAGCAAATCGCCCCTCGGAGCCAGCTAAGACATCAGTGATTAGTTGTCGCAGGCGGCCAGATGCTTCACTTTGATCTGTGATCACCATCAAGACTGGAGTGCTCTCTGAGAGCGTTAGGTACTGTCTGAGCGTTGCTTCATCGCCTGGCACTAGCCAAGCACTGACGGCGTTTCCTTGAGAAACCTGATTCTTATTCGCCAAACCTGAGAGGTCCATGGCTCCGAAATTACTCATTATCCACCTAGTGATATTGCTGATAGAAGCTGCTGGGTTGCTCCTAGCAGCGTGGCCCGATCCTCCGAACCAGATGCTGGCACGTTGAATAGAAGCATGGCACCGTATTGGGTTTCAATGCCAGTGGCACTTCCACCGGTGCCAAGCAGCGTTGCCTCATCACCGGTGATCGCGACCGCGTCGCCTGGCTCTTTGGGAATAATCGTGTAGGTGTCAATCATATAAAGTGCCACCAATGCACCACCCTCAGAATTGGCAAGAATAACCGCCGGATTCTCTGAAAGTTCGTGACTGAAATTTAGGTTGGCATTACTGAGCGTCTCCTGCAAACCAAACTGGACTGAGGAGACATCAGACACATACGTGTTGTCTGGGTCAATCAATATTGACCACGGAGATGCCGCCCCTGCGTTCAAAAGATTACCTAACCCCTCGACAAGCGATGGAGGACTGATCACTAAGAATTTATTGTCATACTTCAGCGAGTTGGCACCAGTGCTTGAGGCAGGAACTTCTGGAAACCTGATGTCTGGCAGTAAATCTGAGTACTGATAGAGCTTGTATTCATCGCGCGGAGACTCCTGCAAAAGAACCAAGGCTTGCAGCGTGGTTTGCCCGGTTACCACAAGGGCACTTCGTGGCCAAGAGTCGGTAGCGCTTGGTAAAAATAGTTGCACGGGACCAGCGAGAATCGGAGCCGGTCCATCGTCTGTTGCTTCAGTTTTGCCGGCAAGTCCGTAAGCTGCCCTGCGCATATCTAAAGCGGGACCTGCCACCCGAACTTCCAGCGATTCTCTGTCAAGTTGAGCATCCGCCGCAGCGACCACACGAGCAATGTCCCGAAGAACTCTCGAGAGCTGGTCGTTTGTCATGCTGGCGGTTAGTTCATTAGGCTGCTCCAGAGCTTGCGGTGAAACAATTGGATTGTCGTAGTTTGGAACGCATCCGGTAAGCAAAGACACAGCACCAAGAGCACTGATGAATCCCATGGTGCGGTGCGCCCTTCTGCCAGTTGGCGGCTTGGCTCCAGCCTGAGAAAACACTCTTTTACTTTTAAATGGTTTCGGCCGCTTCGGTCCCCTTTTTTGCCTGCGGCTTCTATATTTCCTGAAGTAGACAATCGCTGCATAAACACCCATGAGTGCGCCCAGAATAGTTACCCACAGGCCAATCAAAGTAATCGGTGCTACTGGCGCCTCAACATCCCCAAGGTCCCAGCTAATTCGAACTGTCCTTGGGGCAAGGTCCAATCCCGTTGACGCCAATAAAATTGCTACTTCGTTATCGATTTCAAAGGGGAGAAGCAACTTTCCATTACTTGAGTCCTCGGTCCTCCAAATGTCCGCACCGGTTGGGTCCACTAGTTCTCCGGTGCCGGGTCGCTGTATTTCGGCGAGGCTTACGATCTCGTCAACGACATTAACGCTCAGTCGCAACTCCACATACTTGGAGTCACCAAGCCAGGCCACTATGTCCGACTCTCGACCAGTGGACATGAATACAGGCCCATCGCCTATAGCAAAAGCCGAGGCTTCACCCTCGTAGGCAGTGAGCACAGAGTTCGGTATCAAGACATAGCTGACCGGTTCTGATAGCGACCCAGAAGCATTAATGACGTCAATTGGCTGATTTTCAAGCTGATTTACGAATCCGATCGCGCTAGAAACCAGCCCAGTGACGAACACCAAAAGGGCAATCCAAAATCGCATAATTCCTTGCTCCGAGTAGACTTGGCTAGCTCAGAAAGTTTACCCGCAACCAAGGACCCAACTTGCCATCTGAATTTAGTCGCTTCGAAATTACAAGGCGGGGCTATGACCCAAAGGCCGTAGAGAAGGAGCTAAACGCTCTCAACGCTGAGCTAGTTCGGCTTCGGGAGCAGCTTCAAGAATCCGGCGACGCTCTTGGGCAAACCACAGCAAAACTTGATTCCGCTGGATCGCGACTTTCTGCATCGGAGAGCCCTGATTTCGCAAGCCTGGGAGCTGAGGCGGCTGACTTGTTGGTCAGAGCTGAAACCACAGCACGTGAGCTCGAAGACGCTGCTGCCCGAAGAGCCGAAGAGCTTATCGAAGCTGCCACCTCTGAATCTGATGAGCTGAAGATTGCAGCTGAAGCCCTGTACCAGGAACAATCCGCGGCAGCAGAGAGACGCGCTGCAAGGACAATTGCCAGTGCCAAGCACGAGGCTGAAGTGTTGACGTCTAAATCAAAGACCGAAGCGAACGACAAGCTTCGCAATGCTGAGCTGGAGGTGGCAAGGCTTAGAGGTCAGGCAGCAACCGAAGTTGCAGCGATGAAAACCACCGCCAGAAGAGAAGTAGAAGCCAAGAAAGCTGAGCTCGAGGGCAAGATTGCTGCTCAAGCTCTGATTAACCTCGAAGAGCTAGGAATCGAAGAGGCTGCCAAGCAACATGCCCTAGCAACACTAGAAGCCAAGCTGAAAGCCCGCCGCAGAACCGGCGAAAAGGATTACCTCGAGAAACATAACGAGGCCGTAAAACAAACTGAAGAGTATTTGAGGCTTGCAAAAATAGACCTGACCGAGCTGAAAAAGACCATTGCCACCGTAAGGCTAGAAATTCAGGCACTAGAAATGGACGCCTCGCAAGCTCAGACTCGGATACTCTCCGAGGCCAGAAATACGGCCGAGGCGTTGATGCATAAAGCTGAGTTAGAGGCCGGTGAGATCAAGGCAAATGCCGAGAAAGCTGCTGCGAAAGCGGAAAAGCAAGCACTGGTTCGAGTCAAGGAATACCAGAATAGAGTGCGTTCCAGCGAGATTTATCTGAAAAACTTGCGTACCTTGGTAAATAAGCTTGAACCAACGGAGGAATAAGTGGAGCAAAGAGCCAGAGTCACAAATGCCTTTCAACTTGGCCTGACCGGTGGGTTTGGCGTCCTAACAGCAATCATTATTGGGGCAGCGGTGACCCAGACCGCAACAATTCTCACCTACATTGGCATCGCGCTGTTTTTGGCTCTTGGGCTTGACCCCGTTGTTAGAGCACTAACCAAAACCAAGATGCCAAGGCCCGTGGCCGTTGGAATAGTTGTCGTGGGCTTTTTGGGTTTCGTGGGACTGATGCTCTGGGCGGTTATCCCAACCGCGGTTTCCGAAGCCGGGAAACTAATAGAACAGATCCCCAAAATCGCCGCGAACTTGGTCACCACAGACCTAATTTCTCAGTGGGATGATCAGCTCGATGGGGCAATCACAAATGCCACCCAATCTGGGATTGATTTTCTTACGAACTCCGAGAATTGGCCAAGCCTGCTCGGTGGTGTCCTGCAAGTTGGTCTGGGCGTCCTGACCGGTGTCGTGGGCGTCATTATCGTAATTATTCTCACTTTGTATTTCATGGCTTCTCTCGAATCGATGAAGGGCTACCTTTCAAAACTAGCCTCCGCGTCAAAGCGCGAGCGGTTCCGCAAGCTAACGGACCAAATTGCCTACTCTGTTGGTAGGTGGGTGATGGGTCAAACCTCAGTTAGCCTGATACACGCCACGGCGCTGTTCATCTTCTTGAGCATCATCAATGCTCCTTTTGCACTGCTTCTGACACTCGTGGCCTTTACTATTTCGCTGATTCCTCTGGTGGGTCCTGCAACCTCGGCAATCATTGTGGTTTCAGTGACGCTAATCCAAGGCCCTCAGCTGGCACTTATCGCGGTCATTTACTATGCCATCTACCTGCAACTAGAGGCTTACATAATTGCACCGAGAGTGATGAAGCGAGCGGTTTCTGTGCCCGCAGCTCTTGTAGTAATTGCCGCACTCTTAGGTGGGACCCTGATGGGGGTTCTAGGGGCGGTTGTTGCTATTCCTACTGCCGCTTCAATACTGCTGATCGTACGCGAAGTCTGGATGCCGAGGCAGCAACTGCGCTAGTAGCTAGTTGGCAACGGAGAGCTTGCGGGAACAGTTATTTCGGCAATCTTGTCGAGCACTTTCCTGGTGGCTTTTTCCCCAACCCAAAGGTGTTTCTCCTCGGCATAACCAATCACTTCAGCGTGAGGGACGACGCTAAACCGCAGCTTTGCCGCAGCTGGCTCTAAAAATTCATCCAACTCTGGGACCAAAGCAATCAACGGTTTTTTGAACTCATTCCAACGCCTGAGATCTGCTTCTGTGGCTCGGTGAAGAGGTGGAGAGAGCAAAATTGCCCCCTCAATGTCATGATCTGGCCCGTACTTTATTGCCAGCTCAGTGCCAAAAGACCAACCGACCAGCCACGCAGAAGGGAGGCCTCGCTCTCGGCAAAAGCTAACGGCTGCCTGGACATCAGCAGCCTCTCCGATGCCGTCTTCGAATTTTCCGGTTGAAGTGCCTTGCGGTGAGGCGGTGCCCCTGGTGTTAAAACGAAACACT
>DGPE01000088.1 GCA_002390305.1 Micrococcales bacterium UBA4448 | reverse complement strand
GCAAAAATGTAGAAAATTACTAAAAGCTCGTTACTCATTTGGCTTCCTTATCGAGCCAGAAGACTTCCTCAACGCTGGCTCCTAGAACCGAAGCAATGCGCAGCGCCAAAACTAGTGATGGCGAATACTCACCGCGTTCGATGTATCCGATGGTTTGGTAGTGAACACCAACCTCGTCGGCGAGCTCTTGCCTAGAGAGGTTGGACTGGGCGCGAAGCTCTTCAATGCGGTTAGCTACCCGCTCTTCTTCAGCCTTTGGTTTACGACCCATAGATGTAGCATAATTACTATGTAGTAATAATGCAACATCACTAATGCAAATTCACGAAACGGCTTCCATGGATTCTTGACCCAGGGCTTACTAAATGTTGCTTCTAGCTTCTGTGCCCTGCAGGCTTCGAGGCAATCGCGCCATCTAGAGGATGCTCACCAGCCGGTCGTAAACTCGGTCGCCATCCAGTCTGAGAAATGCAATCTGCTTGTCATTCAGAAGTAAAACCGGAACCTCATCGGAGTATTTAGCCAATAGTTCAGTGTCTTGATCGATGTCGATGGTCTCGATTGTGTAGGAGACACTTGGGTGCTCAGCACTGAACCTAGCGATCACACCTGCCAAAACATCTTGAGCTTCGTCACACAGGTGACACCCTTCACGGGTTATTAATTCCAATTTAATTTCTTGGCTCATGACCTAAATCCTAGAAGACAACCTACGCCCAATAGACTGTGGCGATGACCTCGAATCAGAAACTTGATGCCAAGAAGGTCGCAGCATTTTTCGATGTTGACAACACTTTGGTTCGTGGGTCGACTCCAATTCTTTTTGGAAAAGTTGCATTCCGTGGCGGTAACATCAAGCGCCGCGTAATCTGGCGCTTTGCTTTTGAGCAGATGATGTTCGTTCGCCGCGGTGAAAAGACCAACTCCCTGCAGGAAATCAAAGACCGAGCTCTCTCCGTCACAAAGGGCTACCAAGTAAAAGACCTTGAGCCGCTTCTAAAAAAGGTTTACGAGTCAGAAATCAAGCCCCGACTGTGGCCCGAAACCGTAAAGGCCCTCAAGGATCACTTGGCCCAGGGTCATGAGGTTTGGTTGCTCACTGCAGCCCCCATAGAGCTTGCTCAGCTGATTGCCGACGACCTCGGTGCAACCGGGGCCGTTGGGACAATTGTCGGCAGAAAAGATGGCGTGCTGACTGGGGAACTTGTCGGAGACCCCCTCCACGGTCAAGCTAAGCGCAATGCAGCCAAGAAGCTTGCAGCTGAGCGCGGCATCAGTTTGAACAAGTCCTGGGCCTATTCAGACTCCGTTCACGATCTGCCTCTTATGACGCTTGTGAAGCACGCGGTTGCGGTAAACCCGGACAAAGCTCTAACGCTTTATGCGGAGGCGGCTAATTGGGACATTCTTAGATTCAAGCGGCGCGATCTAAAACGCGGTTAAAAACAAAACCCACCCGAGGGTGGGTTTGTTATTACTTCTTATTGCGACGCTGGTGGCGTGTCTTGCGAAGGTGCTTGCGGTGCTTCTTCTTAGACATGCGCTTGCGGCGCTTCTTGATAATCGAACCCATTAAAACCTCATAAAGCTTTGGACTGCCCGAATGGGCAACTTCAACATTCTAGCCTTTGCGACCCAGTCGCTCAACCTCGGCATCGATATCAGCCTCGGTAATCCCTTTTTTCTTGAAGGACCCATAGGCATCTATACCAATGAAAAAAGCCGCGATTCCCATGCCAAAGATTGCCCAAATAGGCCAGAAGTAAGTGTTTGGCGAGGTCAAGAACCAGATGGTGGTTAACAAGAGTGTGACTCCTAGATAAACACCCATGTAGCTTCGAAACTCTTGTTTCTTCTTCAGCTGCTTTCTGGCTTGAGCTCTAATTTCTTCCGGACTCGCATTTGACATTTATTTCTTTCCCGTCTTCTTCCGAACCTCATCAGCCAAGTGCTGGGTTTCAGTCTTCACGTCGTCAATTACTTCTTCGACCTTCTGCTTTGCTACTCGCTCGAAGTCTTTTACGGACTTCTCTGCCTCAGACTTGGCATCGGCTAATTTTCTACCGAGACGCTTTCCCATCTCTGATGCATCGAAGTCAACATCGATTTCAGACGCTCTGGACTTGAGCTGATCGGTTAGCCACGAGCTGCGTTCGGTGAGCCAGTGTCCAAGTTGCTCGCCGACGCCCGCGAGGTTATGAGCCAAATCGTCAGATCGGTAGTCCTGATCATCTTCGTCTTCAAAATCAAGCGACAGGAAGTTGATCATCCAGTCTTCAATTTCCTCTAGTGGCTCAGGGGTCACCGAGTAATAACGCTTCTGTCCTTCTTCGCGCACGGCCACCAGGCCAACTTCACGAAGGGTTTTTAGGTGCTTGGAAACTGTCGGTTGCCCTAGCTTGGTGAGATCCACCAACTCGGTAACGGTCATTTCCCCTTTGCCACCTGCAAGGTTGGATGCCAGCAAGCTCTCTAAAAGCTGACGACGGGTTGGATCTGCAACTGCCTCAAAAATATCTGCCATACACACAGTTTAGGACTAGCTGGCACCAATTTCTCGTGAGCGAATAAGCGCAGCCTCCAGAGCGGCTTCAAAAATGCCATTGAGATCAGCTTTATCAAGGGTGTCAATGATGCGTTCAGTTGTTCCGCCGGGGCTTGTTACATTGGCCCTCAGCTCTGGCATTTCGTTATCCGATTGTGCCAACAGGTCGATGGACCCAGCCAGGGTTCCCCTGACCATAACTGCAGCCTGCTCTGCACTAAAACCATGCTTAAGAGCGATTTTCTCCCACTGCTCCATGATGTAAAAAACCCAGGCTGGGCCAGATCCAGAGATGGCGCTCAGTGCATCAATCTGGTCTTCGGTGATCTCTAGAGCAGCACCGACCGAATCAAACAGCTCGATGGTTGCCTCCACAGCTTCGGCAGAAGCGGTCTTTGCAGGAGCTACGCCAGTAACACCCATCCCAACCAGAGCTGGAGTGTTTGGCATTGTTCGAATCAGATTCTTAATTCCTGGCATCACCTCTGCCATGGTCGCAAGCTTGATCCCAGCTGCCATTGAAATCACCACCGCGTTCGGAGCAATTTCGTCCTTGATTTCACTCAAAACATCTTTGATTTGGTATGGCTTCACGCCCAAAACGATTAGGTCGGCATCACCTGCCAGCAATGCATTCGCATCGGCAGCCTCATCAATTGCCATCGCACTGATGCCTCTTGATCTAAACCTCGCTGCAGATTCGACCGACTTGGTGGTGGCAGAGATTTGTTCCAGCGGATGACCGCTGGCAATCAAGCCTTCAAGAACGGCCGAGCCCATTGAACCCGTGCCCAGAAAACAAACTCTAAGTTTTTCCATTCTCAAATACTATGAGTGCTTAGAGGTATGCGCTTACAAGCGGAAAGCCTATGAACACCGCAGTGTTCATCAGCGTGTGGGCAATAACCAGAGGAGCAACCCGACCGGTTCGCATAAATAGATAGCCGAACACCAGTCCCATCACAAAGTTTCCAATAAATGCTGAAAAGCCCTGGTAGAGGTGATAGCTAGCCCTAAATAATGCAGAAATAACAATCACCGCCCAGATAGTTATCTGGGGCCTTATCAACTCAAGCTTCTTAGCCAAAAACGCAACGGCGATTATCTCCTCTTGCAAACCGGATCTCAGAGCCGCCAGCACAAGGACAATTGGCGTCCACCAGTAATCCCCAAGACTGCTTGGGATGATTCTCGATGTAATTCCCAGCTGCAGTGCCACCCAGTAGAGAGCGATTCCGGGTATCCCAATGGCGATTGGAAGGCCAAGCCCCAAGAGCCAATCCTTGCCTTTAGGCAACAGCCCAATTTTTATGCCATCCAGGCGCAAAAAATAAAGAGCCAGGAGCACCGGCACCAATGCCAAAGAGGTTGCAACCAGCTGGCTCACCATATCCAGATAGGGGTTTGCAGCTAAAGGCTGATTGATGGTCGTTACAGAACCCTGCAGGCCCTGGCTGCTTGTGAGCTTACGAATCAAGCTCAGGACAGAGTAGATGCTGCTTGCACCCAATGAGACAAAGAGCACTAGCCAAAGCTCTTGTGAATGTTTACGAAGCATTTCCCACTCTCTCGGTTTAGCGAAGATGTGTAAATAGGTTATCTAGCTGGGGGTGACCCAAGGTAGTTTGTTCTAGTGGCCAAGACAAAAATAGACTTTAGATGCACCGACTGCGGTTGGGCGGCGGCGAAATGGACCGGGCAATGCAGCCAATGCCAAGCCTGGGGAACAATTGCGGAGCAAGCCCCGCAGACCATCGCTAAGGCCGCCAGAATATCCGTGGGTCATGAAGCCAGGCCAATTACCGAAATTGAAGTTGTCACAGACGGCTACTCACCAACCACGGTTGCTGAATTCGATCGGGTGCTAGGGGGCGGGTTGGTTGCTGGAGCTGCAATTCTGCTTTCCGGTGAGCCGGGAGTGGGTAAGAGCACACTGCTCCTTGAGGTTGCCTCAAGGCTTGCCAAAAATGGCAAGAAGGTTCTTTATGTCTCAGCAGAGGAGTCCGCGAGCCAGGTTCGACTTCGAGCCCAACGAACCGATGCTCTCAGCGAAAACCTCTATCTCGCCTCGGAAACAGACTTGGGTCACGTTCTGGGACAGTTTGACCAGGTCAAGCCAGAGCTGATGGTTGTCGACTCGGTTCAAACAATCAGCTCAAAAGATGTCGATGGTGCAGCTGGAATGCCTTCCCAGGTGAGAGAAGTCGCCTCCAACTTGATTCGCTTGGCCAAAGAAAATTCAACACCGGTGGTACTTGTGGGTCACGTCACCAAAGACGGCTCGATAGCCGGACCGAGAACTCTTGAGCACCTTGTTGATGTGGTTTGCCACTTCGAAGGCGATCGACAAACGGCATTGAGATTTGTCCGAACCCTGAAAAACCGATTCGGACCAACCGACGAAGTTGGCTGTTTTGAAATGACCGGCGAAGGAATCGTCGAAGTAAAAGACCCGAGTGCTCTGTTTGTTTCAAACTCAACTACCCCCGTTTCCGGAACTTGCATAACAGTTGCGGTGGAGGGTAGGAGGGCCCTTCGCGCTGAGATCCAAGCGCTGGTGGTCCAAAGTGGGACCCCGCAGCCAAGACGAGTCACAAACGGTGTCGATAGCTCAAGAGTGGCGATGTTGCTGGCTGTTTTGGAGCGTCGAGCCGGTATTTCGCTGAGCAACAAAGATGTTTATGTTTCAACAGTTGGTGGAATGAAAATAATTGAACCCGCAGCCGACTTAGCAATTGCCATCGCAATTGCCTCGGCAGCTTCAGATAAGCCCGTCTCCACGACAATCGCAGCCTTCGGTGAGATTTCCCTATCGGGTGAAATTCGAGGGGTGGCAAACCTAAATCAGCGAATAAATGAGGCCGCGAGGCTGGGTCACAAAGTCGTTATTGACTCAACTGCCGTCCAGCTCAAAAAGGCGCTGGCTGAGGCGCTGGGCTAGTTCAGTAGGAAGCGAATCTCTTCAGAGATGACTCCGTTGACCTCTGCTTTGAGCTTATAAGTCGCCCCACCTGCTGGGACTTCAGCTAGCCCCTGGGCTGCACTGCAGCCTTCGGCAGATGAATAAACCTTGTCCCATGCTGCCGGTTCGGATTTCAGCGGCCTATTGGGAGGAAGCAAGACCGTCATGTCTTTCGCGTCGGCACGATTACAGTCCCTGGAAGAGTAATAGGTCTGTTCTCCCGAGGTAATCGTGAAGAAGGTCACCCTGCTGCCAACATTGAATCGGCAATCAACCAGACCAGTGTTGGTGACTTCGTACCAAAGATATGGGGTGGTATCGCCTGCAAAGCTGTTCAGGGTCTCAGGGCCATCGGCTCCAGCATCGAACTTACCGATCATTGCCTCTAGGGAAACTACCCCCGGAGCGCAGTCAGTTATCTCCTCAGCGATAGCGCCCTCGGTCTCAACGGGAACAGGATTGTCGATTTCTTGAGCCTGATTTGCAATTAGCTGTGGGATGCCCCAAATCAAAGTAATCAGCAGCGCAAGAACAACCAGCGCACCTATTCTTCTGCGTTTAATAATTGCTGGGTCTAATTGGGCCATGAACTAAATCTAGCTACAGCTGCTTGAGCATTCGTGAATTGCCGAGCGTGTTCTGCTTAACGCGTGCCAGATCCAAAAACTCAGCGACGCCATCGTCATGGGAGCGAACAAGTTCTGCATAGGTTTCAGGGCTAACAGGAACATCAGAAATTACCTGATAACCATTGGCACCAAAGAACTCTTTTTCAAAAGTCAGACAGAAAACTCGCTTGATGCCCAGTGCCCGTGCCCGATCTTCGAGTTCTTGCAGCAAAGCTTTACCGATGCCCTGCCGCTGCGAATTTTCATCAACCGCGAGGGTTCTGACTTCAGCCAAGTCTTCCCACATCACATGCAGCGCTCCGAAACCAACAACTTGGTTATCTTTTTCGGCGACAATGAATTCTTGAATCGCTCCGAAGGCCTCGACAAGTTCTTTTCCAAGCAGCACGCGACTTTCGACAAGCGGCCCAGACATCTTGGCAATGGTAAAAACGTCGGAGGTTTGAGCAGATCTGATTTGAAGCATTGCCCAATTATGAAGCAATTAGCCAGTTAGAGAAAGCAATACCTCGTTGCGGCGCAGAAAAAATGGTGTTGTTGGGGCGTTATAGCGAGCGTAGATCGGGGTTGGGTCGTACTGAATACCTTCGGAATCCAGTAACTCCTTGAGCTTTTTCTCGTTGGTCTCAAATGATGCCATGCCGATTGTTCCGGTGAAGCGAATGGCCGCAATTCTTGTGGCATCGTGCTCGGTAATTTTGAGATTCTCACGCTGCGGTCTTGGCATTTCTGGCATCTTCATGTCTGCAGGCATCACAAATGAGACTTCGAAGCCCCCTGGCACCGGCTTTTCAGTGACAGGTGCCGTCATCGCTATCGATTTAGACTCTGAGTTGCCGCCGAAGATGTAGCCAGCGAGCTTTCTAAACGCTTGATTACCGGCGGAGGACATATTGCCAGGCTCCAGAGTAGAGACCGTGATGAAGGGTGCATAGTCGCGTAGCTCAAAGCCCTTATAGGTCTTCGCCACCTTATACTTCTGGATTTCGGTCAAGCCTGTGCTGTCGCTTCTTCTTCTCTGGAGTTAGCAACAAAACTGAATTCACCCTCGAGGAAATCAACCAGGATATCTTGGGAATTTCCAATGTCACCGGTCAAAATACGCTCGGAAATAGCATCTTCAATCTCTCGCTGAACTGCACGCCTCAAAGGCCTTGCGCCCATCGAAGGCTCGTAACCCAGCTCGATGAGACGTTCCTTGGCCGAAGTGGTCAAAGTCAACTTGAGGTCTCGCTCATCTAGTCGAACCTGAAGTCGCTTCACGAACAGGTCAACAATCTGCAGCAGCTCATCACGATCTAGCTGTGGGAAGACGATCACGTCGTCAACGCGGTTTAGGAACTCAGGCTTGAAGTTCTTCTTCAGCTCCTCGTTCACTCGCGCCTTCATCTGGTCGTAGTCGTTCTTGGAGTCACCTTCCAAGGAGAAGCCCAGTGCTCCGCGGGTAATCTCGCGAGTACCTAGGTTCGTGGTCATGATGATGATTGTGTTCTTGAAGTCAACGACTCGTCCCTGGCCATCTGTTAGTCGACCCTCTTCGAGAATCTGCAACAGTGAGTTAAAGATGTCTGGGTGAGCTTTTTCAATCTCATCGAAGAGCACCACGGAGAAGGGCTTGCGCCTGATCTTCTCTGTTAGCTGACCACCCTCGTCGTAACCAACGAACCCCGGAGGGGCTCCGAACAGACGTGACACCGTGTGCTTCTCGCCATACTCGCTCATGTCAAGTGCGATCAGGGCGTCCTCATCGTCGAATAGGAACTCTGCTAGCGCCTTGGCCAGCTCGGTCTTTCCCACTCCGGTAGGACCGGCAAAGATAAATGAACCGGAAGGTCGCTTTGGATCTTTCAATCCTGCGCGCTGACGGCGAATTGTCTTGGACAAAGCGGCGATTGCCTGCTCCTGACCAATTACTCGGTTGTGGAGCTCCTGCTCCATGTAAATCAGCTTCGCCCCCTCTTCTTCACCGAGCTTGAATACTGGGATGCCGGTTGCCTGCGCAAGAACCTCGGCGATTAGGCCTTCGTCCACAACGCCAGTTTTCTCGACGTTGCCATCGCGGAATTCCTTTTCCATGCGCATTTTCTCTGCGGTGAGCTTTTTCTCCTCGTCGCGCTTTGAAGCAGCAGCCTCGAAGTCCTGATCCGCAATTGCCTGCTCTTTTGCTTTTCGAACAACGGCAATTTTTTCTTCCATCTCACGAAGCTCTGGTGGGGCCGATAGGAAGCTCAAACGCATCCTGGCACCGGCTTCGTCAATCAAGTCGATTGCCTTGTCTGGCAGGAATCGGTCGCTGACGTAGCGGTCTGACATTCCAACTGCAGCCACAATCGCGCCGTCTGTAATTGAGACTTTGTGGTGAGCTTCGTAGCGGTCGCGAAGACCCTTCAAGATGTTAATAGCGAGCGCCGGTGTTGGCTCAGCCACCTGGACAGTCTGGAATCTGCGAACCAATGCGGCATCTTTTTCAAAGTGCTTGCGGTATTCATCGATGGTTGTTGCACCGATAGTCTGCAGCTCTCCTCTGGCAAGCATTGGCTTTAAGATTGAGGCTGCATCGATTGCGCCTTCTGCCGCTCCTGCGCCAACCAGAGTGTGAATCTCATCAATGAAGAGAATAATCTCACCATCAGAATCTTGTACCTCCTTGATTACCGATTTTAATCGCTCTTCAAACTCTCC
>DGPE01000009.1 GCA_002390305.1 Micrococcales bacterium UBA4448 | reverse complement strand
GAGCACTGCAGCTATAAATCCTCCAAGATCTACCTTCGCCAGTTCGGTGAAAAGGTAACTCCTGAGATGAACAAATACCTCATGGTTGGCATGGGTGAAAACGCAGGCGTGGTTGACATCGGTGAAGGACTAGCAGTCACCTTCAAGGTTGAAAGCCACAACCACCCCAGCTACATAGAACCATTCCAGGGTGCTGCAACCGGTGTTGGCGGAATCGTGAGAGACATCTTGTCTATGGGTGCAAGGCCAATAGCGGTTATGGACCAGCTTCGTTTTGGTGCCCCAACAAACCCTGACACCGCGAGAGTTGTCCACGGAGTGGTAGACGGCATCTCCTTCTATGGCAACTGCCTCGGGCTACCAAACATCGGTGGCGAAACAGTCTTTGACAGTGTCTACCAGGGAAACCCGCTGGTAAACGCGCTGTCCATTGGCTCAATGAAGCACGAGGATTTACAGCTTGCGAAGGCATCAAATCCTGGCGACCTAGTGATTCTGTTTGGCGCAAGAACCGGCGCCGATGGAATCGGCGGTGTTTCAGTTCTGGCCTCCGAAACCTTTGAATCAACCGGTCCCACCAAGCGCCCAGCAGTGCAGGTTGGTGACCCATTCGCCGAGAAGGTACTGATCGAGTGCTGCCTTGAGCTATTTCATTCAGGTGTAGTTGCAGGTATTCAGGACTTAGGTGGTGCTGGTATCTCCTGTGCAACATCAGAACTTGCTTCAAACGGTGGCAAGGGCATGAGGGTCCAGCTCAAGAATGTCTTACTCAGGGATGAAAGCCTCACCCCGGAAGAGATTCTGATGTCAGAGTCTCAAGAGCGCATGTGCGCAGTTGTGCCAAAGAAGAAGCTAAAAGAATTCGAAAAGATTGTCCAGAAGTGGGAAGTGGAGTACTCAGTCCTCGGAGACGTCATCGACGAAGACCGACTGTATATCAACTGGGGCCACGAGGAGATCGTAAACGTACCTCCAAGAACAGTTGCCCATGATGGCCCTATCTATGAGCGTCCGGTGAAGCTGCCAAAATACCAAAAAGCACTCAACAAAGATTCAAGCTCCGGCCTTGCAAGAGCAAAGAACGCATCAGAACTGGCAAGCCAGTTGATGGAGCTAATTGCAACTCCAAACCAAGCTGACAAGAGCTGGATCACGGCTCAATATGACAAATACGTCGGTGGCAATACGGCGCTGTCTATGCCGGATGATTCCGGCATGATCAGAGTCTCTGAAGAATCGGGCCTAGGCGTTGCATTGGCAACCGATGCCAATGGCAAGTACGCCTACCTAAACCCCTACGAGGGAGCAAGGCTTGCCCTTGCTGAGGCTTATAGAAACGTTGCTGTCACCGGAGCTTTACCAAGGGCAGTAACAAACTGTCTGAACTTCGGAAGCCCTGAAAACCCAGAAGTGATGTGGCAATTCAAAGAAGCAACCGCGGGACTCGCGGATGCTTGCCTTGAACTTGGCATCCCGGTAACAGGTGGAAACGTCAGCTTCTATAACCAGTCTGGAGACATCGCCATCTACCCAACCCCAGTGGTTGGGGTCTTAGGTGTTATTGACGATGTGGCAAGAAGAATCCCCTCCGGCTGGCAAGACGATGGCAACAACATCTACCTGCTCGGAGAAACCTTCGACGAGCTAGATGGTTCGGCATGGGCCAAAGACCTTCATGATCACCTAGGTGGTCAACCACCAAAGCTTGATCTTGCCAAAGAGAAACTACTTGCAGAGCTATTACACGGCGCAAGCATTCAAGGGCTGATTGAATCAGCCCATGACCTTTCAGAAGGTGGTCTTGGCATCGCAGTATTGGAAGCATCGCTCAGGTTCAACGTTGGAGCAAGAATCTGGCTTGGGGACATTCTTGACCGTGACCAAATAGACCAAACAGCTGCCCTTTTCTCAGAGTCACAGTCAAGAGTGCTTGTCACTGTTGGAAGAGAAGACGACGTGAAGTTCCAGGCACTCTGTGAAGCAAGGGGTGTTCCTTGCCTACGCATTGGTGTCACAGACTCAACCTCAGGACTTGTTGAAATCAAGGATGTTGCGGACCTAAAACTTGAAGACATTCGAACCAGCTGGTCCGGTGTGATGAGCGAATTATTTGGGTAAAACTGCTAGCTAGTTAGCACTTGAGCCCTTTATGGCTTTTGCTAGGTAACCGGAAAGAACCAAGAACACAACCGGATACAACATTGCATAGGTCAGGGTGATCTGATCAGACAGCACCCCAACAACAGTTGGCCCCACAAAGTAAGCACCAATTGAAATCACACCAATTCTTGCAATGCCAACTGAAGGGGCAACGCCCTTGAGGTTGGCAGCACCAAGAATAAATGCCGGAAAAATAGGGCCAATTGCAATTCCTGCAAAGAAGAACCCGGTGTTCACAAGAATGATCCCCAGAAGCGGGAATCCACTGGAGAGCCAAATACCAGAGAGCATTAAGACACCCCATAGCCCTCCACCAACAACACCTAAGAACCTAACTACTTGGTAGGGTCCCCATCTCTCCAACCAGCTGTCGCCCAGAAACCTGGAAAGAATCATGGCAAGTGCAAAGGTTGCAAATGCAGATGCGTAGTAGCCGATCTCAACGCCCATTTCATCGCGCAGCAACAGCGCTGCCCAGTCAGCCGCAGCACCCTCAGCAATAAAGGTTCCGGTTGCACCAATGCCAAGGATCCAAAGCGGCCAGGCCGCTTTGCCAAACCATGGCATTGAGCTCTTGGTGTCTTCTTCACCTGAGTGGTTATCAAGGTCAGGGGCAAGTAAATATCTAGAGGTGACGAGAAAAACTACCAACCCCACACCCGCCACCCATAACAGGTTGTCCCTGGGGGAAATATAAAAAGCAAGCCCAGCACCCAACAAAGTGGTTGCAAGTGTTCCCACGCTCCACATTCCATGAACCGAGGTTATGTAGCGCCTCTTTAGATGATTCTCAATGGCAACGGCCTGAGCATTACCTGCAACATCCAGCGCTGCATAACCAAAGCCCATAAAAAACAGGCCAGCCACCAAAACCAAAGGCGTAATGCTCAACCCCATGATCGCAACCCCAACCGGAACCACTACCTGTGCCACAAAAAACACCGGTCTTGAACCAAACCTGTGGATTGCTCTTCCGGACAGCTGAGCACCTAGAACTGCCCCAATGGAGCTTGCGATCAAGACCAAGCCAAACTGGGTATCAGATAGCTCATTGGCTGTTTTAATCTCCGGGATTCTAGGAACCCATGCCATAGAAACAACACCCATAACAAAGAACTGCAACCAAAGAGCATTGCGTGCTTTGGTTGCGAGGAGTTTGGTCACAGGTGCAAGATTAGTGGCTGCGCAGATTATTGCGCCTATTGGCGAACTTGGGGCTTTGGAGAATGTAGTTCTGTTGCGTGTTGAGGCCTAACCTAGGCTTCATCAGGCAACAGGGCGAACATTTCCATCTTTGCCTTCATCCACTGGTCAACTTCACCGCGCTCCATTATGGCCATCATCTCTGCCATGGCCTGCATGTGCGGCTGATCATTGATGGCCATCATCTCTTGGGCGTGAAGTTGACTTTGGTTTGCTACTTCTTCAAAGGTTTCACCTCTGAATTTCTCCTCGCAGCATCCACCAAGTTCCATGCAACTAATTGTTTTCATTAGTAGAGAGTCTAGAGGTGGCATTGCTGCTTCCTGAAACCACGTTGGCATGCGGCAGCTTTACCGGTTTGGTTCTGATGTTTGTATACAACTAGGGGACAAATGCTTGATAAAAGAGCCTCATTTGCACTAAACACGCTCGATTGTATACAATAAGAGCATCCCAAGGATGTATAAAGCGTGCGAAACCCGACTGCTGATCGCCGTAAATGCTCAGACAAGAGCAAATGGCACAAACCAAATGGCAATGCCATATACATTTGAATCAGGAAGCAAACTATGTCACTGTCGACACTGAAACGTTGGGTAACCGACATCGCGGATCTAACGGACCCCGATGAAATAATCTGGTGCAACGGATCTGAAGCCGAGGCTCAGAAAATTAACGCTCTGCTTATTGCCAACGGCACCTATCAAAAACTGAACCCAAAGATCAGACCGAACAGCTTTGCAGCGCGAACTGACCCGCGAGACGTGGCAAGGGTTGAGAGTAAAACCTATATTTGCCCGAAAGACCAAGCTGATGCTGGTCCGACCAACAACTGGGTGGCCCCGGACATAATGCGTGCTGAACTTGAAGAAAAATTTAGCGGCAGCATGCGCGGTCGCAAGATGTATGTAATTCCATTTTCCATGGGACCGGTGGGATCACCGCTTGCAAGATACGGTGTCGAGATCACAGACTCCCCATATGTAGTCGCATCGATGCGAGTCATGACAAGGGTCACAGACAAAGTGGTCAAGAAAATTGCCGACGGTGCTGACTGGGTTCCGGCTATTCATTCTGTTGGCGTGCCGCTGGTTGATGAAAATGGCAATAAGACAGAAGACACCCCCTGGCCCTGTAATCCTGACAAGGTCGCCGTGGTCCAGTTCCCTGAAACCAGAGAAATCTGGTCTTATGGATCTGGTTACGGTGGCAACTCACTGCTGGGTAAAAAAGCAATGGCTCTTCGTATTGGTTCTGTAATGGCTAGAGACCAGGGTTGGCTTGCAGAGCACATGCTGCTTATCAGAGTGACCACACCAGAGAAAAAGAAGTACCACATCGCTGCGGCTTTCCCATCAGCCTGCGGCAAGACCAACCTGGCCATGCTGCAATCACAAATTCCAGACTGGAAGGTCGAGACCCTGGGCGACGACATTGTTTGGCTTGCGCCAAACGCCAAGGGCAAGTTGAGGGCGATCAACCCAGAGAACGGCTTATTTGGAGTGGCTCCAGGGACTGGGCTTTCGACAAACAAGGCCGCAGTCGACTCGCTTCGCGAGGGCGCTGTCTACACCAACGTTGCAACTACCAAAGACGGAGATGTTTGGTGGGAGGGTCTAACTAAAGAGCCACCGCCGAACCTAACTGATTGGCAAGGAAAAGCGTGGGACCCAGAAAGCGGCAAGCCTGCCGCTCACCCAAACTCCCGGTTCTGCTTCCCAATCGACCAGGTTTCAACTCTGAGCGATAACTGGGCCGAGCCAGAAGGCGTTGAAGTCGATGCCATCATCTTTGGTGGCCGCAGGGCATCAAATGTCCCGCTAGCTCTAAGGTCACTGAACTGGGAACACGGCATTTTTCTGGGTGCAACCATCGCCAGCGAACAGACTGCTGCTGCTGAAGGTCCGATTGGGAAACTTAGGAGAGACCCCTTTGCCATGGTTCCTTTCTGCGGCTACAACATGGGTGACTACTTCTCCCACTGGCTCTCGTTTGCAAAGACATTGGACCCCGCCAGACTGCCCACAATCTTCCAGGTGAACTGGTTTAGAAAAGATCAGGATGGCAAATTCTTGTGGCCTGGCTTTGCTGACAACATGCGCGTAATTCAGTGGATAGTTGGGCAGCTCGAGGGAAGTGACTCATCTAAACCAACTCCAATTGGACTCGTTCCAAAGGCAGAACACCTGAACCTAGAGGGGCTAGAGATTAGCGATGACCAGCTAGCAGAATTGTTGGACGTCGATAGAAGCGCCTGGGTGCGGGAGGCTGCAGAAATAGGAGAGTTCTTTGAAGGTTTTGGTGACCGCTTACCCACCGAGTTAACTGAAGAGCTGGAGAATCTCAACTCTCGATTGCGCGCCCAGGTTTAGCTCAGAGGCTGAATAGCAACTAGGTAACAATTTTCTAAAAATTGTTCTCTCAAAACTGATTAGTGTGCTGTCAGGGTTTACACTATTGCCTAAAGTGTCGCCCGGAGTTCGTCCGAACTCGGGTAGAAAAGCACGCTTCAATGAGGAAGGAACACCAATGGACAAGCAGAGACTAGCTGGCCGAAAGGCACTGATTACCGGTGCGGCTCAGGGTATGGGCGCAGCGATTGCAAAGTATTGGGCAGCACAAGGAGCAGAAGTTTGCCTGGGTGACTTAAACGTCGATGGGATCAAGAAAGTTGCAGACGAGATTATCGCCGATGGCGGCAAGGCAACCTACGTGAAGATTGATGTTACAAGCGAAGAGGACGCACTGGCTGCGGTTCAGCACACAGTTGACACCTTTGGTGAAATCAACCTGTTGCTCAACAACGCCGGCGTCAACAAGCCACTATTTTTCCCTGACATCACCAAGCCAAACTATGACTTCATCATGGGGGTAAACGCCTGGGGCAAGCTAAACGTGATGCAGAAGACTGCCAACCAAATGATCAAACAAGGCAAAAAGGAATACCCGTACAAGATCATCAACGTGGGTTCTATTCTTTCCCGCGAGGCCTTCGTGGACGTAACCGTTTACACGATGAGCAAGCACGCAGTGCTGGGTCTAATCAAGGCTGGAGCCAAGTCGCTGATGCCTCACAACATCACCGTGAACGGTTACGCGCCAGGTGTGGTTCGTACCGAAATGTGGGAGCAGCTTGATCGCGACCTAGTCGAGATTGGAATGTTTGAGAAGCCAGGACAGTCGATGGACTCGATTGCCGAGAACATGATCTTGATGAAGCGTTACAGCTATCCAGAGGATGTCGTTGGAACCGCGGCATTCCTGGCCAGTGCGGAGTCTGACTACATGACTGGTCAGCTTCTTATGATTGACGGTGGAATGGTTATTCAATAGCCCACCAAATAAAAAAATCCCCCCAAAAGGTAGCCGCCTTAGGGGGGATTTTTTTATGCACGGGAAAAAACTAAATCAGCATTGTCAGAGGGTTCTCAATTCTTGCCTTGAAGGCTGCAAGCCACTTGGCAGCAAGTGCACCGTCGACAGCCCTGTGATCTGCAGACAATGTGACGCTCATCACGCTTGCAACTGCGATCTCACCATCGATCACCACTGGTCTTTGACTTGCTTCACCAACAGCCAAGATGCCCGACTGTGGCGGGTTAATGATTGCCGAGAAGCTAGAGGTGCCAAACATTCCGAGGTTGGTGATTGCAAAGCTTCCACCCTCAAGTTCGTCTTGACGCAACTTACCTGCTCTTGAGCGTTCAGCGAGGTCAGTGATCGTCATTGCAATGTTGCTCAGGGTTCGCTTCTCAACACCGCGAAGTACCGGGGTCAGCAGCCCGCCATCGGTAGACACGGCAATTGAAACGTCCACTGATTCGTAGTGGATCATTGCATCCGGCGTCCAGACAACATTTGCCTCTGGAACATCTTGGAAGGCTGCTGCAACTGCCCTGACCACCAGATCATTAACGGAAATCTTGACGTTCGAGCTTTCGTTTATCTTCTTACGAAGAAGCAATAGTTCATCAACATGACAGTCTGCGTTTAGGTAGAAATGTGGGACAGTGCTCTTACTCTCGGTAAGCCTTCTGGCAATCGCCTTTCGCATCGAGGTGTGGCCAACAGTCGAATAGGTAGAGGAATACTCCTGGCTCGCAAGCTCTTTTGAGGCGCTTGGTGTTTCAGCAGATTGGGCTTGAGGGGCCGTTGTTGGGGCTGCTTCCACATCGCGTCTGACTATTCTTCCACCGGGACCAGTTCCCTGGATTCCAGAAATGTCCACGCCAGATTCCTTTGCAAGTTTTCTGGCAATCGGAGAGACCATCACTCGGCCTGAGCTGCTTTGTTGAGCAGGCACTGGTGTCTGAATTTCTGTTGGGGTAGCTATTGGCGCTGCAACCGGAGCTGGCGCGTCTTGGATATCTTGAACAACCGGTGCTTCAACAGCCGGTGCTTCGGCGGGGGTATCCAAGCTTTCACCCGGAGCTCCAAGCATCGCAATGGTGCTGCCAACCTCCATTTCATCACCTGGTTTACCAATTAGCTGCAAAATGGTGCCGGCTTCTTCTGCCAAAAGCTCAACAACTGCTTTATCGGTTTCTATTTCAGCTAATTGCTGGCCGACAGTGACGGCGTCACCAACATTTACCAGCCAGCTCGAGATCACAGCATGAGTCGCGCCAGCAGCAACTTCTGGGAGTTTGATTTGCGTAGCCATTAGTTGCGCCCAAACCCTTCCTTTAGAAGCTTCAGACCGGCAACTACATCTTCGAGCCCTGCAATGGACGCTCTTTCTAGAACCTTCGAGATGCTGGGAGAAGCCTCCCGACCGTGAACACGTTGAACTGGCTGATCCAAGTAATCAAAGAATCGACGCTGGATCTCGTCTGAAAGCCATCCGCCATAGCTTGTTCCTTGAACGCCCTGCTCAACTATGACCACACTGTTGGTTTTCTTGATGCTCGCTTCGATTGCACCCCAATCGATGCTGGCACGGTCCAAGAATCTCAGGTCAATCAAATCTGCATCTATGCCGGTCTGCTCGAGAGCCTCGGCCGAGATGTTGACCATATTCAAATAGCTGATGACTGTTGCGTCATTGCCCTCTCGCACGAGTCTGGCTTTACCAAATTCAATTTGGTAGTCAAGGTCATCTGCTGGAATTTCTCCTCGCTGACCATACAGATCAACATGCTCAATCATTAGCACTGGATCGTCCATCTTCAATGCAGTGTTCATCAGTCCGATGTAGTCAAACGGGTTGCTGGCTGCAACAATCCGCCAGCCAGGAGCTGTCACAAAGATTGCAGCCGGGTCCATTAGGTGCTGAGAGCCATAGCCCGAGCCCATTGCAATCTTGGTTCTTAGGACCAATGGCACTGAGTTCTTACCGCCGAACATGTGCCTTGCCTTACCAATTTGGTTGAATACCTGATCGGCCGCAACCCACAAAAAGTCCGGATACATGAACTCAACTACTGGGCGAAATCTGCCATCCATGGCCATTCCGCCGCCAAGACCTGCAAAGGCGTTCTCGCTAATTGGGGTTCCGAGTACGCGGCCGTCATATTTATCTGGCAGGCCCTTGGTTGCACCGTTGGTTCCGCCCTTTAGGCGATGAACATCCTCACCCAAAATAATGATTCGGTCATCAAGTTCCATTTGACGATCCATGCCTTTGGCTATGGCATCAACAAAACGAATGTCGGTTGTTTCTCCTGTGAAAGAGTCCTGCTCAAGAGTCTTGGCTCCGGCAAGCTCTGAAAGATCCGATCGCAGGCCAACGTCAACGAAACCAGAGTCTGGCCAGAGGTTACTCTTGATTTTTCTAGCTCCCGGCTTTCCGTCAAGATCTGGTTCTAGCAATTCAAGTGCGACTAGCTCCATTGCGGCAACTGCTTGCTTCCTGGTGTCAGCGACTTGTTCCTGAGTAATCAAACCCAGTTCGATCATCTCGTTTGCAACCTTGTCCAGTGGGTCACGGCTTCTCCAGTGCTCTTCTTCTTCCTTCGAGCGATAACCGAAAGCACTTCCTGGGAAGGCTCCGTTCTGGTGGAAGAATCGATAGACCTCTGCTTCAACAACCGCCGGACCCTTGCCAGAGCGAACATGCTCCTCAACTTCTTGCATGACGTGCCAAACGGCAAGTGGGTCCATTCCGTCTACGCGCCAGCTAGGAATACCAAAACCAACGCCGCGGCCGCTCAGGCGATCTTCTTTTGTTGCCTCGGCAACAGTGGTTGAAACCGCGTAAAGGTTGTTCTCAATGAAAAACACCAGTGGGACATCCCATGCTGCGGTTAGGTTCATGCTCTCAAGCACGCTGCCAATGTTTACGGCTCCGTCTCCGAAGTAGCTGGTTGTCATATCAGTGGTTCCGGCTCGCTTCTGTGACCAGGCATTACCAGCTGCAAGCGGAACACCGCCGCCAACAATCGCGTTCGTTCCAAGTGCTCCGGCTTCATGCCACTGCAGGTGCATCGAGCCGCCACGGCCCTTGCAATATCCTTGGGCAAGCCCAAGGATCTCAGCGGCAGTCTTTTGTAGAACTTCTTGGACCTGGCTGGTTACGAGGTTGGTTACATCCAGTTGTGGTGCTACGTAGGCAATTGCCTTAGCTAAAAATTGATGATGGCCTCGGTGGGATCCGTTGATGGCATCGGTTGAGCGCATGCCGACGATGGAGCCTACTGCTCCACCTTCTTGACCGATAGATGAGTGAGCGGGGCCGTGCACTAGGCCTTCCCCAGCTATGTCAAGAATTGCCTCTTCGAATGCTCTGATTAGGTGCAGCTGACCGAGCATGGTCTCGAGTAATTTAGGGTCGGCGTTTTGGTAATCCTGCTTGGTGGTTTTGATCTCCACCCATGGCTCTAGGGGATCTAGCTGAATGCGTTCGGTCATCGATGACTCCGTAAAAAATATTGATTGGCTATTGGTACTAATTTAGCGTGATTGGATACATTACTACAACCACAGAGTCAAAAAAGCGTGCAAAAAGCGCTTTTTGTCGGTAGTTTGTATCCAATAGCTAGTAGATGGGCAGATCATGCAAAAAGGAATCCCTGGAATAAGGGGCACCGACCACGTCGGTTTCAACGTGCCAGATATCGAGCAAGCAACCAAGTTCTTTGTTGAGGTAATAGGTTGCGATTACATCTACAA
>DGPE01000082.1 GCA_002390305.1 Micrococcales bacterium UBA4448 | reverse complement strand
TTCAAGTTCTTGAATAATTTTTCCGTTGCCTCGGACGGGACCGTCGAGTCGCTGAAGATTTGCATTGACGACGAAGGTCAAGTTGTCTAAGCCATCGTTTGCCGCTAGTTGAAGCGCGCCACGGCTCTCTACTTCGTCGAGTTCGCCATCGCCGAGGAATGCCCAAACGTGCTGCTGGCTGGTGTCCTTGAATCCGCGACCCTGCAGGTATCGATTGAACTGAGCCTGGTAGATGGCATTGATAGGACCAAGACCCATCGAAACGGTCGGGAACTGCCAAAAGTCCGGCAGTTGTCGTGGGTGTGGATAAGAGGGCAGTCCGCCAGCTGGTTGTGATTTTTCCTGCCTGAAAGCATCCATCTGTTGGCTGCTAATACGGTCTTCTAAAAAGCCCCTGGCATATGGACCGGGAGAGGCGTGGCCTTGGATAAATATCTGGTCAGCGCCAGCTTCATGGTCGTGGCCTTTGAAAAAGTGGTTAAAGCCGACTTCGTAGAGCGAGGCGCTAGAGGCGAAAGAGGATATGTGACCACCAACGGCGATTCCGGGTCGCTGGGCTCGGTGAACCATGATTGCTGCGTTCCAGCGCATCCAAGCGCGATATGTGCGTTCAATCTGCTCATCGCCTGGAAACTTTGGCTCATCTTCAGGAGAGATCGTGTTGATGTAGTCAGTGGTAGGTACCAGGGGAACGTTGAGTTGTAAATCGTGCGAGCGCCTAAGCAGCGATTGCATTATTTCTCTGGCGCGGCCACGGCCTTGACTTTTAGCAAGTGCATCAAGAGACTCAAGCCACTCGCTGGTCTCTTGCGGGTCTTGGTCTTGAGTCGGCGGAGTAAATGCATCCTGATTGTTGAAAGACAACGGAGCCTCTTTTCGTGGCTTGTTTATGGCGTGCTCTTGTGTGAGCGTCTAAAGTCTACCTATCAGAACAAATTTTTTGGTGGACAGCCCCTCCAAACAAACATAGGGAGTTATATGTCATTGTCAGTCGGAGAAAAGGCTCCAAACTTTACGCTGGTAAACCAACACGGTGAAGAGGTGTCCCTTGCCGATTACGCCGGTAAAAAGGCCGTGGTTCTGGTCTTTTACCCGCTTTCCTTCTCCGGCACTTGTACCGGCGAGCTATGTGAGATTAGAGACAATCTCTCGCTATTTGAGTCGGCAGATGTCGCACTTTTTGCAGTGTCTGTAGATTCAAAATTTACTCAAGCAAAATTCGCTGAAGATCAGGGCTATTCTTTCGATCTACTTGCTGATTTCTGGCCTCATGGTGCAGTTACAGCGCTCTACGATGTATTTCTGGAAGAAAAGGGCCACGGGACAAGGGGAACCTTCGTCATAAATACTGAGGGCACACTGGTCGCCAAGTTCATTACTTCTCCCGGCGAGCCTAGAGACCTCAATTCATACAAAAAAGCACTCGAACTTCTGTAGCAAAGAAAAAGTAGTATGATTTCGCGAGGGGCCTTTAGCTCAGTTGGTAGAGCGCCACGTTTACACCGTGGATGTCATCGGTTCGAGCCCGGTAGGGCCCACTCGAACGGCTTAGTTGCCATAAACCCGGCATTCCGAGCCAAGACCTGATTGGCTAAAGCTATGGAAAAACTCTCCACGCTGATTGACCATTTCAACCGGGTCTGGCCCGAGAGTGGGACCGAGTCTTGGGATCACCCCGGCCTAATGCTGGGCAGTCCGGCCCAGCAAGTCTCCAGGTGTCTTTTAGTTGTAGACGTGACATTGGAAAACCTCAAACAGGCCAGAGAAATGGGCGCGGAGCTAATTATTAGTCACCACCCACTTTTTCTACACGGTGTTCACGAACTCTCAGAGTCGACCCCAAAAGGAACGATTTCGGCGTTCGCCGCACGAAATGGAATCGCTGTGTATGCAGCACACACAAACGCTGATTTTGTCATCGGCGGAGTCACAGAGTCGCTTGCCGCAGCGCTCAGGCTGAAAATTAGTGGCCACCTCGATCCGATCTTGCGCCAGGGCGCTATTGGGAAGCTGGAGGAGCCTATGACCTTATTGGACTTCGCAAGATTTGTAGCTCGAGTTCTTCCATCTGTCGCTCAGGGAATTAGGGTGGCAGGAGATTCCGACAGAACTATTTCAAACGTCGGGTTGGTAGCCGGAGCTGGCGATAGCTTTCTGGACCAGGCTCTGGCCCAAGAGATCGATCTTTTCATCACCTCAGACCTTCGCCACCATAGATCACTGGATTTCATCGAGGCATCAAAGTTGTCTAACGGTCCGGCACTTATGGACCTCTCGCATTGGGCTGCGGAGTGGCTTTGGCTAGAAAAAGCGCAGCATGATTTAGCGATTGCATTACCTTCAATAAAATTTGAAGTCAGTGATATTTCAACCGACCCCTGGGACTTCGTGGTGATGCAATGAAAATCGACAGCAATCAACTTCCTGAACTAATTCGACTCCAACAGCTATTAGTTGAAGCCACCAAGCTTGACACTAGGATTCGCCAGCTTCAAACCGGTGAGTCTGCTGAGGCAATCCGAGTGGTGCTCCTCGAGCAAAGCGCTAAGGCCAGTCAAATGCTTGCGGACCATGAAGAAGTCGAGCGGGATGTTAGGCGAGCTGAGGCCGACCTTGAGCTGGTTGAAAATCGAATTTCAAAGGATAAACAGCGACTGGCAGTGTCCTCAGACTCGAAAGTTATTACTGGAATCCAGCACGAACTTGAGTCGCTGGCAAAGCGTCAAGGTGAACTGGAAGAAGCACAACTTATCTTGATGGAGAGCATCGATCAATCAAATCTTGAGCAGGAAGCGATTCAGCTCGAGCGTAAGAGGCTGCAGGCTGAGCTCAGCGCCGCTACTGAAAGTGCCGCGCTGGACATCGCGAATTTGTCAACCGAATTGTCCACAGTCAACGGGGAAATGGCTGAGATTCGTAAAGCTGTGAGCGCCGAATTAGTGGAGTTGTTTGACAAAATTCGCGTCCGTGGGACGGCTGTAGGAAAACTGAAGGACTCGACTTGCGGGGCCTGCAACATGAACCTAACCTCTACCGCAGTTGGTCAGCTCAGCGCTGTGCCAAATGATGAACTAGCAAGGTGCCCCGAGTGCAGTGCAATTCTGGTTAGATGATGGTTTTTGTATATTGCGACGGTGCCTCTAGGGGCAACCCTGGACCAGCATCATATGGAGTTCACATCGAAGATGCTAACGGTCAAATAATTGCAGATTTTGGCGAGAGCCTAGGCGATCAAACCAATAATTTTGCCGAGTACCAGGGCGTTATTGCCGCTCTCAGATACCTAACCGCGACAGAACACCGAAATGTGACTATCAGGCTGGATTCCAAGCTGGTTGTTGAGCAGCTAAGTGGCCGCTGGAAGGTCAAGAGTCCGGAGATAAGAGAACTCGTGGCCGAAGCCAGTGAACTGCTTGGGGCCTTCGATGCAAAGCTCGAATGGATCCCAAGAGAGCAGAACTCAATTGCAGATTCGCTTGCGAATAGGGCCCTAGACCAGGGTGATTTTCAGACTGTCGAAGCCTCGCTACCACTTTCAGCAATACAACCACGAAGCATTAGGGCACCGCGCCAGACTGTAGAGCCAACAACTCTCGTTGTTATTCGCCACGGCAGCACCGGAAGTACTGAAGCAAACCTGATTTCTGGTGGCGATGGAGATGATCCTGCCCTCAGTAAGCTCGGGGAACAGGAGGCTGCAAAGGCCGCGTCGGCGGTTGCCGGCTTGCTTGATTTCTATCAGCTTCCGCCGGTCAGCCGAATCGTGCATTCACCAATGGTTAGGACCAGCCAAACAGCAACCGCCCTTGTAGACACACTTGGCGTTAGCGCCGAAAGCGATGCGAGATTAAAGGAAATTGGCTTTGGGGATTGGGAGGGGCTCTCCATGACCGAGCTTGAAGTGGACTCGAGTAGCTCAATTTCCAGCTGGAGGAATTCTGTTACCTCAAAGCCTCCCAATGGGGAATCTATCCAGGAGCTGGAGGCCAGAGTAACTCGGGTTGCCTCCGAGCTGATTTCTAGCTCCCAGGGCCGAACTGTGGCGATAATCACACACATGATGCCAACGCGGGCAATTGCAAAGTTGGCTCAGAAATCAAATGATGTCTCACACTGGAACATCAATTTTGCGCCCTGCGGCATAAGCATTTACAGGTTTTATGGCACCGAATATGCAGAGGCATTCTGCATCAATTCTTGCGGGCACCTAATTCATCGTTAGGCTTAGTCAGCGAGATGGGTTGGCCAGACGGTCGCGGCATTGCCGAGGAACGTCCGGGCTCCGAATAGCACAGTGGTGGGTAACACCCACCTGAGGTAACTCAAGAGAACAGTGCAACAGAAAGTAAACCGCCTCCCTCCGGGGAGGTAAGGGTGAAACGGTGGTGTAAGAGACCACCAGCGAGTCAGGTGACTGATTCGGCTAGGTAAACCTCACTGGGAGCAAGACCAAGCAGAAGGCGTTTTGAGAACAGCTAGTTCAAGCCTTTGGGTAGGTTGCTAGAGCCACCGAGCAATTTGTGGCCGAGATAGATGGCCGTCAGTGCTTCGGCACTACAGAACCCGGCGTATCGGCCGACCCATCTCGCACTTCTAATGTTTTATGGCGCCCAGTCCAGCTCCGATAATTCCAGCTGAGTTTTTGGTCATCGCGGCCACAACCGGGGTTTCCAGATTCAGCAGGGGCAAAAACTCCGCGTGGTCTTTGCTGACACCGCCGCCGATGATAAAGAGATCCGGGCTGAAAATTTTCTCTACGTGCTGGTAAAAAACATCGAGTCTTTTTGCCCACTGCTGGTAACTTAGGTTTTCCCGCTCAAGTGCCGCACTGGAGGCATAGGTCTCAATGTTCATTACATTTCCGATATCCAAGTGACCGAGTTCAGAGTTCGGAACCAAGACCTGGTCATAGAAAATGGCGGAACCGATTCCAGTTCCCAGTGTGGTCATTATTACCAATCCTGCTTGATCTTTTCCTGCGCCAAATTCCATTTCAGCCAGCCCCGCCGCATCAGCATCATTCAAGACCTTTATTTCTTGGCCTAGAACCTTGGAGAACAGCTGCTCGGCATTCAAGTTGATCCAGTCATCGCTTACATTGGCAGCCGAGACTGTGACACCGCGCCTCACTACTGCTGGAAAGCAGATGCCAATCGGTAGGCGATGCTCCTCATCCAGTGCCGTAGCAAGCGATTTGCATATTTCCGCTATTTCGTTCGGATTACCAGCATCTGGGGTGGAGATTCTAATTCGGTCAGAATGTAGTTCACCTCGATCTAGGTTTACTACCGCAGCCTTTATGCCGCTGCCTCCAATGTCGATTCCTATTGCCAGTCTCATAATCTAGGTCACCGTCAAAATCTCAGGGCCGGTCTCAGTAATCAAAATGGTGTGCTCAAACTGAGCCGAGAATTTCTTGTCCTTTGTAGTCACAGTCCAGCCATCGTCCCACATTTCCCAGTCCTGAGAGCCGAGCGTCAGCATCGGCTCAACTGTGAACACCATTCCCGGTTCGATCAAGTCCTTATACATAGGTTCGTCGTAGTGCGGAATTATCAGGCCTGTGTGAAAGCTTGTGCCGACTCCGTGGCCCGTGAAATCCCTCACGACACCGTAGCCAAAGCGCTTGGCATAGGACTCAATGGCACGTCCTATTATGTTGACTTCTCTACCGGGTTGAGCAGCCTTTATGCCTCGCATCATCGCCTCGCGGGTTCGTTCAACCAATAACCGCTTGTCCTCCGTGGCTTGGCCAATCAGCACGGTTCCGTTCGTGTCACCGTGGACGCCATTCAGGTAGGCACTGATGTCTATGTTGACAAGATCCCCATCCTGCAAAATCGTGTCATCTGGGATGCCATGGCAAATAACCTCATTTAGTGATGAGCAAAGCGACTTTGGGAAGCCACGATAACCCAGAGTTGACGGGTAGGCACCCGCGGAAACCAAAAAGTTATGACCAATTTCGTCCAGATCATCGGTGGTCATGCCCACCTTGGCGCTGCTGAGCACAAGTTCTAGAGCTTGTGCTGCTAGGTAGCTCGCCGCCCTGATTCGTTGAATTTGCTCTTCATCGTATTTATCGCCGCCAACATGCTTGGTGGGTTCAGGATTACCAACGTACTCGGGCTTGATGATTGTTTCGGGAACGATTCGCCTCGGAGATACTTTTCCAGGGGTTAGTGAATAGTCGGTGGCCTTGGGCATACTAGGAGTCTATTTTCCAATTGGGTGTTAGGTGGGCAGATTGACCGAGAAGACTGAATTTTGGTTCAATATTCGAACCAATCAGGTTGAAGTGGGGCCACAATCCATTTCTTTGGATCGAATCGGTCCTTTTGAGACTGCTGAAGCCGCTAGTAACGGCCCGAGCCTAATCAGCCAAAGAGCAAGACAGCTCAGGGAAGAAGACGAGAGGGACTGGGAGGACTAAAAACTCTGCTCAGAGCTGGGGAAATCGCCCGCGATGACATCATTTCGGTAGGCCGATGCTGCCTGACTCAATTGCTGCCGGAGCGATAAATAGCTTTTGGCAAAACTGGGTGTTTTGGCGCTGAGACCTGCAAAATCTTGCCAGACCAAAATTTGCGCGTCACATCCAGAGCCAGCCCCGATGCCTATGGTGGGGATTCGCAGCTTCTCGGATATCGAGTTAGCAAGGGCTGCCGGAACCATTTCTAGGACTATCGCAAAAGCCCCGGCTTCCTCGATGTCTAAGCACTCCTTGGTTATTCTCAATGCGTCTTCGTCGCTACGGCCTTGAACCTTGAAGCCAGAAAGAGCGTGGACGGTTTGCGGCGTAAACCCAACATGACCCATCACTGGGATGCCATTGTCGACCAGGGTGGAGATCTGTGCCAATTTGGCGCCTTCAAGCTTCACTGCAGCTGCCCCAGTTTGCTTCATAACATAGATTGAATTCTTTAGCGCCTGATCTGGTCCAAGTTCGTAGCTCCCAAAAGGAAGGTCCATAACCACCAAAGAGTTTTTCGCTGATCGTGCGACAGCTCTGCCAAAGGGGATCATCTCATCGAGGCTTATGGGAGCAGTTCCAGCATTTGCCAGCACGTTATCGCTTGCTGAGTCTCCAACCAAGAGAACCTCGATGCCGGCCTCGTCGAAAATGGTGGCGGTGTGCATGTCGTAGCTGGTAAGTGCCGCGAACCTCTTGCCCTCAGATTTCAGTTGCTGCAGTGTGCCCGTGCGAATTTTCATAGTTTTCTAAATCTAGTGGTCAGTGGAATCCGACGACCTGTTCCAAAAGATACCGCCGTAGTTTTTGTTCCAACAGCCCCCTGAGATCTCTTCCATTCTGAGGCCCGGATCAAGCCTTCAATCCTCTCAACTTCGAGCGCATTGAAACCTGATGCGACAACTTGTTCAATGGTTGCGCTTTCCTCAATTAGCAGCCTAAGTATTTGATCCAACACTCCATAGTCCGGGAGCGAGTCAGAATCAACCTGGCCCGGCCTAAGTTCGGCACTGGGGGGTTTGTCGATTGAACCAATGGGGATGAGTGGGTAGTCACCGGTGTGGTTATGCCATCTCGCCAATTCCCAAACATCAGTTTTGAAGACGTCCTTTATTGGCGCAAAACCGCCTGCTGCATCCCCGTACATTGTTGAGTAGCCAACGGCAATTTCAGACTTATTGCCCGTGGACAACAAAAGTGCGCCTTCGGTATTGGAGATTCCCATGAGAAATACAGCTCTAATTCTGGCCTGCAGATTCTCTGCCGCCAAAGGGCTAAATTCCATTGTCTCTTCGAAGGCCCTATGGGCCTTTTCAATAGGCAACACTCGGTAGTGAAGCTCAAAGTTCTTTGCAAGCTCTTCAGCATCAGAAAGTGAATGATCTGATGAATACCTTGAGGGAAGTGCCACCCCGATAACATTCTCTGAGCCAATTGCCTCGCAGGCGAGAGCTGCGCATACCGCTGAGTCAATTCCACCGCTCAGACCTAAGACAATTGAATGCTGGCCTGTCTTTAGGCAGTATTGGCGAAGTCCCTCAACCAACACTGACCACAGCACTGCTTTTTCACTCTGCTGAGTTTGTAGCAAGTCAGCTTGTTGAGCCAGGTAAACACCTTGCTCAAATGGGGCGTGGAAGATCTCGCTACCTGTGGAATCTAGATAGAAGCTTCTGCCATCGAAGACCAGCTCGTCCTGAGCTCCAGAGAGGTTAGCGTATGCAAGGTCAAACCCCCGCTGGAACTGCTTTGCAGCATCTATACGTTCACGCTGCTTGCTGCGCGTATAGGGAGATCCATTCAGCACAGTCAGAAGTTCTACGCCCTTATCCTGAAGGGCTTGGGACCGCTTCGCATCTTTGACCCAGATGTCCTCGCAGATCGCCACAGCACATAATCTCCCCTTGACGCTGAAGGTCAGCTCTTCATGGCCGGGGACGAAGTTTCGCCAGTCATCGAACACGTCGTAGTTCGGGAGAGTTTGCTTGTGATATGTTCCAATCAGCTCGCCATTTGAAATAACGCTGGCAGAGTTGTGAGCTATCGCCAAAGATGACTGAGCCGTTGCCTTGGATGCCGCAGCGGGGCTGATGTGTCCAACCACAAAAACCAAATTGCTGTAAGTCTGTTCACCAGTGGCAGCGATAAGTTTTTTGAGAGCAGTCATCGAGCTCTCGATGATGTCAGCTCTGTAACTTAGGTCGCCCATGGGATAACCCGAAAGCGCGAGTTCGCCAGTAATTAATACATCTGCCCTATCGGCAACCTCTGATGCCGCGCTCAGTATTAGTTCAAGGTTGTGTTCGACATCCCCGACCACCGGGTTTGTCTGAGCAAAAGCAACATTTAGGACACTCACAACCGATAGCCTATTAGAAGCGTGAGGAGGCTTTATGGACAAGCAGCAAGAGTTTGTGTTGAGGACAATAGAAGAACGGGGAGTTAAGTTCGTTCGACTATGGTTCACCGACGTTGCCGGAACTCTAAAATCGGTCGCTGTCGCCCCCGCCGAGATTGAAGGAGCCTTTGCAGAAGGCATTGGATTTGACGGTTCTTCTATCGAAGGACTTGCAAGAAATTCCGAGGCTGACATGTTGGCAATACCGGATCCCGCTACATTCCAAATCTTGCCGTGGCGAGGCACCGTAGATCCCGCAGCTCGGATGTTTTGCGATATTGCAACTCCGGACGGACAGCCCGCTGGAGCAGATCCCCGGAACGTTCTTCGAAAAACACTGGATAAGGCTGCTGCCATGGGTTTCAGCTTCTATGTCCACCCAGAAATTGAGTTCTACCTGCTGAAGTCCAGTTCCGTGGACGAACAGGGAAATCCTGTTCCGGTTGATAATGCCGGATACTTTGATAACGTGCCAGGTGGCACGGCGCACGATTTCCGCCGCAGAGCCGTAACAATGCTTGAGCAGTTGGGTATATCTGTCGAATTTTCACACCACGAAGGCGGGCCGGGACAAAACGAGATTGATTTGCGATACGCAGATGCACTCTCAATGGCTGACAACATAATGACCTTCAAAACGGTGGTGAAAGAGGTTGCCATCGAGCAGGGTGTTTACGCGACCTTCATGCCAAAGCCTTTCACCAACGAGCCTGGTTCGGGCATGCACACACACTTCTCACTTTTTGAAGGCGATAAGAATGCGTTTTTCGATCCGGCGGCAAAGTATCACTTGTCCATTACTGCAAGGCAGTTCATGGCAGGAGTCCTAAAGCATGCTCCTGAAATTACTCTCGTTACCAACCAGTATGTCAACAGCTATAAGAGGCTCTGGGGTGGTGGTGAGGCACCGAGCTACGTTAGCTGGGGCCACAATAATCGAAGCGCTCTGGTTAGAGTGCCGCTGCATAAGCCGGAGAAGTCACAGAGCACCAGAATTGAATACCGTGCAATGGACGCGGCTGCCAACCCCTATCTTGCCTACTCACTGCTATTAGCGGCTGGCCTCAAGGGCATCGAAGAGGAGTACCAATTACCCGATGAGATCGAGCAGGATGTCTGGGCGCTTTCCCACATGGAACGTAAGGCCTTGAACATCGAAGCACTTCCTCAATCACTAGATCATGCGATCAAGAAGCTTGAAGATTCTGAGCTTGCAGCTGAAGTTCTTGGAGAGTCAGTGTTTAATTTCGTGCTAGCCAATAAAAGAAATGAATGGGCTGATTACCGCTCACAGGTAACCCCCTATGAGATAGAACAAAATCTAAAAACCCTCTAAATGTCGCGTTCACACGAGGTCTCGCTCAGCCAAATGGCAAAACTGGGCTTTGAGGAACTTACTCAAGCTAGAGCCAATTTGTCGACACTTCAGCTAAATGATGAGCTTGACCTAGAAAAGCTACTTGCGGTGCTTCCCAAGACCGCATCGCCTGACAGGGTGCTAATTCATCTCATCAACTTGATTGAGCGACACTCTGACAGGGCCTTGACCCTTGTCCAGGATGGGGCGAAGCTGCATAGGCTGTGCATGGTGCTGGGTGCTTCCGATGGTTTGGCGGACTACCTTCTAAGGGATGAAAGCAGTCTGGATGTTTTTAGCGCCGCCGCAAGCTTTCCCAAGAGTTTCAAGCTAAGTGAGAAAAACAGGACAAGCCTGAGACTTTCCTACAGGCGTTGTCTACTCCAGGTAGCTGACCGGGATTTGTCGACATTATCGCCGATGGCAATCGTCGAGAATGTCAGTCACTCGCTATCCAAGCTTGCTGATGCTGCGTTGGAGGCCGGTTTGCAAGTGGCCCGCAAAGAACTTATTGCGGAGGGCCGCATCTCTGCTGCTGATTCCAGTAGCACGCTGCTCTCAGTGATTTCAATGGGAAAAACAGGCGCGCAGGAGCTGAACTACGTAAGCGACGTGGATGTCATCTATGTGGCGCAAGGTCAACAAGAAAACTTCTTAGAGATTGCTACAAAAATCGCGCAGCGACTTGCTTTGGTTATCAATGAAGCAGCTCCAGAGCCCGGACTCTGGGAGGTCGATGCAAACCTAAGGCCCGAGGGCAAGTCCGGAGCTCTAGTCAGAACAGTTCAGGCTCATAAAGCTCACTTTGAAAAGTGGGCGGAGCCATGGGAGTTCCAGGCTCTCTTGAAAGCAAGAACCTCTGCCGGTGACAGCGACCTCGGCTTGGAATACCTAGAGCAAGTGCAGAGCTTGATATGGGGGCCGCGTAAGAGGTCGAGTTTGGTGCACGATGCAAGGGCCATGCGCAAAAGGGTAATTGCCAATCTGGCCCATGAAGATCGTGAGGTCAACGTTAAGTTGAGTCGCGGTGGGCTAAGAGACGTTGAATTTACAGTTCAATTGCTGCAACTTGTGCACGGAGTTGCTGATGAGAGCCTGAGGGTTGCCGGCACTTTTGAAGCGATTAACCGCCTAATGTCAGCTGGATTACTTGGTCGCGACGACTCATCGAATTTGGCCCAGTACTACCGAACACTCAGGGCAATTGAGCATCGAATTCAACTAACTAAGCTCAGGCGCAGTCACGTTCTCAGCGAGGACAAAATTGATCTGAGAAGGGTTGCACGAGGTCTAGATCCGGCCAGTAGTCCGGAAGCACTGATGTCTACCTGGCAGCAGATCAGGTTGGAAGTGGGAGTGCTTCACGACGCAATTTTCTACCGCCCTCTTTTATTGGTAGCCGCTGAAATGACATCTGGGGAGGTCCGGCTATCGGAGGCTGAGCTGGTCAACAGGCTTAGCTCGCTGGGCTTCACTGACCCGGCAGGAGCTAAGAGGCACCTCGATGCTCTAACCGGCGGTGTTTCTAGAAGATCCGTAATTCAGCGGACGCTCTTGCCAGTACTGATTCGCTGGATGGCTGATGGTACAAACCCAGATGCCGCCTTGCTGAGTTTTCGAAGGCTTAGTGAGCTGTTGGGGGAGAGTCACTGGTTCCTCAAGATGCTGCGGGATTCCTCTGGTGCGGCAGAGCGACTGATGAAGGCACTCTCTTCTTCAAAATACATCGCGCGCCTACTGGAATATACGCCCGAATCAACATCCTGGTTCGCTGAAGAGTCCAGCCTCCAACCTCCATCGGCGGAGCAACTGGGCATGGAAATCGAAGCTTTACTAAAGCGCAATCGGGATTCCACTAAAGTGGCCGATGCACTGCGGCACATTCGACGGCGTGAAACCCTAAGGGTCGCGATTGGTGCTGTCCTCGGGAC
>DGPE01000070.1:3327-6712 GCA_002390305.1 Micrococcales bacterium UBA4448 | reverse complement strand
CACAACCCACCCCAAGACGGTGGCATTAAATACAACCCCCCTCACGGTGGCCCATCGGACACCGATGCAACCTCTCGCATCGCTAATCGAGCCAACGAGCTATTGGCGGCAGCCCTTACCGGAGTAAAGCGAGCCACTCCCAACCCAAAAGAATTTGATTTTCAAAATAACTACATCTCACAACTGGGTGAAGTGCTGAACATGTCAACCATCAGCCACTCAGGTTTGCGTCTTGGTGCCGATCCACTTGGCGGGGCAGCGGTTCACTACTGGGCACAAATTGCCAGTGACTATCAGTTGGATCTAACGGTGCTAAATGACAAGGTAGATCCGCAGTTTGGTTTCATGAGCCTGGACTGGGACGGCAAGATTCGCATGGACTGCTCGTCGCCGTTTGCAATGGCATCGCTCATTGAAAACAAAGCAAACTTCGACATCTCAACCGGCAATGATGCCGATGCCGATAGGCATGGCATCGTGACTGCAGATTCTGGCTTGATGAACCCAAATCACTTTCTGGCTGCATCGATTCAATACCTAATCGAATCCAGGCAGGGTTGGGACTCTCACGCTGGCGTCGGTAAGACAATGGTTTCCTCTTCGATCATTGATCGAATCGTCGAATCTCTGGGCAGAAAACTCGTTGAAGTTCCAGTTGGCTTCAAGTGGTTTGTTCCGGGGTTGGTGGATGGCAGCTTAGGTTTCGGTGGCGAGGAGTCGGCCGGAGCTTCGTTCCTGCGTCTAAACGGCCAACCGTTCTCCACCGACAAAGACGGCATCATAATGTGTCTCTTGGCGGCAGAAATGGAAGCCAGCACTAGATATAGCCCGTCCGAGCAATACGCGATGCTCACCCAGGAGTTTGGTGAGCCCAGCTATCGGCGCATCGATGCTCCGGCAACACTCGAGCAAAAAAGTGTGCTTGCAAAGCTCTCCGCAGATGATATTTCTGCCAAGAAACTTGGCGGGGAGACAATAGAAAAAATTGAAACCTCAGCCATGAACGGTGGGGCTTTAGGTGGTGTGAAGGTTTCAACCAAGAACGCATGGTTTGCAGCTCGTCCATCCGGCACAGAAGACGTCTACAAAATTTATGGAGAGTCTTTCAACGGGTTAGATCACCTGGAAACAGTTTTGTCCGAAGCTCAGTCGATTGTCGACTCGGTCATTTCTTCCAAGTAGAACTCGGCAGCGGGCAGCCCCCAGAACTCTTCCAGCGTTTGTATTCCATTTTGAGAATAGATTTCGGTCAGTTCTATTCCGACATAACGAAGATGCCACGGTTCATAGGTGTAGCCGGTGATTACCGTAGTGTCTTTTTCATAGCGAATAATAAAGCCATAGCGCCAAGCATTGTCTGCAATCCACTGGCCGGCTTTGGTGTCACCAAAGCACTGCATGATTGCGCACCCCTGATCAGGAACTGAAACATCGACAGCCAATCCGGTCTGGTGTTCTGAGTGACCGGCTTTTGCAGACCGAATCAATGCCTCAGCAAGCCCATATTGGCCGGTCTTTGATTCAAAGAGCTCCACTTGGTACTCGTAGGTCCGATATGCAGAGTTCACAAACAACTTCCCGTAACCCTGTTCATACATATCTTTTGCCATTTCGACCAGGGCAGTTGCCGTTGCAGGAGTCAGTAGGAGCTCTCTGGAATTATCAAGCGACTCGGAGCTGGGTGCTGCGACAAGGATTGCCGGCGCGTAATCGATTGGATGTAGCTCTCGATGTTTATTCACCACAACGTACTGCTGGTTCGCAAAATCAATAGTTGAGCGTGGGTATAGGTAGTCGGTCATTTCCGGTGTTGGTGGAGTTAGGTTTTGAGCTTGGAACGCTTCAACCTGCTGAGCAATGATTGTGTGCTCCGGGGAAGCGAACATGCCAGATTGCAAAACCAACCCGAGTCCCAGTGTGCCCAAAATGAGAGGGGGTCCAAATATAAATATTGGACTCCGTTTCAAAGGAGTAGGATTACGCACGTCTAAACCCTAAATCTAGGAGAGCCGTTGGCTACGAACACTTCTCGGGATGCCGCAAAAAAGGCAGCCCAATCCGGCACCATGACGCCGAAGCAAATTTGGATAGTTCTCATCGGTCTAATGTCAGGAATGTTCCTGGCTGCCCTTGACCAATCGGTAGTTGGTGCTGCGATGCGCACCATCGCCGATGACCTTGGCGGTCTTTCGCTGCAGGCCTGGGCGACAACCGCGTATTTGATCACCTCCACGGTGAGCACCCCGATCTATGGCAAGCTCGGTGACATTTTTGGTCGTAGGCCCTTGTTCATTGTTGGAATTGTAATTTTCATTATTGGTTCTGCAACAGCGGGGTTTGCAACCAGCATGTTTGAACTTGCCGCCTTCAGGGCATTGCAGGGGCTTGGTGCCGGTGGTTTGTTCTCGCTCGCTCTAACAATCGTTGCCGACATTGTTCCCCCAAAGGAGCGAGCCAAATATCAGGGCATGTTCCTGGCTGTCTTTGGAACTTCATCTGTATTGGGTCCGGTCATCGGTGGAGCCTTCGCGGGTGCCGGAGAGTTTTTGTTCATCGACGGCTGGCGATGGATCTTTCTTATGAACCTTCCAATTGGCGCAGTTTCGCTGTTTATGGTCATTACCTTTTTGCATGTACCCCACACCCCACAGCCACAGAAGATCGACTGGTGGGGAGCAACAACAATCGTGCTTGCGGTTGTTCCGATTCTCTTGGTTGCCGAGCAGGGTCGTGAGTGGGGTTGGGGTAGCCCACTTTCGATTGCGATGTATGTCACCGGTGTCTTTGGAATTGTGAGCTTCATCATGATTGAAAAGAGAATGGGCTCAGCGGCATTGATTCCGCTTTCGTTATTCAAGAATGCCACTTTTGCTAGAACGCAGGTGCTCGGCTTCATCATGGGAATCGGAATGTTCGGCGGCATGATCGTGCTGCCATTGATCATCCAGGTTGTCTATGGTGCAAGCCCAACTCAAGCAGGATTGCTCATGCTTCCAATGGTTGCTGGAATGATGACCGCGACAATAGTTTCTGGTCGCGTCATGTCAGCTACAGGCAAGTACAGAATCTTCTTCAACACTGGTACCGCAGTGTTGTTCTTCGGCTATCTCTACATGCTGCTGATGATGAATGCCTCCACTCCGATTTGGGTAATTTCAATAGGCATGATCCTTATCGGTCTCGGGCTTGGTCAATTGATGCAAACAACCATGGTTGCGAGCCAGAACTCTGTTGCCGGCAAAGACATCGGCGTTGCAACCAGCTCCGTGACCTTCTTCCGCCAGATGGGTGGAACACTCGGTGTTGCAGTATTTATGTCAATTCTGTTTGGAACCGTTGGTGAAAAGATCTCAGGCGCGTTCACCAGGGCAGACGTCACTCAAGG
>DGPE01000070.1:0-3271 GCA_002390305.1 Micrococcales bacterium UBA4448 | reverse complement strand
ATCTTGGGGATCCTGCAATCAGGTCCCGCTGCAGGAGACCAGATCACCCTTGACTCGTCTTTCATGATCGGTGCGGATGAGCGATTGACCCTGCCATTCCGGATTGGCTTTGTCGAATCCTCGTTGACCGTGTTTTTCGTTGCGATCTTCTTTGTTGCGGCTGCCTTTGTAGTCAGCTGGTTCATCAAGGAAATCCCGCTCCGCGAAAAGAGTGCCTCTCAAGAAGCTGCCGATGCTGCGGGAATGAGCCACTAGCTATTTCTTGTTAGAGTGAGAGTAGTAACCACGGGAGTTCGGTAAACCGGACTGAGAGGAAGACTAGAAATAGAGTCTTCGACCGTCAAACCTGATCTGGGTAATTCCAGCGTAGGTAGAGACCTCTAACCCGTGCCTAGCATCCTCGAAAGGCACGAAAAATGAAAAAAATAGCACTACTGATAGCAAGCGCGCTCACCCTTAGCGGATGTGCCGCAGCAGAAAATACAACGGTTCGACTCGCAGCTCACGATTCCTTTGTGATCAGCGATGAGTTGATTGCGGAGTTTCAAAGCGAATCCGGTTTCGATCTAGAAATTATCAGACTGGGTGACACCGGTTCCCTTACAAACCAACTGGTGCTCACCAAAAATGCTCCGGTTGCAGATGCATTCTTCGGCATCGACAACACCTTCCAATCGGTTGCACTCGAAAATGAAGTAGTCGACGGTGAGATGTCCGCCATTGACTTCTCAGACGTCTGCTTCAACTACGACCTGGATTGGTTTGCCGATTCTGAAATCACACCTCCAACCAGCTGGAGGGAATTGGGCCAGGAGCAATATCGTGGTTTGACGGTTGTCACTAACCCGAGGTTTTCATCCCCTGGGCTGGCATTCCTCGCAACCACTCACGCAGGCTTTGAAACCAGCGCTGAGGTCTTTGCTTACTGGAGATCTATTCGAGATAACGAACTGAAGGTTTCCGGAAGTTGGGAAGATGCCTATTTCGTTGACTTCACTAGATACGGCGGAGATCGCCCAATTGTCCTGAGCTATGCATCCTCACCGGCTGCCGAAGTGAATGAAGATGGCAGTGCCGGATCCAAAGCACTGACATCAGAGTGCTTCAGGCAAACCGAATATGCAGGTGTGCTGGAGAATGCTCAAAACAAAGCTGGTGCTGAAGCAATAGTGGAATTCCTGCTGGCTGATAACTTCCAAGCGTCAGTGCCTTCGGCAATGTATGTCTATCCTGCAAACACCGAGATTGAGGTGCCTGCTGACTGGGCGATGTTCGCAACACCAGCCACGAGCGTCCTTGGGGTTGACCTCAACTTTTCTGAGAATCGTGAGCGTTGGCTAAAGGACTGGTCAGACGTATTTGACAACTAACCTCGAGCTGTTTGTCACCACCGCACTTATTGCTTTGGCAAGTGCGGTGGTGTCAGCGCTCATTGGCTACCCGATAGGAAACTGGCTGGCCTCTGTTTCGAAGTCGTACCGAAGATTTGTTTCGGCAGTCATTGTGGTTCCATTCTTACTGCCTCCTTTTCTGGTCGGTCTATCTCTGCTGCCGCTTCAGTCCCCGGAGATGAATTCCAGATTTGGAATACTTTGGATCATTGGTGCTCATGTTTTGATGAACGCTGGGTTCATGGCCAGAATCATTTCTGCCAACCAGGTACCGTCAGACCAAGTTGAGGCAGCCTCACTCGATGGCGCTGGAAGATTATCGACCAGATTCTTCGTTGAACTGCCGCAGCAATTGGGTGGAATGCTCTCTGCAGGATTACTTGTCGCCCTTTACAGTGCCACCAGCTACGGACTTGTTTTGACCCTGGGCCAGGGCAAGGTGCAGACGCTGGAAACTGAAATTGCAACCGCAGCACTCAGAGATCTTGATTTCAATTCGGCTCTGGTTTTGGCTCTTCTGCAAACCGCACTCACACTTTGTTTTTTCTATTTGGCCAGATCAATTGGTGCTGAGCCAACATCGCTATTTGGTGAGCAAGTTCCAGCTTCCAATGGTTCACGACTTGGTTGGATTCTCGGCACCTTGCTGCTGGCAGCAATCGGGTTTGTCTTTATTCAGGTCTTTTATCGCGCGGCAACTCTTGGACCCGGGTTGGTTCAAAACGTTCAAAATCTAGGTGGCAAGGGTGCCAGGGATTTATTGAACATCTCGGTGCTGGATGCAAGCATCAATTCTTTGCGAAACCTTGTGGTCGCCGCGCTGATCGCGCTGCCAATCGCCTGGCTTATTGCAGGAAGAAGAAAAACCAGCTTTGGTGTGCTCTTGCCGATAGGTATTTCCCCCGTTGTTTTCGGTCTCGTGTTTTTGATTCTCAGCGGGTACCTTCCTGCAGGCATCAGTGGCAGTTGGCTCCTGGTTCCAATGGTGCAGAGCCTGTTTCTGATTCCCCTTAGCTATCAAGTGCTCAGGCCAGCGAGGCAAGCTGTCTCACTTGAAATCAAGGATGCTGCCCGTTTGGATGGAGCTGTTGGTTGGCAGATGTTTTCGCAGGTAGAGGCGCCGCTTGTGAGAAAGCCACTTGCAATTGCCGGTGCATTCGTAGCACTGGGTTCACTTGGAGAGTTCGGCGCAGCTAGTTTTCTGGCCTATGGCTCTGAGGCAACGCTGCCGCTGGTTTTGTTTAGGTTGATTGCAAGACCCGGGGCTGAGAACTTTGGCATGGCGATGGCAGCAGCGAGTTTGTTTGTGCTAATCGCTTTTGTGGTGGTCTGGTTTATTTCTCGAGAAAGTCGAACGGAACTGCAAGATCGTTGAGTCTTTTTTGAATCACTTCCAATGATTCCGGGTTTTGATCAACGACAGTGAAGTTTCTGCCCAGCTCAAAAGCTGCGTGAGCAGTGGTGCCGGAGCCGGCAAAGAAATCGAGTACCCGGTCACTAGGTTTTGAGCTGGCACTAATAATTCGCCTCAGGATTCCCAGTGGTTTCTGGGTTGGGTAACCGGTCTTTTCTTTTCCGGTTGGAGAAACGATGGTGTGCCACCAAACATCTGTTGGCAACTTACCCCTGGCGACCTTCTCAGGGGTAACCAATCCAGGTGCCATATATGGCTCTCGGTCAACTGTTTCAGAATCAAAGTAATAATCGTCTGGGTTATTCACATAAACCAAGATTGTGTCGTGCTTGGCAGGCCATTTGCTTTTAGATTTGCCACCGTAGTCATAGGCCCAGATGATTTCGTTCAGGAAGCACTCCCTGCCAAATAGTGCATCCATCAGCACTTTTGCATAGTGGGCTTCGCGATAATCAAGGTGCATATA
>DGPE01000043.1 GCA_002390305.1 Micrococcales bacterium UBA4448 | reverse complement strand
GAAGCTAATGAGGGCTCAGATAGCCCAAGCCAAGAATCCTCAACCGATGAGACTCAATCAGCGACACAAGACAGTGTCACCCGGGAGCCAACCAGGGTGGCCGCGAGTTTCGCAAAGGGAATCAGCTCAGCGGAAGTTCTTGCCTGGGTCAACGCGGCTACCGGCGAAATGTTAAATCCTCCAACGGATTTCATGGGCTTGGTGTGGCCAATTGGCAAGCAATTAGACGATGAGCCGGATCCTCAAGTATTCGATGGCGATCCCTTCTTAGAGCACAGCGACGTGCTTTCTCCCAGTGAGCAAGATGAGGTAGCGAAGTATTTTAGGTCCTGGCAGGCGGCCCTAGTCGGTTGCGATCCCGAGGACGCCCGCGGCTTCAACGAGGGAGCAGATCGAGTGGAAAGATGGATCAAGGGCTCGGCAAATGTGGCGACCGCTCCAGACCCATGTTTTGAATCTAGGTCCGCAATTGTTGCTTGGTCCGCTGATCAAGACAAGACCACTGCGAAGCAGACATTCTTTCACGAGTCCTATCACGGGCTTTCCAATTACCTCCTAAAGCAATGCAGTCCGATTTTGAATCGGCAAGAAGATGACATGAATGACCTGCGTTGGTTTGCCGAGGGCACGGCCGATTATTTCGGTGTTTACATGGCGGCTAAGGACGACGGCAGAGATGACTACGTGCAAACGATGTTGAAGCGTGCTTACCTTGACCTTCGAGGAGATCCTGGAATGCCTTTGGGGGCAAACACCTATGTCCAGACTGCCGCAATGGTTTTGATGATCGAGCGCGGCATGATCACGGAAAAGCAGATCATCAACGGAAGCCTGTTCAATAACTGTGACTGGATCAACACTTTTGATCCAGCTGCCAAGGGCATTGATTACATTTTTGAAAACTTCAACAAAATTGAAGTCTCTGGTGGAAAGTACTTTTACTCCGATGCAACCATCGAAGGATAACCCTGCGATGCTTGGCTTGATTCTCTAGCGTCTCAACCAGGGACCGGTATCAGCCCATGGTTGAATTATCTCGTTTTGCCATTGGCCATCTGGATGCTCAACTTCAATAACAATCGGCACCCAGCCGACCTCTTTTCCAGCCGGGGGGTCTACTAGCAGCCCATTATCGATTTCAGCCAGGTGAAAGTGTTCTTGGTTAGCGGGTCTTTCTAATAGGTTTACGCTGCCATCCCACTTTGTGTGCATGGTTTCGATGGTCTGCTGGAGATCCTCGAGGTAAGCATTGGTATAAAACTCAGGGTATTCACGCTTCATGTTCCAAAACACTGGCTGGTCAACAAACCTGTACCAGCGGTAGCTAATCTGACTGCCATCGTCGAGTGTGGTTTGCAACACTTCTTCGTCGCAACCATTTGGATCTTCACAAACCCAGCAGTCGGTGTTGAATGTGTCATCTGAAGAAAGATCAATCTCATCGAAGTGATTTTGAAGATTTGTTGGGCTTTCAAGGTTGCCGTAGTCCATTTGCCTCAGCTTTTCTGGCACCGCATCTTCAGAAACAGGAACCAGCTTTCCTTCCACGATTTCGTAGTAGCTACTGAGCGTTCGGTCAGCTACGGGAGTCTTGGACCAGTCCACGACAATGCTTGTTTCATCATTTTTGTTGGTAGCCAGCAGTTGAATGTTGAAATCAAGGCTGCTTCCGTCGTAGTAATCCTCGCCCCTAGGCTGAAGGCCAAAAAAGTCAACAAGCGGCCCACTGTCCTCGTTTCCTTGAACATGCATAGGAATGCCTAGGTTGTCAAAGTTTTTCTTCCAGTCAGAGTCGGTTGAGTCGGACCTAAATGTTTTTGAGAAAGCTTGGTAGAGCTTTGAGTCGAAAGTTTGAATGTTCTGAGCAATTGGCTCTTGGTCAAAGCTGTTTGGAATCTTGGGTGGATAGGCCTTTATGAATGTCTGTCCGTCATCCTCGATCGCAAATAGAGGTACCGGAGGCATTTCGATGCCAGTCGGGATGTACTTTCTGGCCGGGGAAACGCCATGAGTTTTGTTGGGGTCTGCCCACCACTCTTGGTACCAAGATTCATTTTGTATTTTCTCAAGCAATTCGGTTTCGGTTAGTTTCTCGTTCATAAAATCAACCAAAGCCTGCCCGGCTGGATCTGCCAATGACTCGCCCACTGTCCAGTTGAAAACATCAGCAAGCATTTCTAAGGAATTCCATCTGGCCATACGCAGGTTCCAGTGCTGCGGGGTGTAGCCGATGACTGGCCCCGAGTAGTTTGCAGCGTCAATCACAAAGGTCCAGGTAAGAAGGCCGGGAGCGTCGCCGGGGCTCACTGCTCCAATTTCGTTACCAATAATTGGAAGGGCAACCCAAGAGGTGCCCACTGAAATACCACCATCGTCTGTGTAAGGTTCTTGATCTTTCTCGAAAGCAATGAGGTTTGGTGGGGCCATCATCTTGTTCGAAAGAGTCACTCTGCCAAGAACGTCACAAGAGATCCGTCTCTCATAAAACCCCCAACCGCCGCCGGTATCGCTGTCTTGGCTGTAGAGGTGCGTTGCAGCTGACGCCATGTATTTGGGGTAGTAGCTTCGGCCCATTTTTTCAGCGACAAAGAGCCCACCCTCAATGGAGTTGAACGCCCCATTGTGATGTGATTCATCTCCAACCCACTGACCCCACTGACCAAACTGACCAATGGTGGGCACTTTGTCCAAAAGGCGATATACGCGGAGGTACTGGGACACTCCAAAGACATTGGGCACTGATTCGCTTGTTACAACCTCCGAACCACGCAGGTTGATGTGTGATGTATAAGGAGCAACACAGTTTTCGGCATCCAGTTCGCTGATTAGATCTTCAAAGACGGGAACCGCATCGGGCTCGACAAATTCACAGTGCTCGGGGAGGTAAACACCGGGGAGGTAACCCGATTCGAAAACTACTGCCTCACCAGACCCTTCGGTTGAAGAGGGAGATTTGGCTGTGGAGGGGCTTGACTCCATAGACCTTGATTCTGATTGCTCGGCGCTACAACCCGACAGAGTCAAGAGAACCGCTGTTGCCGCAGCAATTGCCCGAAGGCCTGAAAGTTTTCTGCTGATGTGCACGACTCACCACGTATCTGTAAAGTTGCATTTATTTTAGGTCATTGCCATTATCTCGTTTACGCCCCACCTAGGGGCCTCTTTCACTGAAGAAATCACGTTTATGGGCAATTTTGCTGAATAAATCAGTGGCTATGAGCGAAATCTCAGATAGAAGTTGCGATATTTTCTTCTATCAATGTTAGGGTAACCCTACAAATAAGAGGGACAGTAACCATGGTTGATAACCAGATTAGGGTCGGCGTTGTTGAGGACAACGGCTTGTTGCGAGTGGCTCTTTCGTCATCCCTCGAAAAAGAGGCCGTAGACGTGGTGTTTTCCGTCGGAACAGCTCTGGGGGCTTTGGAGTTAATTGGAAAGTCCTCGATTGATGTTTTGATTGTCGATCTCCACCTGGGTGAAACCATAAACGGTATAGATGTTTCACTGCTTTGGCAGAAGGCTCAGCCAAACCTCGGCGTTGTTTATCTAACGAGTTACGAAGATCCACGGTTGATAAATGGCGGTAAGTCTCCCGTCCTTGCAGAAAAGTCCGTTTACTTGACCAAGACATCAATTACCGACATAGATCAGTTGCTCAGTGCCATCACCTCAACCATGGGCGAGGGCACCGTCGATGAAAGAGTCAGAACCGGACCGTTAGCGGGGCTAACGGATGTTCAGATGGAAACCCTTTCGCTGTTAGCGCTTGGTCACTCAAACAACGAAATTGCCAAGATTCGCGGGATTAACGAGGATTCAGTTGCTATGTCATTGAACCGAATCTCCAAAGTCCTAGGTTTGCCGGCTCAGATGAACAGGAATCAGCGTGTTCATCTTGCTCGAGTGATCTTGAAGGGTCAGGGCCAGTGAGATGAAGCTTCTGAGGGACTCCTATAACGCCATAGGGGGCCCGTGGTTGCTAGATCGACTTCAACTTGTGTTGATCGGCGGCCTTGTAGTGGTGTGGTTTTCTTTAGCTCTGCCGGATGGCTACACATGGGACTCCTATGTTTTTTCGTTCCTGAGAAACATTGCTCTCTTTGGAATCTTGCTGGGCATCTGCGAAGCAGCCAATAAAAGCATTTTTGCTCAAACCAGAGTAAAGCCTGCCAACCCACTGTATGTTTTAGGTTTTGGAGCGCTACTGGGTTCGGTGGGCTATGTCTCGCGCATGGCAATCGGGTACTTGTCGCCGATAGAGCAAACCTCCTTTGATCTTGGCGACTTGGCGGTTATTGCATTGATTGGCGCCTTTGGCATTCCAGCCCTTTCAACGGCCGAAAGGCTACGACGCTTATCAAGAATCAGGCGACGTATCAGCTGGGAGCAGAAAGCCCAAAGCATTGGTGGCAACGATCTTCTCGAGCAACTTGGGTCAATCTTTGATGACCTCTCTAAGAATATTGCTCTGAAATTCGAAGAACTCAGGCAAAGCCAAGGAATGACCAGTAGGGCCTCATTGGAGCGGGTCATAACAGAATGCATCAAACCCTTGTCTAATGCCCTGGCAAGCCTCACTCAGCCAACATCAAACTATTTTGTGATTCGGGGAACCAGTTCGGAAGCTTATTTCGTTCGCCCATTCCACTTTCCAATCGCCACCAGCATCATTTACAGCGCCTTCTTAGTGATCATAAACGCACTGCTCGGAGACTTTTCGCTATCCCTTATACCGGCAATGATCAACTGTTTGGTACTCTCAGTCGCACTTCTGATTGCCAAAGAACTTTGGGAAAAACTTGGCAAGGGAAAAGGTGCACTCGCCATAGTAATCGCGTCTTCGATAGTGGCCTTTCCGGTGACAGCGGTCAATCAGTTTTTTCTGCTGGATGGCACAGATCCCGTCCGATTCCTGGCTGGCTGCCTGCTTAATTTCGCGGTTCTGGTGGCCATAATCATGTTTACGGCATCCACTTTGTTTTCGGCGAAAACCGAGACGGATAAATACTCGAGACTCTTGAACGCTCATGAAGGCGGTGCGCTTGGGCGAGCTTTTCGTGCATTGATTTACCGTCGCCTCTCTCAAAAATTGCATGGAGCAGTGCAGTCAGATGTCTTGGCTTTGCAGCTTTCTCTGGACGAATCTGTGCTCTCGGCATCTGGTGAACTTGAGAAGACGGTGCTTGAGTTTATTTCAAAAGCCAAGATTGAGTTCTTGGAGGAAACCCAAAGTCCGCTTTCAGAACGCTTTAGGCAGTTGACAGAAATGTGGTCTTTTGTGGCTAACATCAAGGTTTCAAATAGCTGCGAAAACCTTACTGTGCTGCAGGAAAATGTTTGCTTCATGGTTATTCAAGAGGCAATCACCAACTCCATTAGACATGGGTCAGCTGACCAAATCGAAGTTCAGCTAAGTAGCGAGGAGCGCGGTGCGTTCCAGATTTCAGTGGTGGACAACGGAACTGGGCCTCTTAAGCGAAGCTCTCGCTTGGGGTCTGGATTGAAAGTGCTTTCGACCCTCACGGAAGATAATTATGCGCTGGTTTTCAACGAAAACGGCGGCGCAAGCTTGAGGGCCACGGTTTACTCTTGAGGTAATTGCCGCTGGCGGTTGTCATTGAGCCAAGGAACTGGACTACTAAAGAGCCTGACGGCGAGAGTCCTACTTCAGAATCTTAAAAGCCTCGGCAAAAATGGCCAAGTCTTGCCAGGGCATTCCGGTTGATTTATAAAACCTAATCCCAGAGTCTTTTGCTTCGATTTGTTCTTGGCCTTCGGCTCCAAAAAACAGGTCTCGAACCTCAATGAGGGAGTCTTCAGTAATTGATTGATCTAGCAAAGCTAAGACGATGTCACCGGCCTCGCGAAGGCATGCATCATGCTCTTCAATAAACACTTGTGAGGCCCCGACAACATCGCTTCCAATTTCCCTAGCAGCTGCCTCATGAGAGCCAACCGCAGCAATTACACAATCTGGTTTGATTTCAGACAATGCAAACAGCGGGCTTCTGGCTGTTGTTGCCGTGATGATTAGGTCTGCCTCAGCCAATTTCTTGGGAGTTCCAACGCTTGCCTCAATTCCTTCAAGAGCAAGACCTGCGATTAGTTCCGCGCGGCTCTGCTGGTTTCTTGCAAAGATGGAAACTTCACTTGGGTTTGAGATTTCTCGGGTGGCAAGTATGTGTGCGAGAGCCTG
>DGPE01000079.1:2507-10017 GCA_002390305.1 Micrococcales bacterium UBA4448 | reverse complement strand
CAGCCTGGGCAACAGAAAAGGTAATAGCTGAGTTCGAACAGCTGGATTGTCTTTCAGTGTTCCGGCAGCCAGGGCAGGTAGACGACCCAACCAGAGCGCTCGTGACTTGCGACGAAAACTATTTGTATAGATACATCCTCGGGCCAGTTGAAGTCCAGGGCGCGAGTATCTCAGACGCCAGCGCAGGTACTGTTACAACTCAAACCGGAGCATCTACCAACACTTGGGCGGTCAATCTTGAATTCAACGCCGAAGGAACAGAGGCATTCGGACAGGTTACCGCCAGACTCTTCGGTCAGCCATCTCCGGCCGATCAATTCGCAATCACACTCGACGGCCTTGTTATAACTGCTCCTTCGACTAATGCCGTCATTACCAATGGGCAGGCACAAATAACGGGATCATTTACTCAGGAATCGGCGACGGTCCTATCTGATCAGCTGAAATATGGTGCCCTACCAATCGGATTTGAGGTTCAGTCACAGGAGAACATCTCGGCCACCCTCGGCGATGAATCCTTGAGGTCTGGTCTGATAGCCGGCCTTATTGGACTTATCTTCGTAGTGATCTACATGACCTTTCAGTATCGAGGTCTAGCGACTGTAGTGCTCGGCTCGCTCATCGTTGCGGCACTGCTGGTCTATCTGGCCATTGCGTTCCTGTCGTGGAGACAGGGTTACCGGCTTTCCCTTGCTGGAGTTGCTGGTTTGATTGTTGCCATCGGTATTACTGCTGACTCTTTCATCGTGTATTTCGAGAGAATTAGGGATGAGCTTCGAGACGGCAGGAATCTTGAAGCCGCGGTGGAAGCCGGATGGAAGCGTGCGCTTCGAACAATCTTGATTTCAGATGCCGTCAGCTTTACAGCAGCAGTCGTGCTGTATCTTCTCACCAGCTCATCGGTCCGAGGGTTTGCATTTACTCTGGGTCTAACTACCTTGATCGACCTTCTAATAGTGACTATGTTCACTCACCCAATGGTTCAGCTGCTTGCCAGGAATAAGTTCTTCGCGTCTGGGCACAGATTCTCAGGGTTTGACCTTTCCGCAAAGGCCGCATCGTATGCGGGCAGGGGAGAGTTCCGCGTAGCCAACCAGCTAGCCGCCGGCAAGGTGGAGAAGTCTTCTAAGGAGGCTGCCAAGAGGCAGACAATTGCCGAACGAAAAGCACTTGCAGGCAAGGGAGAAAACAATGAGTAGAGCACGCGAATTTGGTAACCGGCTGTATTCAGGAGAGCAGAGTTTCAATTTTGTGGGCCGACGCAAGCTCTGGTATACCGCAGCTGCAGTGGCAGTTATCTTGGCAATGCTGTTGCCAGTGCTTCGAGGTGGGTTTAACTTCGGAATCGAATTCCGAGGTGGGTCTGAGTTTAGGCTTACTAACTCTCAGAGCCTGTCACACGGGGTTGCCGCAGATGTGCTTGCCGAAATATCTCCCGGGTCTCAGGTGAAAATCACTGATGTGGGTCTAGCAGACATCAGAATCCAAACCGAACAGCTGGCAGACCTTGAATCAGAAGAAGCTCGATTGGCTCTAGCCGAAGCATTTGGCGTAGATGGTGCAGATGTTGCTTCTAGCTTCGTGGGTCCCAACTGGGGAGCTGATGTCACCGCGCAGGCCCTCACCGGACTGGTGGTATTCCTGATTCTGGTTTCATTGCTGATGACCGTCTATTTCCGAAGTTGGAAGATGTCGGTAGCCGCGTTGCTCGCGCTGGCACATGACTTGATTCTTACGGCTGGAATTTATGCGGGCGTTGGGTTCGAGGTTACCCCGGCTGCTGTAATCGGCTTTCTTACAATTCTTGCTTACTCTTTGTACGACACCGTGGTGGTTTTCGACAAGGTCAGGGAGAATACTCTGGAAATTGAATATTCCGAAACCCGAACCTTCGGTGAGATGGTAAATCTGGCTGTAAACCAGACCCTGGTGCGTTCTGTCAACACTTCTGTTGTTGCCGTTCTGCCAGTCGCTTCGATTCTGTTCGTTGGATCCTTGTTGCTCGGAGCAGGAACACTAAGAGACATTGCACTGGCGCTATTTGTCGGAACAATCGTCGGTACCTACTCGTCCATCTTCCTGGCTGCACCGGTTTACGCTCACTTGCGTGAAGGTGAGCCTGCTTTGAAGAAAGCCGCTGAGAAGGTTGCCGCCAGTCGGGCATAGAATAGGGCCATTCCGTTAGAGGGTGGCAAAATGACCGATGCGAAATCAAGCTCGCTTCGTGCCCGTCTGCCGAAAATATTTACCCGATCCTCGACGGCTTATGATTCGGACCTTGCCGCACTAACCAAGATTGTCAAGACCGCTCATCCAAAAGCGGACCTAACCGTCATCGATAGGGCTTATCGGGTCGCCGAGAAATATCACGAGGGCCAACTCAGGAAATCGGGTGAGGAATACATCACCCACCCGCTGGCAGTGGCACGCATTCTTGCGGACTTGGGCTCCGGTCCTGCCACAATTGCTGCAGCACTATTGCATGACACCGTCGAAGACACCGAGTATTCGCAAGAGGCTCTTGAACAGGAATTTGGGCCGGAAGTTGGCCTATTGGTTGATGGCGTTACAAAGCTAGACCGAGTGAAGTTTGGTGACAGCGCACAATCAGAGACCATGCGAAAAATGGTCGTCGCTATGAGCAAGGATGTTCGTGTCCTAGTCATAAAGCTGGCGGATAGGCTTCACAATGCAAGGACCTGGGGCTTTGTCTCCCCGGAGTCGGCGAAACGTAAAGCTCAAGAAACAATTGAGATCTACGCACCTCTAGCCCATCGGCTTGGAATCTCGACCATGAAGGTCGAGCTGGAAGACATCTGTTTCGCAGTGCTTTATCCAAAGGTGTATGAAGAGATCGTTTCGTTGGTTGGACAAAGAAATCCGCTGAGGAACGACTACACCCAGATAGTGATTGCCGAAATTGGCCAAGAACTCAAGCAGGGGCGCGTCAAGGCGCAGATAGACGGCAGACCAAAGCAGTACTACTCGATCTACCAGAAGATGGTTCTGCGAGGCAGAGAGTTCGACGACATCTACGATTTGGTCGGTGTGCGTGTTGTTGTCGCCACTGTAAAGGATTGCTACGCAGCCTTGGGAGCAATCCACGCTAGGTGGTCACCACTTCCAGGTCGGTTCAAAGATTACATCGCGATGCCAAAATTCAATCTCTATCAATCGCTGCACACCACAGTTGTGGGACCGCAGGGCAGAGCGGTTGAGATCCAGATTCGTACGCTTGAAATGCATCATCGAGCCGAATTTGGAGTGGCCGCCCATTGGAAATATAAGGCGCAGGCGGGCAAAGATGACAAAGCGGTCGACCTTGCCTGGCTAAAGCAACTCTCCGACTGGCAGGAAGAAACCGCCGACCCGGGGGAGTTCCTGGACAACCTGAGATTTGAAATTGGGGCCAAAGAGCTTTACGTATTTACTCCCAAGGGCAAAGTGGTCGGTTTAGCAGCCGGATCAACTCCAATAGATTTCGCTTATGCGGTCCATACCGAAGTTGGACATAAGACCATTGGCGCAAAGGTAAACGGTCGACTGGTTCCGCTTGAGAGCAAGCTTCAGGCCGGAGACTCAGTAGAAGTGTTAACTTCAAAGTCAGAGGGCGCAGGGCCGAGTAAAGATTGGCTAAATTTCGTTGGCTCACCAAGTGCGAGGGCAAAAATAAAGCATTGGTTCACTCAAGAGCGCCGAGAAATCGCCACCGAGGATGGCAAGGAGGCCTTGGCCAGAGGGCTTCGCCGAAAGGGATTGCCGGTGCAGTCACTGCTGGGCTCTGCTTCGCTTCAAAAGGTTGCTCAGGAGCAGTCGCTCACAGACATCCCCGCGCTTTATAGTGCTATCGGTCAGGCCCAGGTGTCAGTTGCCACCGTGATAGATCGGCTCAAGCAACTTGAGGGGCTGACGCCAGAAGGACAAACCGAAGAAATTCCGATCCAGGTTCCAAAGTCCCTGCGTCAACGAAAGAATGAGTCGCAAGGCGTATTAGTCAAGGGCGACCCAGATGTGATGTCCAAGATGGCAAGATGCTGCACTCCGGTTCCAGGTGATGAAATCACAGGCTTTATTACCAGGGGAGAGGGGGTATCAGTTCACCGAGTCGACTGTAAGAACGTCAAGAGCCTCAGCAAAGAGCGCCTGGTAGATGTTTCATGGGCCGACCAGGCGCGAGGCGTGTTCATGGTTCAGATCCAGATCGAAGCCTTAGATCGATCAGGGCTGCTCAGCGATGTCACTCGAGTGTTGACTGAGAACCACGTGAACATTTTGAATGCATCCGTCTCAACTGGTCGCGACCGCGTGGCAATAAGCAAGTTCATTTTTGAAATGGCGGACCCGGGCCACCTAGACCACCTTTTGAACCAAGTTCGCAAGATTGAGGCGGTATACGACGTCTACAGGCTAAAAACGGGCTAGAGGCTAATCTACGGCCTGCTGAGCAGCAAGCAACCAGGCTTTGCGGGCTGTTATTTGCTCCTCTATGGCCTTTTTCTTGTCAGCCTTGGCTAGTTTCAGTTCGGCCTCCAATTTCAAGATGGCATCCTCAAGCTGCGTGGCCAGCGAATTTGAACGCGCTTTGGCCGCAGGGTCGGAACGACGCCAGGCATCAGCTTGCATCTCTGCAATCTTCTTCTCAGCTTGACGAAGGGGTTCTTCGATCTTGCGAACCTGATCTCTTGGCACGTGACCGATTTTTTCCCACTTTGCCTGAACACTGGATATGACCGTCTTAGCCGCATCGATGTCCTCGAACTTTATGGCCTGAATCTCTTTTATTAGAGCCGTCTTCATTTCTAGGTTCGCAGCTTGACTCGAAGCAACTTCTGCATCCTTTTGCTTCTTGGCAGCGAAAATGGCGTCACCTGCGGCGCGAAACTCTTTCCAAAGCGTGTCTTCCGCCTTGCCGGCTTTGCCTGCGTCTTTCCATTGGTTTTGGAGCTTCTTATAGGCATCTGCAGCATCACTGCCCTTGGAAAGTAAAGCTTGTGCACTGGCAACAAGTGACTGTTTGATTGCACGGGCTTCCTTGAAGGAGCCGTCTTGACTTGCAAAGAATGCTCTTCTACCCTGCTCGAATTTTGCTCGAGCCTGTGAGAATCGCTTCCAGATTGGGTCAGTCTTCGCCTTTGGAATTTTTGGACCCTCTTTTTGCAGCTTCTGCCAGCGATCGAAAAGCTCGGTCATTTCGACGCCCGACTTTTTCCAGTTTATTCCGCCTAGGTTGGCAATAATCGCCTCGGCTCGAGCAGCGATTTCTTCTTTGGCTGCCATGGCAACCTCTGCCTGCGCGGCCCGCTCCAGGCTGGCCTTTTCAGCCGTCTTCTCGATTGCTGCGGTGAGCGCTTCAACCCTGTCCCTGAGGTTTTGTATGTTTCCAACCACCTTTGGCTCAACGAGCTCTTTGGTCAGGTGTTCCCTTGTGGTTTTTAGACTCTTCGCATCTGTTATGCCGGCCGCAATCCGCTGTTCCAGGGTTCTAACCTGTGCTGAGAGATCTTCAAACTTTCTTACGAAATAGGCCAAGGCCTCTTCGGGTGTCACGTTTGGATATTGACCTACTAAGCGCTCTGCTCCACTGTCGGAAACAAATACGTTGTTGGTCTCGTCTACGCGGCCGAAATCATTGGTTGTCAAGGGATGCTCCTGTTGGTTTTGTCTTACTCTACCGAAACTGCACTGATCAGTACTTCAACTGCAGGTGATCCATCCGAGGCGCCACTGGAAGTTCCGGCCTCTGCGATCGACTTTACAGAATCTAATCCAGTTGTGATTTTGCCAAAGACCGTGTAGCCACCAACAGCGTCAGAGGGAATATTGGATTCTTGATAGACGATGAAAAATTGCGAACCCATTGAGTAGTCATCACCACCGCGCCTTGCCATTGCCAAGACACCCTCTTCGTAGAGGTCCGCCGAAGGGGCATTTTCAATTGGCCCCCAGTTATAACCGGGGCCACCAGTGCCGTCTCCAGAAGGATCACCGCACTGAAGCACGAAGATGCCCGCGGTCACCAGTCGGTGGCAGCTTATGTTTTCAAAATAGCTATCACCGGCGAGGGCGACGAAGTTTGCAACCGCCTGGGGAGCAAGGTCACCGAATAGTTCAAAGTCGAGTTGATCATCGTTTAGATTCAGTGAGCCATTCCATAATCTGTTTTCCGCTAGTGAAGCCAATGGAACTAGCGGGTCATTCGTTGGAGTCACTTCCTCTTGCGCAGCGGCGTCGGTGACAGTTTCAACGGTTTCACCCTCGGCAGTTTCAGAATCAACTTGCCCGGGACCGAAGGAGTAATAGCCGAGTTGTCCAGCTAGCGCAATCACTATCGCTGCGGCCGCGGCCAATAGAAAAGTTTTGTTATCTGTCTTAGATCGCTCCGCTCTATTTTTAATGAGTTCCTGCTTCGCTTGATAGTTTTCAAGCTTCTTATCTGTTTTCATAAATCACCTATTTTCCGCCCTCGCAATTCTAGGTGTTGCTTAGACTTCGCGTGTGGTAGAAATTCCTTTGGCGGCAAGGTTGAGACCAACGGCTATAGCCGGGGTCTTGGGGCAAAATCTGGCGCTGACCAAAAACGGTCCGCTGGCAAGGCTTCTAACTGCTGATTCCTCGGCTAGCTGGACATCGGTCATTCTTTGGGGACCGGCCGGCAGTGGCAAAACTACTATTGCCAGAATTATTGGTGAGTCTGGTGGTTCTCACTTCCAGGAGCTGAGTGCGGTCAGCGCGAGTGTCTCTCAGGTTCGAGAGCTTATTGCCAAGGCCAAGGAGCTTAAGAATCTTTACGACAAACCAACCGTGCTGTTTTTGGACGAAGTACATAGGTTTTCTAAATCTCAACAGGACTCATTACTTGGAGCCGTTGAATCCGGTGTCATCACCCTCATTGCTGCCACAACAGAAAACCCCTCATTCAGCGTCATCACACCGCTGATTTCAAGATCAATAGTCGTCACACTGGCGCCGATCGACGATGTTGCAATGCTTGAGATTCTAAAATCAGCACTCTCAGTACCCGAAGGATTGCCGGGTAAAACTTTCGATCCAGAAGCACTTGACTATCTGGTGAAGATATCATCGGGCGATGCCAGAAGAGCACTAACCCTCATGGAGCAGGTTGCGATGAGCTCCGGTGTAAAAGTCAGTTTGGACGAGGCCAAGCAAGCAGCAAGCGCGACCCTGGTCTATGACCAGTCCGGGGATAATCACTACGACACCATCAGCGCTTTTATAAAGTCGATTCGTGGATCAGATGTGGACAGTGGTTTGCACTATCTAGCGAGGATGATTGTCGGGGGAGAAGATCCAAAGTTCATTGCGCGGCGGCTAATGATTCTCGCGGCGGAGGACATCGGGCTTGCAGATCCTCAGGCTCTCGTGCTTGCGGAGGCGACAGCCGGTGTCGTGGAACGTATCGGAATGCCAGAGGGGAGAATACCGCTTGCTGAGCTCACGATCTACCTGGCGCTTGCACCAAAGTCCAATCGCGCATACGAGGCTATAAATC
>DGPE01000079.1:1998-2370 GCA_002390305.1 Micrococcales bacterium UBA4448 | reverse complement strand
GTTGCCCAGAAATACCGTGAGGGCAACGAGGCTATTTACAACCCATCAAACAATGGCTACGAAGCAGAGATAGCCGCTAGAGCTGCGGCAGTTAGAAAAATCCTGTTTGAATAGTGACATGCATTGCTGGCTCTGTTAGTATTCTCAGGTTGTTTAGATTCTGCGGCTGGAATTTGTTCGACCAATAAAATCCAAACTAAAGCTTGAAAGGTACCTTTTTGTCTAAGGCCACTAGAACCCGCAGTAAGACACGCATGTCGCGTGCCCTTGGTATCGCATTGACGCCCAAGGCTGCAAAATACATGGAAAAACGACCCTATGGACCGGGTCAGCACGGCCGCACTAAGCGCAAGAGCGACTCTGACTACGCAG
>DGPE01000079.1:0-1960 GCA_002390305.1 Micrococcales bacterium UBA4448 | reverse complement strand
ACTCTGACTACGCAGTGAGACTTCGCGAGAAGCAGCGTTTGCGCGCCCAGTACGGAATTCGCGAAGCACAGCTTCGCAAGACTTTCCAGGAAGCCAAGCGCACCTCTGGTTTGACCGGTGAGAACCTTGTCGAGCTGCTGGAAATGCGTCTCGACGCACTAGTGCTCCGCTCCGGAATGGCCAGAACAATCTCCCAGGCACGTCAGCTGGTAGTCCACCGCCATATCCTTGTTGACGGAGAGCGTGTAGACCGTCCATCATTTAGAGTCAAGCCAGGACAGATGATTCACGTTCACGAGAAGAGTGAACGCACTGAGCCTTTCCAGGTAGCCGCCGCTGGTGGTCACTCGGACGTTTTGGCTAAAACCCCAGAATATATTTCCGTTGATCTTGACAAGCTACAAGCAACTCTCGTTCGTCGCCCAAAGCGCGAAGAGGTCCCAGTGACCTGTGAAGTGCAGCTTGTAGTTGAGTACTACGCAGCCAGGTAGCTAAGAATGACAGGCGGAGAGCTTGCTGTGGTCATTTTGGCCGCCAGCGTAGCTCTGCTTGTCCTCTTGCTTGGATTCCCGCTTGTGAAGTTGGGCAAGCTTTTGGATAAGACAGCTGAAACCGTCACAGTTTTCAACAACGAATTCGAACCGATTCTTGCGGAGGCGAAGCAGACGCTCAGTGAGGCGAATCGACAACTAAAGAGAATGGACAACATCTCAAAGGATGTTGAACAGGTAACTACAAACATCTCCTCTTTGGTGGCGGTATTCACGGCTTCAGTCGGCGCGCCGCTAACCAAGGTTTTCGGATTGTTGCAGGGTGTTAGCAAGGTGTTTGGAAAGAGGAAGTAGCTTATGTCTAAATTAGGTTGGTTTATTGCCGGAGCAGCGCTTGGGGCCGTCACACTAATTCAAATGCGTGATAATCCAAAAGCGCAGCAAGCCGTAGATGATGTAAAAGCAGCAGCCAGAGACTTTACCAGCGCTGTCACCTCGGGCTATCAAGAGCGTGAAGCCGAGATCCAAAAAGCTTCTAAATCTAAAAAGTAGTCATGAAGACAGCCGAGATTAGGCGGCGCTGGCTGTCCTATTTTGAATCAAAAGGCCATACGGTGGTGCCTAGCGCCCCACTTATAAGTCAGGACCCGACGCTCATGTTCGTGGTCGCCGGTATGGTGCCATTCATTCCTTACATGACCGGAGTGATGCCGTCCCCGTATTCTCGAGCCACCTCAGTGCAGAAATGTGTCAGAACACTAGACATTGACGAGGTGGGAAAGACCACTCGTCATGGAACATTTTTCCAGATGAATGGCAATTTCAGTTTCGGAGACTATTTCAAGAGACAAGCAATCTCATTCGCTTGGGAGCTGCTTACGAAAAGTGTTGAGCAGGGTGGCTATGGCTTTGACCCTGAAAAGCTCTGGGCCACTGTGTACGAGGACGACGAAGAGTCAATCAAATATTGGTTAGAACAGACCACTATCCCAGCGGAGCGAATTCAAAAACGCGGCATGGCTGATAACTACTGGTCGACAGGCCAGCGTGGACCGGCAGGACCCTGTTCTGAAATCTACTTTGATAGAGGTCCGGAATACGGCATCGAGGGCGGCCCGGTGGCCGATGAGGACAGATACATCGAAATCTGGAACCTGGTCTTCATGCAGTACGAGCGTGCTGACGGTGGCACTAAAGATCACTTCGAGATTCTCGGCGAACTTCCCAAGCAAAACATTGACACCGGCATGGGTCTGGAGCGAGTGGCGTTTTTGCTCCAAGAGGTTGAAAACATTTATGAGATTGATCAGATCCGACCCCTAATCGATTTGGCCGCCGAGCTCAGCGGTAAAGAATACGGAGCAGACGAGACAGACGATGTCCGCATGCGGGTAATTGCCGACCACATAAGATCTTCGCTGATGCTCATGTCCGACGGAGTTTCTCCCTCAAATGAGGGTCGCGGCTAT
>DGPE01000037.1:7678-24830 GCA_002390305.1 Micrococcales bacterium UBA4448 | reverse complement strand
TAGAGAGAAATCGATGGCAGCTTTTAGAGATGGCCGAAAAGAGATTCTCGTTGCCACCGAGGTCGCCGCCCGTGGTATCGATGTTGACGACGTTACTCACGTAATAAATTATTCGGTTCCAGAGGATGAGAAAGCTTACCTTCACCGGATTGGCCGAACCGGTCGCGCTGGCAAACTCGGCGTTGCAATAACTTTTGTCGACTGGAACGATTTGGCTCGTTGGGTCCATATCAATCGTGAGCTAGACCTCGGCACCCCAGAGCCAACCGAAACCTACTCCAACTCTGAGCACCTGTTCCAAGAGCTCGGAATCGCCCCTGGAACCAAGGGTCGAATCGGCAGAGCAACTGCAGCAAAGCAGCAGTCTTCCAGTCAAGCCCCTAGGCAAAACTCAAAATCGGGAAATCGACAGGGATCGCGACCAGCCAGGTCGGAAGGATCAAATGAGCCGGCGGCACAGAGAAATCGCGATCGTAGTCGGAGCAGAAACTATAGGGGCGGCTCAAAGCCAGTGGCCTGATCCAAAATTCGCTGCAGCATCTTGGGTGAGGTGCTGTTCTCACCCAGTCGGTTTTCTTTTCCATCAACACCGTGATAGTCACTCGATCCGGTAATAATCAAGTCGTGTTTCAGCGCCAGCTGGCGTAGCCAAGGCTTTGCCTGGCTCGGGACTGCCCGATGATCAATTTCGATGCCATTTAGACCTGCTGAAATTAACTCTGAGAAAAACTCAGCGGGAAGATCCTGCAGTGCTTGACCCGGCGGGAAGTCAATCAAAGGGTGTGCAATAACGGAGATTCCACCGGCTGCTCGAATGAGAGAAATAGCCTCGACCGTTGAAACCGAGTGATCGGACACGTAATACCGCGATTGTGAATTCAAAATCGAGGTAAAAGCATCAGAGCGATTTGGCACAATTCCACTGGTGACAAGAGCATCCGCTATTGCAGGCCTGCCGATAGTTGCACCTTCTGGAAGTTCTGCTAGCACTTGGGCCCAGCTGATTGGATAATCAACGGCCAACAGCTCCACCATTTTCTTGGCTCGATTAACTCTTGAACTGCGAGTTTTTGTTAGCTCTGCCCTGAGGTCTGCATTTTCTGGATCCGGCAGGTAAGCCAAGATGTGGACGCTAATCGAGCGATGGTTTCCGATTCGCTGTCTGGTGGATATTTCAATCCCTGGAATGATTCGAACTCCGAACCTGGAGCCTGCTCTTATCGCCTCTGACCAGCCGGCAGTGGTGTCATGGTCTGTAATTGCAAGCACGGTCACGTTGGCCTTTGCAGCATTTTCAACCAACTCGGTTGGAGAGTCTTTGCCATCTGAGTTATTACTATGAGCATGCAGGTCTATCACAGGAGCAGAATAGTCGTATGACGAAAAAATCTCAGCCAACGAACCGATCTCGCACCCCGCACTCTGAAAAGTTCATGGATTTTATTTCCTCGAAGTGGGCAGAACTCGAGGGTCCAGAAATCAGGCGCTGGGCGGTAGCAGACTTTGCAGCCAGACGACGGCAAGCAATTTCCGATGCCTTCCCTGGCCGGCAAATAATCCTGCAGTCAGGCGAACCGAAGGTGAGATCAAACGACAGCGATTACCGCTACCGCCCCGATACCGCCTTTACACACATGACCGGCTGGGGATCAGCAACCGTTCCAGGGTCGGTATTGGTGATTGATTCCACTTCTAGCCAAGCGCAGGCCACTCTTTACCTGCTTCCAACCGCAGGTAAGAACACCGATGAATTTTTTGCAAACCCAGCAATAGGCGAGTTCTGGGTTGGCCCGAGGCCGACCCTGAAGGATGTTGAAACTCAGCTGGGTATAAGAACCAAAGATATAAAGGACTTCAAAAAGGACAAGAAAACTTGGCCCAACTTTCTGGATATTGAAGACCAAGAGCTTGAAGTTGCCCTGTCCACGCTGAGATTTATAAAGGATGAATATGAACTGAGAGAGCTAAGAACTGCCGTTCAAATAACCGCAGATGGCTTTTCAGCGGTTGTCAGGTCACTACCGCAAGCCGCAAGGCAGCAAAGGGGCGAGAGGGTAGTTGAGACTGCCTTCTATTCCACCGCAAGGCAACAAGGCTACGAGCTCGGCTATGAGACTATCGCTGCCAGTGGTCCTCACGCCTGCATCCTGCATTGGACAAAAAACGACGGGGATGTCAAAGCCGGGGACCTAATTCTTGTTGACGCTGGTGCCGAGGTTGATTCCCTCTACACCGCCGACATCACAAGAACTATCCCGGTAAACGGCAAGTATTCAGATGAGCAGCTCTGGATGTATAACACGGTGCTGGAAGCTGCGGATGCCGCCTTTGCGGTTGTGAAGCCCGGCATCAAGTTCCGTGAAATTCACAACGCAGCCATTGCTGTGATTGCCAGGCGGGTTGCGGAGCTCGGAATTCTGCCAGTGACTGCCGAGGAAGCCCTTGAAAGTGATAACCAACATCACCGTCGCTACATGGTTCACGGAACGAGCCATCACTTAGGTCTGGATGTTCATGACTGTGCCCAGGCAAGGCGTGAGATGTATCAGGACGGCACCCTTGAGGCTGGGATGGTCTTCACCATCGAACCCGGTCTTTACTTCCACCAGAACGACCTGACCGTTCCTGAGGCCTACCGAGGAATTGGAATTCGGATCGAAGACAATGTGCTTGTTACCGGAACCGGCTCAGAAAACCTAAGCGCAATGATCCCCAGAACCCCGCAGGAAATCGAAAGTTGGTATGAATATGAACTACTCGGCGGCGCCGGTTAACTTCAAGGCCTTGTGCGCGCCAACCGCATCCTCTTCGGGCACAATAACTTCATAACGAGCCGCCACCGGCATCTGAGAGCTCAAAAAACCACGCTTATTCTTACTGGCCAAAAATCGCAATATATTCAGGAGCATGCCACCGCCCGCCGCCATGACTAGAACAGCCAGGAACTCTTGCGGGGCGTAGGCAACAGTCCCGTCTGCGCTGGTATCTATTCCAGCACCCACTAGCAATGCAAAAATCAGGCCCAACCAAAAACCGGTTAGTGCACCCGAGAGTGCGACCCTGCCGTAGCCCAGCCTCGAACGAACAGATTCGACCATTACTAGATCGTGACCGATGATAGAAACCCTATTTGCCTTGAACTCGCCAGCGACCAAGCGATTTACAAACTCGGTGGCTTCCGTGTGGGTTCTAAATTCTCCAAGGCTATGACCCTTGGGGATTGAAGCGGCTTGGCCTTTTCTTCGTTGACTATTGTTGGGGTCAGACATCTGGCAAGCCTTTCAGTATCGGATTGGGCACAATAAGGTTATCTCTATGAGCGCAACCAGAGTATTCGTAGCCAGATTGGCTGGTTGTGGTGTTTTTGACCCGCTTGGGGATCGAGTCGGCAAAGTTATTGACGTTCTAATGGCCTACCGCAAGACCCTCCCACCGCGTGCCACCGGCTTCATAATTGAGATATCTGGCCGCCGGAGGGTGTTCCTGCCGATATCAAGGGTAACTGCAATCGCTCCTGGACAATTGATGACCAATGGCCTTATTGACCTGCGTCGCTTCACCATGCGGGGCCAAGAAGTCAGAGCAATAGCAGAGATGTTGGGGCGCAAAGTAACGCTGCTAGAAGACAAGCAGCTTGCAAGCATTGAAGATTTTGCAATTGAACTCGGATCCCGAGGAGACTGGGTTCTTTCGGAGTTGTTTGTAAGAAAGCAAAAAAAGACATCAGGGATCCCCTTTGCCAAAGGCCCGACCGTATTTCTGCAGTGGCATGAAGTTGCCGAGAATCAGGAGAACCCAGCCGATCAAGATGCTCAGCAGTTGCTAACTGCCGTTTCTGGCCTCAGGCCTGCCGATTTGGCTACCGCGGTTTTGGATCTTCCAGAAAAGAGAATGCTGGCCCTGGCCGAAGAACTTGATGATGAGCGGCTGGCAGATCTTCTGGAAGAACTTCCAGAAGAAGAGCAGCTTGAAATAATCAATGACCTAGATGACGAAAGAGCCGCTGAGGTTCTAGACCTGATGGGCCCAGATGACGCCGCCGACCTGATGGCAAATCTGTCTGCCGAAAGAACCGAGACTCTGCTTGACCTGATGGATGCTGAAGAAGCCGAAGACATCCGACAGCTGTTGCAGTATGAGCCGTATACCGCGGGTGGCATGATGACGCCCGAGCCCATAATTTGTGCGGCAGACACCACTGTGGCTGAGGCCATGGCTCTTGTTAGGCGAAAAGAGGTGGAGCCGGTTCTTGCGGCCCAGGTTTTTGTAACGCTACCTCCCTATGAAGCACCCACCGGCAGATACCTGGGGGTGGTGCACTTTCAAAAACTACTCCGCTATCCCCCGCACGAGAGACTCGGATCGATTCTCGATACCGAGCAGCAGCCGATTGCCCTGGACACACCGATAGCTCAGATTCACCGGGACTTAGCCAGCTACGACCTGGTAGCACTGCCGGTCACTGACGACCAACAACATCTCATGGGTGTGGTGACAGTCGATGACGTCCTAGACCACCTGCTGCCCGATGACTGGAGAACTGAGGAGGACAACTAATGGCTAGAAACCAATCAGAGCTCGAAAAGCCGATGACCGGCCGCCCATTATTCCGCATGCCAAACATCTCTCAGGAGACAGTGGGACGGGTTTCAGAGCGTTTGGCAAGAGCGATGGGTACTGGCGCTTTTTTGATCGTGATGACAGTGTTTGTTGCGCTTTGGTTGAGCTGGAACACTTTGGCATCCCAAGGTTCCCAGTTTGATCCTCGGGCCCTAAACTTCACGCTCTTAACCTTGATTCTGTCACTCCAGGCATCATATGCCGCTCCACTAATTCTTTTGGCCCAAAACCGTCAAGACGATCGTGATCGAGTCAAGTTTGAGCAAGATAGACAGCGAGCCGAACGCAACCTCGCTGACACCGAATACCTGGCCAGAGAAGTGGCCGCACTTGCGCTTTCAATGGACGAGGTTGCCACCAGGGACTTCGTTCGAGACGAGATTAGGGGCGCAATGAAAGAGCTTTTGGAAGAGCTGCGAAAAGACCAAAAGCCCGGTAAAAAAACCAAATGACTGCCAAGGCCCTGAGCGCACTTTCCAGCGTTATCGATCCTGAACTGCGGCTGCCAATCACGGAGCTTGGAATGGTCGGTGAAATTCAAGAAGAGCCAAACTCGGTGAAGGTAGTGATCAAGCTCACGATTGTCGGTTGCCCGGCGGCACAGTCGATTGAGAGGGATGTCAACGAAGCTCTAGCTGCGAAGTTTAAACACGTGGAAGTTGTAATGACGACCATGAGTCAAGAGGAGCGAGCCGCGCTCACCAAGAAACTCCGCGGAGACAGGCCAGCTAAATTCAACCCGTTTGTCGAAAAGGACAACCTCACCAAAGTGATCTTCGTTTCTAGCGGAAAGGGCGGCGTTGGCAAATCAACTTTGACCGTGAACCTAGCGGTTGCATTGGCCGGTTTGGGCCAAAAAGTTGGCCTGCTCGATGCGGACATTTTTGGCTACTCAGTTCCTCAGCTGATGGGAGTCAATCAAGCCCCAACAAAGGTTGATCATCTGATGCTGCCACCGATTGCTCACGAAGTGAAGCTAATTTCAATTGGTTTCTTCGTCTCAGATAACCAGCCAGTCGCCTGGCGAGGCCCGATGCTCCACAGGGCCGTTGAGCAGTTTTTAACGGACGTGTTTTGGGGAGACTTGGACTTTTTGTTGGTTGATTTGCCCCCCGGTACCGGCGATGTTGCAATCAGCCTCGGGCAGCTACTACCAAAGGCGCAGTCGTTAGTTGTCACCACACCCCAGCACACCGCCGCAATAGTCGCAGAGCGCTCTGGAGCAATTGGACTCCAGACCGGGCAAAGCGTTCTCGGTGTCATTGAAAACATGAGCTACCTGCCCAGTGAAAACGGGCCGATTGAGATTTTCGGTGCCGGTGGGGGCGAGGCGGTAGCAAAGCGCCTGAGTGAGCTTAGCGGCAGTGAAGTGCAAGTATTGGGGAAGATTCCATTGAGTCAGGGGCTGAGAGAATCGGCAGACAAGGCTCTGCCGATTGTGATTAGCAACCCACAAGACACAGCTGCAATTGAGATCGTAAAAATAGCCAAAAAACTCATTGCCACCCCCAGGGGCCTCTCCGGGAAATCTTTGAAGATAACTCCGAGTTAGGAATAGATATGAAAACCATCAGCGTTATCAATCCGCTTAGCGGCCAAAAGCTTCACGATATCCAGGCACACAGCGCAACCGATGTTGGGCTGACATTCCAAACTGGCCGTCAGGCGCAACCTGAGTGGGCGGCAGTTCCAGCCAAGCAGCGAGCAAAAATTGCCGGTGCAATTGCCTCCAGCCTAATTATGAACCAAGACAAACTTATGGACTTGCTGCAGAGCGAAACTGGAAAATCTAGAGCTCACGCGTTTGAAGAAGTCACCGGTGCACTGGGCGCAATCACTTACTACGCCAAGACCACCGCGGGCTTGATGAAGAGAAAGCGAGTCAGAGCCGGAGTTCCTTTTATGCTGACCGCATTTATTGAGCCTGCCTCAGTAGGGGTGGTTGGAATAATAACCCCCTGGAATTATCCGCTGGCTCTGACCATGATGGATGTCATTCCAGCATTAATGGCCGGTAATGCCGTTGTCCAAAAGGCCGACAACCAAACCGCGAAGACCGTTCAGATGGCAAGAGATATTTCTGTTGCCGCGGGTATCCCAGAGGAGATTTGGCAGGTTGTCCACGGTGACGCCACTGAGGTCGGAAACGCAGTTACCGACAGCGCAGACTTTGTCGCCTTCACCGGGTCCACTGCCACCGGAAAATTGGTGGCGACACGTGCAGCATCAAGGCTTATTGGATACTCGCTTGAACTCGGAGGCAAAAACCCAATGATTGTGCTTCCAGGGGCAGACCTAGAAAAGGCGGCAGAAACTGCAATCGCCGCAGCATTTGGGAATTCCGGTCAGCTTTGCGTTGCAATCGAGAGGCTCTATGTGCCCCAGCATGATCTTCAGGCATTTCAGGCCATCTTGAAGGCCCGCGTGGAATCCCTCACCGTTGGGACTTCAAGCAAATTCGATTTTGACCTAGGAGCACTCACCTCTGCCGCCCAAATCCAAAGAGTTTCGGGGTTCGTCGATAGAGCCGTGGCCGAAGGCGCCAAAATTCTAACCGGAGGAAAGCGCCTCGGTGACATAGGACCAAACTTCTATGCGCCGACCGTAATTACAGACATCCCTCACGGAGCTGAAATCCTTCACAAGGAGGTATTTGGTCCAGTAATTGCGCTGGTTGGCTACCAGGGGCTTGATCAAGCCGTTGAGCTGGCAAATGCCACCGAGTACGGCCTGAATGCATCGGTAGTCGGTAACCGCGCGCAAGCCCTAGAACTTGCCTCAAGGTTGATGTCTGGATCGGTGAATATCAACGAGGGCTACCGAGCAAGCATGGCCTCTGTGGCTGCACCAATGGGCGGTATGAAGCAGTCTGGCATGGGAAGAAGATCCGGGCCCGAAGGTCTGCTGAGGTTCACCGAAACTAGGACAATTGGGGTCAGTAACAACTTCCCAATCAAGTTGCCCACCAGGGCGAGACAGTATCTGAAACTTGCACCAATCATGACAAAAATGGTCAAGCTGATTGGAAAGATTTAGGTAGCTTCCAAATCAACGGGCGGGGCTTCACCAAGTTCCAGTGGTTTCTGAGGTGCTTTGGCACGATTAAGTGATTCGGCTGCATTCGGCCGCTTGATTTCATCTTTTAGAGCGTCCCGAACAATCCGCCTTGGATCGTATTGCCTGGGATCAAGTTTTTTCCAGTCCATGTCTTCAAAGCCGTCACCCAGTTCTGATTTCATCTGGACCTGTGCGTTGTCAACCATCCGTTTACCCTTGCGGGCCCACTCCCCAAGTTGCTTTGCATAGTATGGCAAGCGTTCCGGCCCAAGGATTAGGACCGCCAGCAAAGCCAGAAGCAAAAGCTTCTCGGCGCTCAAACCAAACATGTTCTCGATATTACAACCAACCAATCCCTGGTTTTTACACAAGCCGACCTAAGCTTGCTCTCAGGATGATAGATAAAATTTCAAGCTGGAAATACGCCGAAAGCTTCGCCTCGGAACCAGCGCATATTTCTGATGCTCGCAAAAGCGCCGAGGAGCTCGGTGTCGAATCTGTAACAGCTGCAACCGGTGCAGGCCTAGCTTCCATCGCGGCGATGCTTTCGGCCAAAAATATAGTTGAAGCTGGCACTGGAGCCGGTGTCTCAGGACTCTGGTTACTGAGTGCATCTGAAACCAGCACGCTTACGACAATCGATGACGAGCCCGAGTACCAGAATCGGGCGCGGAGGAATTTCCAGAATGCAAACATCCCGGCCAGTAGAGCCAGGGTTATCGCCGGCAAAGCAGCCGCGGTGATGGCAAATATGACTGAAGCTGCCTACGATATGGTTTTCTTAGATGTCGACCCACTGAGCCTCGAGGGCTTGCTGCCGCACGCTGCGTCCTTAGTCAAGCCTTCGGGCGCAATCGTGATCGCCCACGCTCTCTGGAGAGACAGGGCACCCAATCCGGCGTTGAGAGATGAAGACACTTCGGCCATGCGAGATGCTGTTGGTCAATTTGAAGATTCGAAAGAATTTATATCCAGCATTTCAATGCTTGGAGACGGATTGTTAATAGCAGTTAGAAGGCCAGAGGCTATTTCTTAACAACGCCTTCTAGCACCTTGTAGAGTTCTTTAGCTTCGGCATCGTTCACCGAAACCACAAGCCTGCCGCCACCTTCAAGTGGGACTCGCAAAACGATCAGGCCTCTTGGCTCTCGTTCTGCTTCCATGGGTCCGTCACCGGTGCGAGGCTTCATTGCTGCCATGAGAATTGACTCCTTGGATTTCTGTTAGAAGACACAATTATCCCAGAAATGGCGCCGCAAAGGCAACTTATCTACAGGCTCAGCCAACCGCGCAGTCCCGCTTCAACATCAAACAAGTGCCCAACCGGAACATTCTCATTATCAGCGTGAGCGAGTGAAGGGTCACCGGGGCCATAATTCACCGCCGGAATGGCCATCTCCGAAAATCTTGCGACATCGGTCCAACCATACTTCGGCCCGACTTTCGCTCCGGTGGCGGCGACAAAGTGCATCGCTGCTTCCCGATCGAGACCGGGTCGTGCGCCTTCGGCCTGGTCGGTGACCTGCAAATCAAAACCTACGAACACCTCTCGCAGTTTGGCGATGGCCTCTGCTGCAGTCTTATCGGGTGCAAACCGGTAGTTGACTGTGAGAATTGCAGCGTCTGGAATCACGTTTGTTGCAATGCCGCCTGAGACCCAAACTGCATTCAGGCTCTCGCGATAGTCGAGCCCGTCAACATTTACCGTTTCCGGTTGATAGCTATTCAAAATCTGCAGTGGTTCCATGAGCGAATGGATAGCATTTTCGCCCATCCATGGTCTTGCTGAGTGCGCCTTTATTCCTTTCATGGAAATCTCCACGCGCACGGTGCCGTTACATCCACCTTCGACTAACGCGCTGGTTGGTTCGCAAAGCACTGCGAATTCGCCCTGAATCAACTCGGGGTGATTTCTTGCCAGTCGACCAAGTCCATTCAGCTCGCTGGCAACCTCCTCATTGTCATAAAAGATCCATGTGACATCAAATCTTGGTTCGCTAAGCTCAACGGCGAGCTTCAACATCACCGCGATGCCACCTTTCATGTCAACGCTCCCCCGACCAACGATTACCTGCTCGCGCTCGAAGTGATGGAGTTCTGCCGGCAAGTTCCCGGCAACCGGAACGGTGTCCAAATGACCTGCAATCAGCACTCTGGATTCCCTATCGAGGTTTGTGCTAGCCACAAGTGCATTGCCGTCACGCACAACGCTCAGGTGAGGTGCAGCTGAAAGAATCTTTTCAACTTCATCTGCCAGGTACTTCTCATTCGAGGAAACTGACTCAATGTTGCAGAGGTCAATAGTTAGTTCAACAAGTGTCTTTGAGATATCAAGTGCGGGCATGAGATTTAGGCTACCTGTATTCTTGAGCCAATGAGTGAAGAGCGAAACAACAAAGTAGCCTGGGGCCACGGCCTGGCCAGTAAAACCGATGCTGGGGAGGTTCTTGACGTTTGGTACCCGCAGCCGATGCTGGGAGACGCTCCCTCTTCTGATTTGCAGTGGTTCCCTCCGAAGGAACTTGACCTTAAGGCCGGCAGAGATGAGCTTCGAAACCTTACCCTCGAAGTTATAAGGTGCGAAATCGATCTAAACAACCCGGTTGAGTCGACCGAGGACGCCTACCTGCGCCTACACCTGCTTTCTCACCTTCTGGTGGCACCAAATACCCTGAACCTGGATGGACTAATTTCAAACCTGCCAATCGTGGCTTTCACCAATTTTGGAGTTATGGATCTTTCAGATTTTGAGAAAAGAACCCTGGAGCTTAGAAAGCATGGAGTGGTTGCACACTCAATAGATAAGTTTCCAAGACTGGTCGACTACGTAGTGCCCAAGAAGGTCCGCATTGCTGATGCCAACAGGGTCAGACTCGGCGCTCACTTAGCTCCCGGAACCACCGTCATGCACGAGGGGTTTGTGAATTTCAACGCCGGCACCCTTGGATCATCCATGGTCGAGGGCCGAATTTCGCAGGGTGTAGTTGTTGGAGATGGCTCAGACATTGGCGGTGGAGCCTCAATAATGGGAACTCTCTCGGGAGGTGGAAACCACCGGGTTTCTATTGGCCAGAGAGCACTCCTGGGAGCAAATTCCGGAATTGGGATATCTATCGGCGACGATTCAGTTGTTGAGGCAGGTCTGTATGTAACCGCCGGAACCAAAGTCACCTTGTTTGTCGAAGGAAAGTCAGAAAAAGTGAAGGCTTCGGAGCTAAGCGGATTACCAGGACTGCTTTTCAGAAGAAACTCACAGACTGGAGCCGTTGAAGCTATCGCACGTGATGGCAACGGTGTAAACCTGAACTCAGACCTACACGCCTAACCTGTTACTGAATCCCAGCCTTTTGCTTGAAGTGGATCGGCATCCAAATAAACAGCATGATCCCTTTGCAAAACGACAGTGCCGATAACTTTGGCTCCCCGTGGCAAAGGCGCACCAGAGGGCAAAGTGACTAGAAATGAATGATCCTCGCCGCCGTGAAGAACCCAATCCCACTCGTTCACAAGCTGACTGCCAGCTCTGGAATTAATCGACTGAGAGGCCTGCTCTAGAACCGCTGCGTAGCCCTCAAGGAGGCGCTTCTCAAGTTCGATTGACACACCAGATTGTTTCGCAAGTCTCCGTGCATCCAGGGAAAGCCCATCAGAAATATCCATCATTGCGGTGGCAGTCTTGGAAATCTCTAGGCCCAGAACTACATCCGGGGAGGGACGCAGCTGGATGGCAACCAGCTCTTCATAACTTGCTGCCGCGGTAGGGTCGTCAAAGTTTAAAAGTGCCAGGCCTGCCGCCGCCTTTCCCAGTGTTCCAGCCACAACTACTAAGTCCCCAGGCTTCGCAGTTGAACGCAGAACCGGCGATGCTTCAGCCAAATCACCGTGGGCGGTGACAGCGATGACAATCTCACTTCCTGAGGCCAAGTCTCCGCCAACAACTTCTACCCGCGGCGTGTATTGATCGCAGGCCGCTTGCAAGCCCCGTGCAAAATCTTCGAGCCAGGCCTGCTTGGTTTGCTTTGAAACAACCAGCGCAACAGTTAGCGCCCTGGGAGTTGCGCCCATGGCAACCAGATCTGCAACATTCGTTGTCACCGCTTTGAAACCGAGATCAAAGCCAGATGACCAATCGGTTCGAAAGTCATGGTTTTCAACCATGGTGTCAGTCGTGATCACAACTCTCGGGTCTGAAAGTGAAACGACCGCAGCGTCGTCACCCGAGCCAAGCAGAGTGCTGTCCGCCCTCTTAAAAACGCTCAAGGCTCGAGAAAGTGCCTCTGATTCGCCAATTTCTATGATGGTTTCGCCTATATATTCCACAGAGCAACGCTAGCCTTATTTCAATGCAAAAACTCATCATCCCCGCGATTTCTCTGATGCTGCTGTCAGGCTGCACTCAAGCTGTGAGCCTCGAGGCGGCAGAAGACGCCAATAACCCAGCCTGTGCCGAGGTCATGGTTAGGCTCCCAGAAAAGCTTGGGGAGCACGAAATTCGTTACACCAACGCTCAGGCCACGGCAGCCTGGGGCAATCCTGCAGCAGTGTTGCTTCGATGTGGCCTAGAGCCGGTCGAGGTTTCAGCACTACCGTGTGTCACTGCTGGAACAACGGACTGGCTGGTGGATGATGCCCTGGCACCAAACTTCAGGTTTATTTCCTACGCAACGATTCCTGCTGTGGAGGTGGTTGTGAATTCCGAGGACGCCAGCGGTGTAACAGCGCTTGAAGGTCTCTCCCAAGCACTCAGTGTGCTACCTAAAACCAAACTGTGCACGGCGCCAAATAATTAGCTTTGACGGACACCTTTTTGGAGCCCGTTTTGAATTAAGCGTTCAACAAGCTGTTGGTAACTAATTCCAGAAGCCTCGAAAAGTGCCGGATACATCGAAATCGGGGTGAAGCCCGGCATCGTGTTTACCTCGGTAATCACAAAACCTTTTTTTGTCAGGAAGAAATCTGTTCTGGCAAGACCTGAGCAACCGAGAGCCTTGAATGCCGACTTGGCAGCCTTTACGAGAACAGCTGCATGCCTATCGGCTAGCACTGCAGGGATTATTAGCTCGGCTCCAGCTCCCAAATATTTTGCTTCATAATCATAGAAATCACGCCCAGTAACTACTATTTCCCCCGGCAAGGAAACCTCTAAATTTCCGTGCTCATCCTCAAGCACGCTGCACTCAATTTCACGACCTTCGATGCGTTCTTCAATCATGGCTGTTGAGTCATGCTGGAGTGCCTTCTCAATCGCTATTTCAAGGTCTAGCGAATCAGTTACAAGACTCACGCCGACCGACGACCCTGATCTTGAGGGCTTTACGAAAGCCTCAGGATTACAAATCTTTTTTGCGGCTTTCAGTGACTCAGCTTTGCTGTCTTGCCACTGAGTAGAAGTGATAACCACCTGCTCGGCAACTCTAAGGCCAGCTTCCCGGAAGAGTGCCTTGGCCGAAACCTTGTCCATGGCAACCGCCGATGCCATCACGCCGTTTCCAACGTAGGGAATCTTGCAGAGCTGCAACAGACCTTGAATTGATCCATCCTCGCCGTTTGGACCGTGGAGTACCGGGAAGGCAAGGTCTATTTTTCCAAGTGAAATACCGGATGCCATCCGGAGCTCGCCACCACCAAGTGGAAGGAGTAATTCTGGCGAGTCCTCGCTGACCTCGGGGAAATCTGTCAACTTCCACTCATTGTTCACCGGTTCTAGGACAAACCGACCGCTCTTAGTTATTCCAACTTGAATGACTTCGTATCTGGTGGTGTCTATTGCCGCGCTGACACCCACCGCCGTGACACAGGAAACCGAGTGCTCGCTGGATGCTCCACCGTAGATAAGGGCAATGCGCTGCATTAGAACTCCATCTCAATAGCATCGGCCAAATTCAGCTGCTTACCGAAATCCTTGGCTGACATACGGCCCTCTAGGACGTCACTGACCTGAGTGACAATAGGCATGTCTATCCCAAGTCGCTCGGCAATCTCCAAAACCGGCTGGACCGAGGTTAGACCCTCTGCGGTCTGCTGCATGCGACGGAAAACTTCGGGCTTGCTGTAACCCTTGCCGAGCATCTCACCGGCACGAAAATTTCTGGACAGATTTGACTCACTTGTTGCGATTAGATCTCCGAGGCCTGCAAGGCCAAACATTGTTCGCCTTCTGGCACCGTGTTCGATCGCAAAATTGGTAATCTCTGTTAGCCCCCGGGTCATGATTGAAGCTTTGGTGTTCTGGCCGTAACCCAGGCCATTCACGATTCCAATAGCCACCGCGATTAGGTTTTTGAGCACCCCGCCGAGTTCGGTGCCAACTACATCCTGGCTAGCAAAGACCGTGAAATAGTCATTCGAACATGTTCTGGCGATTTGGGCGGCTCGGTCCTTGTCCTCCGCGGCACAAACAGCAGCAGCAGGATCCTTGCGAGCAATTTCCAAGGCAAGATTAGGTCCCGATAGCACCGCAATATGGCTCATCGGTATCGCGGTCGACTGGTGGATTATCTCGCTCATTCGAGCGCCGGTGCTTTGCTCCAGACCCTTCATCAAGCTAATAACCGAAGCGTGCTCAGGAATCAAGCTCTTCCAGCTCTCGAGGGTTTGCCTCAAAACCTGCGAGGGAATTGCAATATAAACCTCGTCAGCATTCTCAAGACATTCCTCGACGGACGATGTTGCTCTGAGACTTTTCGGCAGGTCAACCCCGGGCAGGTAATCGCCGTTTCTTGAGGTTTCGTTGATTTCAGTGGCCAGCTCTTCTCTCCTAGCCCACAGCAAAACTTCATTACCGCCGTCAGCTATCACCTTGGCAACTGTCGTTCCCCAGCTTCCAGCTCCCATCACCACTATTTTCAATTTTTGTCTTTTCTGAAATTGCCGGTTTCGGTTTGACCGCTATTTGTTGGATCCCATAGCTTCTTCGGTGGAGTCAGTCCACGCATTTGCCCAACAAGCTTGGCAACTTCTTGCATGATCTGGTCGGTTGCATCGAAAAGCTCTTGATTCGTGAGCCCATCTTTACTGAGATGGTCAAAGCGCATTGGCTTGCCAATTTTCACATTCACAGTGTGAAATGGGTTCGGCCTGAACTTCTTGGAGTAGTTTCCAAGCACTTTATCGACTCCCCAGTGAGCAGCAGGAACCACAGGCAGTCCGAGCTCAATTGCCAACCTAATTGCACCACCCTTACCGCGCATCGGCCAAAGATCCGGATCTCGAGTGAGAGTCCCCTCCGGGAAAACCACCATCACCTGGCCTGCTGCCAGATACCTTTTGGCTTCTCTGAGAGGTTCTTGGTTTGACTTTCCGCTGCGATAGACCGGTATTTGCCCGACGTGAGGCAGAATTTTTCCAATGATTGGGATCCTAAAAATCGACTCTTTGGCCAAGTAGTGCGGGACTCTTTTCATGTGAATATAGACCGAATAGGCAAAAGCGAATGGGTCTAGGTAGCTGACGTGATTACCAACCAGAATGTAGCCGCCCTTGGGCAGGTTCTCCATGCCAGTTGTTTTGACGTTGTAGAGCAACCTGATAATCGGTGCCAAAATTGCAGCTGTGACGCGAAAAGCCCAGTCGGTTTCCTTATTCTTGAAAGCTTCATTGCCCTTTTTCATAGCTAACCTTCGAATGTGAAGTCGGCCCCAAGATCTTGCAGCTTGTCTATGAATCTCTCATAGCCACGCGAAATAAGCTGCACGTTTGAAACATTTGAGGTTCCCTCTGCGGCTAGAGCCGCAACGATGTGAGAGAAGCCACCCCTAAGATCAGGCACCCGAATATCCGCCCCATGCAATGGGGTGGGGCCGGAAATCACAGCTGAGTGATTGAAATTTCGCTGACCAAAACGACAGGGATTCCCGCCGAGGCACTCTCGATAGATCTGGATATTGGCGCCCATTTTGACAAGAGCATCGGTGAAACCAAACCTGTTTTCATAGACAGTCTCGTGGACTATAGAAATGCCCTTGGCCTGAGTGAGAGCAACAACCAGCGGCTGCTGCCAGTCGGTCATAAAACCCGGGTGCACATCGGTTTCAATGACCACTGGTTGCAGCTCGGAGCCCGGGTGAAAGAAGCGAATTCCGCCGGGTTCGATGTCAAACTCTCCGCCAACTTTTCTGAAAGTGTTCAAAAAGGTCATCATTTCTACCTGCTTGGCACCACCGACAAATATGTCACCCCTGGTGGCCAACGCAGCAGCTGCCCAGGAAGCAGCTTCATTTCTGTCGAATAAGGCTTTATGCGTGTAGCCGTGTAGCCGTTTGACGCCTTCGATTCGAATGACTCGGTCGGTATCCACCGAGATAATTGCACCCATTTTTTGCAAAATCGCAATCAGGTCAATAATCTCAGGCTCGATTGCTGCACCACGAAGCTCAGTCAGACCCTTGGCGACAGTAGCTGAGAGCAGCACCTGTTCGGTCGCTCCGACCGAAGGGTAGGGCAGGTCGATCTTTGCAGCCGTCAAGCCATCCGGTGCACTCAGCCTGGTTCCAGTTGGAAGCTTTTCAATAACGGCACCGAATTGGCGAAGCACATCGAAGTGGAAATCTACCGGTCGGTCACCGATTTCACATCCACCAAGCCCAGGGATGAAAGCTTCCCCGAGACGGTGAAGCAGCGGGCCGCAGAACAGAATCGGAATTCGTGATGAACCAGCGTGAGCGTCGATGTCAACCATGTGCGCTTTGTCAACCTTTGACGGGTCCAGCACCATGTCTCCAGTTTTTTCATCGTGTGTAATTGTGACGCCATGAAGGTTCAAAAGTCTCTGCACAACTTCAACATCTGAGATGTGAGGAACTTCAAGCAAAGTGGAGGGGGTGTCGCCCAGCAGTGCGGCAACCATGGCTTTAGTAACTAGGTTTTTTGCACCTTTAAGTTCGACACGCCCCTTGAGAGGCTTGCCACCTTCAATTGTTATCAGGCTCACTCAAACTCCTTTGGCTGGGAGGGTCTTCGGTTTCCAAGACTCTCTTTTGGCCTCGTAAGCTGAGATAGCAGCTTCATTTTGAAGGGTGATTCCAATGTCATCTAGACCTTCGGTGAGACGCCACTTAGTGTATTCGTCGATGGCGAACGGAATTACCATCTCGCCCAGCCTGATCTCTTGACTTGGCAAATCAACTTCAATTTCTGCACCGAGGTTGTCATCAATATGGGCCCAGATTTTTTCAGTGTCCGAGTCGGTGATTACCCCGGCAATCAGACCTTGCTTTCCAGAATTTCCAAGAAAGATATCGGCAAATTTTGAACTAAACACTGCCTTGAAGCCATAATCCTTGAGGGCCCAGACCGCATGCTCGCGCGAGGAACCGGTTCCAAAATCTGATCCCGTAACGAGAATTTCTGCTCCCTGGTATCGATCCTGATTCAACACGAAGTCAGGGTTTTGACGCCAGTTTGCAAAGAGCCCGTCTTCGAACCCAGTTTTTGTGATTCTCTTCAAAAATACCGCTGGGATGATTTGGTCGGTGTC
>DGPE01000037.1:0-7652 GCA_002390305.1 Micrococcales bacterium UBA4448 | reverse complement strand
ATCTCCAAATCTGCAGGAGCTGAAAGGGTTCCCCTGATTGCTGTGGCGGCGGCAACCATGGGAGACACTAGGTGAGTCCTCGCGCCCTTGCCCTGGCGTCCCTCGAAGTTTCTATTGGAAGTGGAGGCTGCTCTCTCGCCAGGTGCCAACTGGTCTGGGTTCATGCCCAGGCACATTGAGCAACCGGCGAAACGCCAGTCTGCCCCAAAGTCCTTGAAGACTTGATCGAGACCTTCTTGCTCAGCCTGAATGCGCACCAGTTGAGACCCTGGAACTACCAGCATGCGTATACCCGAGGCTATTTTTTGACCTTTGAGAATATCTGCGGCAGCCCGAAGGTCTTCGATTCTCGCATTGGTGCAAGAACCCAAAAACACGGTGTCAACAGCGATGTCCTTCATCTTGGTGCCAGCTTTGAGATCCATGTATTCCAGGGCGCGCAAGGCAGCAGCTTTTTGAGAAGGATCAGTAAAGCTCTCCGGGTCAGGAATGCTGTCCATTAGCGAGACGCCTTGCCCTGGATTTGTGCCCCAGGTTACAAACGGGTCCAGAGTGTCAGCATCGATAAACACCTCGGCATCAAACACCGCATCGTCATCAGTTTTTAGATCGGCCCAGTCTTTCAGGGCCTGGTCCCAGTCGTCACCAGCTGGGGCGTGAGGGCGTCCTTTTAGGTAGTCAAATGTCACCTGGTCTGGAGCCACGAGTCCGGCTCTAGCACCGGCCTCTATTGACATGTTGCAAATCGTCATACGCCCCTCCATAGAAAGGGCCCTGATTGCACTTCCACGGTATTCAAGGACATACCCCTGTCCGCCACCGGTGGATATCTTGGCGATAACGGCCAAGATTATGTCCTTCGCGCTGACCCCCTTGCGAAGGGTCCCCTCGACGTTTATAGCCATAGTTTTAAAGGCCTGCAGTGGCAGGGTCTGGGTGGCCAAAACGTGCTCGACCTCGCTGGTGCCGATACCCATGGCCAATGCACCAAAGGCCCCATGCGTTGAAGTGTGGGAGTCACCACAGACCACGGTAAGGCCAGGCATGGTTAGACCAAGTTGTGGGCCGACAACGTGCACGATGCCCTGATTGTCGTCTCCAAGCGAGTGAATCCGCACTCCATACTCAGCAGTGTTGTCGCGAAGCGCCTGAACCTGGGCTCTTGAGGTTGGGTCAGCAATTGGTAAGTGAATATTTTGAGTAGGAGTGTTGTGATCCTCGGTGGCAATCGTCAAATCTTTACGCCTGATGCCTCTACCGGCCAGACGCAGCCCATCAAATGCCTGTGGGCTGGTGACCTCATGTACTAGGTGCAGATCGATGTAAAGCAGGTCCGGTGCGCCGTTTTCACCCTTGAGGACCAAGTGGTCCCTCCAGAGCTTCTCCGCCAGGGTCAACGGTTTATTAGACATCTACTTCACCTCAAGATTGCTTGAGCTACTACTTTATCCCAAACCATTAGTCTTACTGCGTGAGCGAGTTTAGCCAGGGGCAGTTAGAGGCCTTACAGAAACGCACCGTAAAGGTCCTATCAATTGGTCAATCCCTCGGTGGCTTTGGTTTGGGAGCAACACTTTCTGTTGGGGCACTACTTGCCGTAGAGCTTTCTGGCACCGCAGCTTGGTCAGGGGCCGCCGCCACGCTAAGCACCCTGGGCTCAGCCGCAGCCGCAATCCCACTGGCAAATTTAGCCTTCCGGCGCGGCCGCAGAGTAGCTCTAGGATTCGGCGCTTTTCTTGCTATTCTCGGGGCGCTGGGCATGATTTTGGCCACCTACGCTCAGTCATTCCCAATCGAAATTATTGCCCTATTGCTGCTTGGCTCCGGTTCTGCGGTATCGCTTCAAGCAAGATTTGCTGCTGCCGATATCCCCACCGGTAAACCGAAGGGCAAGGATTTGTCCCTGGTTGTTTGGGCGACTACCCTGGGTGCAGTAATAGGACCGAACCTAATCGCACCTGGAGAAAGCCTTGGACTTTGGCTCGGTATGCCCCACCTTTCTGGCCCCTTCCTTTTTACCATTGCCGCTCAGCTCAGCTCGACAATCGTTTTCTGGTTTGGACTAAAGCCAGATCCGCTGATTGTCGCCAGGGACATCGCGGGCCTTAGCCCCACTAGGAAAAACACAAGCATGAAAGACGCCGTAGCAGTGGTTAGGGCTTTTCCACTGGCCGGCTACGCGGTGCTGACAATCGCGCTGAGTCACATGGTGATGGTTTCTGTGATGTCCATGACACCGGCTCACCTGAGCGCTGAAGGACACTCTCTGGCTGAGGTTGGATTCACGATTTCGCTACACATTGCGGGCATGTATGCGTTAGCTCCAATATTTGGGTTGCTCACTGACAAATTTGGAGCGGTGAGGATTATCGTTATTGGCCAAGCGATCTCCCTCGCATCCCTTGCTGTTTCGGGGTTTATGCAGTCCAACTTCTACGGTGTTTTAGTGGGGTTGTTTTTGCTTGGGCTTGGTTGGTCCGCATCCACCGTCGCAGCCTCTGCGCTGCTCAGTGAAACCCTGGGCACCGGAGAAAGAAGCAAAGTTCAAGGCTTCAGTGACTCACTGATGAATCTATCCGGAGCCTTCGGAGGTGCGGTGGCTGGATCTATCTTGACGCTATTCACCTTCGGTGGACTAAATGCCGCAGCACTGATTCCGGTGGTATTTATCACCTTGGCAACCAGCTACTCAAGGCGCTGGCGAGGATAAAAAAACTCGCTCTCTAATCAATTGATTTATGAGAGCGAGGATTTGTGACTCCAGCGGGATTCGAACCCGCGCTACTGCCGTGAGAGGGCAGCGTCCTAGGCCGCTAAACGATGGAGCCGCTTGCAACTCGAGAAGTCTGCCATAAATCAGATGGCTTGGCAATCTATTGGCTGAGTAGCTGGCACGCTCCCGGATGAACCTCTACAGCAAAGGGAGCCTTGCCAACTAACTCGCCATCACAGGTGACGGGGAAGCGGTCATTGGAAATCCGAATTGACTTGGCTTTGAAGATTTCTACCTCCGGAAACTTAACGTGGTTGCCCTTATATACCGTTGGAAAAATTCGAAGCAGCTTCGCCCTGCTGACTTTGTGAAGGATGAAAACTTCTAGCTCGCCGTCTGTGATGTCCGAATCTGGGGAAATCATCATGCCACCACCAAAGTTCTTCACGTTCGCAACTCCGCAGAGCATTGCATTAACGACCCGCTTTTCACCATCTACATCTAGGTGGTATTCGATTGACTCAAACCTTGGCAATTCCATAAGCATCGCAGCGATGTAGCTGTTGGGGCCTTTTGGCCATTTCAAATCATTCGCCCGCGTTGCGCACAACGCATCGAACCCAGCAGAAATCGAGCCGAGTGACCAAAGCTCTCGATTGTCCAGTGAGACCTTCATGGCATCAACCCTTCTTGGGTTTCCGATGGAGGAAATGATGTTGTCACAGGCGGTCGCGATGTCCTTGAGGTCAATGTTCAGCTGCCTGAACTGGTCGTTCCCTGATCCTGCAGGAATCAGACCCAGCGGGATTTGACTTGGGATGGCTATACCGGCACCAAGTTGGCTGGTTCCGTCTCCACCAACTGCGACAACTGCCGAGATTTCTTGGGATTGAATCAGTTGGTTTGCCTTGGCTTGGGCCTCAAGGCTTGAACTCGCGGACAAATTGATAACCGCAACACCGGCCTTGGCGAAGTGCTCAAAGACTTTTTCGCCAACGGCGGCTGCCCTGCCCCGGTTTGCTGCCGGGTTGACAATAACTCCAAGTGGCTTCATCGACACTTCCTAACGTTCAATGAGATAAACATAGACTGGAGCAGTCGAAAGTTACTAATGAAGATAACCAAGTATGAGCATGCCTTTCTAAGCATTGAGCTTGAGCGTAAGTTAGTTCTGATCGATCCGGGCAGCTACAGCCCTACCCTGCCGGAGATAAGCAATGTCGTCGCGATCTGCCTCACTCACGTCCACGATGACCACAGCTACATAGAGCACATTCAAAAACTTCTGCGTAAAAACCCTGAGGCCCTCGTATTTGGCCCTCCCGAGGTGGCTGAAAAATTGGCTAACATCCCGGTTCAGAGGGTCTATCACGGTGACCACTATGAGGTTCAAGGCTTTGAACTAGATTTTTATGGCTACCTCCACCAAGAGATTCATTCGAGCATTCCGGTGATCGAAAATGTTGGGGTGATGGTCAATCAAACACTTTTTTACCCTGGCGATAGCTACACGATTCCAGATAGCAATGTGGCAGTGCTGGCATGTCCGGCTAGTGCTCCATGGCTCAAGATATCTGACGTGATGGATTTCCTTTCAGCAGTCGGGGCAAGCAAGGTTTTTCCGACTCATAATGCTCTATTGAGTGAACAGGGTCACGGCTTGTATAACGCAAGAATCAAAGAGGTCACCGAAAAAGCCGGAGGCGATTTTCACTACTTAGAAGTTGGCCAGTCTCTTACCGCCTAGAAGGCAACCAGAAAAGCAGCCAGTGCCATCGCTAAGGTAGGCCCAGACCAAAGTCGCTTTTCTTTTTGGCTTTTTGTGATGGAGTTGATTAAGGCCTGAAAAGCCGCAAATCCAAACAGTACCCAGTTCACCAATGAGTTGCCTGTCTGCCCAAGAATTGGCTCAAACCAGCCCAGTTGAGCCGCGTAGTGACCAGCAATTGCGATTAGAGCTAAACATGAAGCCGCGCTTGTGACTCTCAAGGTATTGGGCAGGACTCCAACATGCTTACCACCAAATGCGTATTCACCCAGCGGTGCTCCAAAGACCAGCGCTAATTGAAAAGCAGCGGTTGCAAGATAGGCAAAAACCAAAAAACTGGAGGAAAACGCATCAAGCATTTTTTCCTCCAGTAGTCACTGGCTGGGGTACCTGGACTCGAACCAAGAACAAATGAACCAGAATCATCCGTGTTGCCAATTACACCATACCCCAAGGCCGAACCTAAGTCCGAGTGCCTATCCTAGCGGGATTGAACGAAGGACTCTAGTCTGGCCAGGCAACTGTCCCTGCCTAGGATCTCCATGCATTCAAAAAGTGGTGGCGTGACACGCCTGCCACTAATGGCAGTTCTAACCGGCCCAAATGCGTTGCGAGGCTTCTCGCCCATTTTCTCGACTAGCGCGTCACTAAGGGCCTTCTGAATGCTCTCTGTAGTCCAATCTTGCAAACCGGAAAGCGCATTCTTAGCGTTCAAGACAATCTCGTTGGAGTTTTCCGGAAGCTGCTTTAGAGCGTCCTGGTCAATCGTTAGATCCTGGTCAGCCACGAACAAGAAGGCGACCATTGCTGGGACATCACCGAGCACGATAACTCGCTCCTTGGTCAAAGGTGCCACGGCGCTAAGTATCTGCTGCTCTCTTGCGGTCGGCTGAGAAGAAACTACTCCGGCCGACTGCAGATAGGGCAAAGCTCTTGCTATAAAGTCCTTGTCTGATAGCAGCCTGATGTGAGAGGCGTTTATGGATTCAGCCTTTTTCTGATCAAACCTGGCAGGGTTTGGATTCACCTGTGAGATGTCAAAGTTGTCGCAGAGTTCTTTAAGTGAAAAAATATCCCTGTCTGCAGAAATTGACCATCCCAATAGCGCCAAGTAGTTCAGCAGCCCCTCCGGGATAAAACCACGGTCCCTGTGTAGAAATAGGTTACTTTCTGGGTTTCGCTTCGAAAGCTTTTTGTTTCCCTCTCCCATTACAAATGGCAGGTGACCAAATCGAGGAATGAAGGTTGCAATTCCAGCTTCAACCAGCGCGTTATAAAGTGCAATTTGGCGCGGAGTTGAAGAAAGTAAGTCCTCTCCCCTAAGAACGTGAGTAACACCCATAAGAGCGTCGTCTACCGGATTTACAAGCGTGTAAAGAGGTGCTCCCCCAGGGCGAACAACCACGAAATCGGGGAAAGACCCGGCCGGGAACGTGATTTCACCGCGAACTAAGTCCTCAAAAGTGATGTCCTGGTCTGGAACTCTGAGCCTCAGTGCCGGCTGACGGCCCTCGGCAAGGTATGCGTCGCGATCTGCTGCGGATAAATCCCGCTCTGAATTGTCATAACCCAGTTGCACCGCTCTGGAGTTAGCGATATTTCTCGCTTCAATTTCTTCGCCGGTTAGAAAGCTTTCATACAGGTGACCCGAGGCTAGTAGTTTCTGAACCACTTCCTGGTAGATATCCCCGCGCTGAGACTGGCGATAGGGCTCGTGTGGCCCGCCGGAGTCAACACCCTCATCCCAATCAATGCCGAGCCACTGGAGTGCTTCAACAAGTTGGTCATAGCTTTCCTCAGAGTCGCGGTTAGCGTCGGTGTCCTCGATGCGAAAGATGAGTTTGCCGCCGGTTCTTCTGGCGTAGGCCCAATTAAATAGCGCCGTTCTAATTAGTCCCACATGTGGCGTTCCAGTGGGGCTTGGGCAAAACCTCACTCGGATATCTCCTCCGGAGGCGGAGGTTGTTGGAGCAGTGATTAGGGTCATGACTTTTTCTTGTTTTTTAGACAACCGGGTTATGCAAGATTCCAATACCGGAAATCTCACACTCAATTTGGTCGCCGGCTTCAATCTTTGAGATTCCGGCCGGTGACCCGGTCAAGATCACATCACCCGGCTCTAAAGTAAAATTCTGGCTTACGTAGGCGATGATGCCTGGGATATCGCTGATCATGTCTGAGCTATTGGATCTCTGTCGAGTGTGACCGTTTACTCTGGATTCAAGAGTGATTGCGCTTGTGTCCAATTCGGTCTCAATCCAGGGACCTAGCGGGCAGAAGGTATCGAAGGCCTTGCTTCTAGCCCACTGCAAGTCGCTGAACTGCAAATCCCTAGCCGTGATGTCATTGCCGATGGTGTAGCCGAAGACATGATCGAGTGCCTGATCAACTGTCACATTCTTGGCCTGCTTGCCAATCACGATTGCCAACTCGATTTCGAGTTCAACCTGATCTGATTGGTGAGGCAGCTGGATTGCATCCTCTGGGCCAATAATCGAGCTAATGGGTTTGAAAAAAACCAGCGGCTCGTCCGGAACATCCTGCGCAATCTCTGCGGCGTGAGCGGCGTAGTTCATTCCAATGCAAATCAGCTTGCCCGGGGAAACCGGTGCCATCAACTTAACTGACGAAAGCGGAGCACTCTGGCCAGAAAGCTGAGCTCCTGCTATTGGGTCACCATCATAAAAATCTACTTTTCCCTCGGAGATAACACCGTGGTGTATTTGTCCGTCCAGGGCCACTTTGACTATTTGCACCGTACTAGTCTGCCAGCTTATGCATCCAGTTGTGGCTGTCTTCCACTAACCCGTACTGAATCCCTGTGAGCTTGGTCCTGAGTGCGACAGTTATTGTTCCAGGCTCATTATTTCCAATAACTATCTCTTCTTCGCGTGACTTCAACAGTCCAACCGGAGTTATTACAGCTGCTGTGCCGCAGGCAAAGACTTCCGTGATGCTGCCAGAGGCCACATCCTTGCGAACCTCTTCTAGGCTCACTTTTCGCTCGGTGACAAGGTGCCCGGCATCCTTTAAGAGCGTGATTACAGAATCCCTAGTGATGCCGTGGAGAATGGTGCCATCAAGGGGTGGAGTGACAACATGGCCGTCGGAATAGACGAAGAACAGGTTCATGCCGCCGAGTTCTTCAATGTAAGTAGATGATTCGGCATC
>DGPE01000016.1:12475-13051 GCA_002390305.1 Micrococcales bacterium UBA4448 | reverse complement strand
TAGTGCGGTGCCTCTTGAGAAAAAACCTGTAAAGGTGACAAAACTCAAGAGACGCCGCACTTTCTCACGAACAGACCGCCTCACCCTCGGCGTATTCATTGGGATTCCAACTTTTCTGCACGTTGCCCTGGTTTGGTTCCCAGCGCTAGCAACCATTTATCTTTCTTTCACCTACTGGACCGGTATCCATATCGAGGACATCCAGTGGGCAGGTTTTGCCAACTACGAGAACATCTTTTTCAATACCCCAATTTTTTGGGACGCCCTTAGAGTCAACGTCGTATGGCTGGTTTGGTTTGGTGTTATTGCAACACCGCTTGGCATATTGCTTGCCTACCAAATTGACCGCGAGATTCGCGGTCACAAGTTTTACCAGTCCGCCTATTACCTACCGGTAGTTCTTTCCTTGGCGGTTATCGGTGTTATCTGGAACTTCCTGCTTCGTCCAGATGGGCTAGTAAATGGACTGCTTGGACTGGAGATCAGCGAAGCTGTTTCATTCTTTGGTGATGACCGATACAACATCTGGGTGATTTTGACCATGGCCTCCTGGCGCCACATCGGCTACATCATGCT
>DGPE01000016.1:0-12321 GCA_002390305.1 Micrococcales bacterium UBA4448 | reverse complement strand
GTGATTGTGATCACAATCATCGAGTCGCTTCGTGCCTTCGATTTGATCTACATCATTTACGGGTCCTCCGGTGGCTTGCCCATTTTAGGTGTCTTGGTTTTCCAGAACATCGCCGGTGAAGGTGCATCGATGAAGGGTGCTGCCTATGCGGTTATTTTGTTCTTGCTTTCTATCGTTCCGATTGTCAGCTACCTCCGCCAGCAGTTTAAGGAGGACGTCTCGTGAGTGCGACAGAGAACCGTGTCGACAAAAAAGCAACCGAAAAAGCAACCCAGGCTGAGCAAAAGCTAAAGCGTAGTCGTGGAGCACAGGCCGTCAAAGACCGAGTAATTTCGATATTCATTGGATTCTTCGCACTTGCTTGGCTGTTCCCGATTATCTGGACTTTCTACTCTTCACTTCGCCCATATAAGGAAATCCGCGCCGGCGGTGTGCTGTCGTTTCCAAAGGAGTTGAACTTCAATAACTACTTTGAAGCCATCAGCCGCATGGAGCTGCCAACCTACTTTTTCAACACAGCGCTGATTACATTGCCCGCTGTGTTCCTGATTCTGCTGCTTGGCTCTTTGATGGCTTTCGTGGTTACTAGGTATTCGTTCAAGGCAAACGTTGCATTGCTATTGCTGTTCACTGCTGGAAACCTCTTGCCACCGCAACTGGTGTTCATTCCGGTGTTCAAGATGTATTTGGCGATTGGTGACCTGGTTGGCGATAGAAGATTTCTATATGACTCGCCCTTCGGTGTGATTCTGATCCACGTTGCCTTCCAGATGGGCTTTGCAACCTTTGTGCTGAGCTCTTATATGAAGACCATTCCAAAGGAGATCTCTGAATCTGCACTGGTTGATGGTGCTTCGGTGTTCACCCACTTCTTCCGCGTGATGCTGCCACTTCTTCGCCCACCACTTGCCTCCTTGGGTGTTCTCATGACCACCTGGATCTACAACGACTTCTTCTGGGCACTGGTTTTGATGTCCACCGATTCCAAGCGGCCGATCACTTCTGCCCTTGGAAGGTTGACGGGAGAGTTTGTAACCGACTACAACCTGCTTGCCGCCGGCGCAATGATTGCGGCGCTGCCGACGTTGATTGTGTTCTTTGTGCTGCGCAAGCAGTTCATCTCAGGTCTAACCCTCGGTTCAACAAAGGGCTAGCGGCAAGCTAGCTGTTTCTAACCAAAACCTTGTCGTAACCGCGAAGCACGAAGCTCTGTCTTCGAAGGGGCTTGTCCGCAAGCTCCAGGTTCCCAAAGCGCTTAATTAGTGCCGGCAGTGAAACACTCATTTCAATTCGTGCCAATGGTGCCCCGATGCAAAAGTGAATGCCGGCGCCAAAACCGATGTGGGGGTTTGGGTGTCTTGAAAGATCCAGCTCATCTGCATTTTCAAAGACTGCGGAATCCCTGTTCGCACTGCCAAGCAAGGATGCAATTTTTTGCCCCTTCTTGATTGTCACTCCGCCAATTTCGGTGTCTTCGGTTGCGGTGCGCTCAAAAAGGTGCAGCGGCGCATCGAAGCGTAAAAACTCGTCGACTGCTGTTAGAGCCAAGCCATCTGGATCAGCGTTTAGCTTAGCCATTTGCGTCTTGTTCTCTAGAGCCGCAACCATCCCATTACCGAAGCCATTCACAGAAGCCTCGTGGCCGGCGTTTAATAGCAATACGCAGGTGGCGATAAGTTCGTGGGTGTTTAGTTTCTCACCCTCTTCACGAACTGCCGCCAAGTCGCTTATTAGGTCTGTGCCGGGGTTTGTCTGTCTTTCAAGCATAAGTTCATGGACATAGGCTGCAAACTCGTCGGAGGCCTGCTGAGCGGCTTCCTGGTCGGCAATTGAGGGGCTAACCTCATACATCTTCACAATCGCCTGTGACCAGGGCCTCAAAAGGTGCTCGTCTTTTTCTGGAAAGCCCAAAAGGTGGGCAATAACTTTGACCGGTAGCGGCTCAGCGAAATCAGCAATTAGGTCAAAGTGACCTTGGTTTAGATGCTTCTGGGCTGCTTGATCAAGGAGGCTTGCTGTTATGCGCTCGATCTCTGGCCTGAGGCTTTCAATCTTCTTGGGGTTAAACGCTTTCATCACCAGTGAGCGAAGTCTGGTGTGCTTCGGTGGTTCGGAATCGAGAATCGAATCGGAATGCAGCCAGTTGAAACTTTCCCACTTGCTCTCGGGAGTTTTTGGATCGAAGATTCTGCCCAGCGTTCTATTTCGAAGAACTGCGCTGGCATCTTTAAAACCTGCGGCTAAGAACATGCTGGTTTCTTCATGCCAAAACGGTGCGCCTACTTCTCTGAGTTTTTTCAGAGCTGGGTAAGGATCATCTATAAAGGCACTGTCGTTGAAATCAATCATTTGGCAGAAGTTTTATTTGGTCGATGTCTAGCCGCTCGGCATGGAACTGGTTTATTTTATGATCGGTCGGGTAGCCAATGGCGATGCCGCAGAGCAGCTTATAGCCGCGGGGGATTTCGAACTCTTTCCTAACAGGTTCTGCCCAAAGAGCACTAGCACCCTGTGCGCAGGAGCCAAGGCCGTGGGCATGGGCCGAGAGCATCAAGTTCTGCATGAATAGCCCAGCATCAGACACTGAGTATTCACCAAGGCCCGAATGAGTAAAAATGAACAGTGAAACAGGCGCGCCAAAAAACTCGTAGTTTCTACCCCATTGGGCTTGGCGTGCTTGTCGGTCATCGCGGCTTATGTCGATGAAGCCGTAGAGATCAGCACCAACTTTTTGCTGCCTAGGCTTTAGGTCTTTGGGGTAGGGCCTGAAAACTCGGTAGTCGCTTTTTGGTAATCCGTAGCGAGTGATCAGCAGTTTAAGCCTCCCCCAGATTCCAGAATTTAGAGCATCCGAGGCGGCTTTCCAGCGGTTTAGAAATTCTTTCGAAATGCGATCTCTGCGCTCGCCCGTTGCTATGCCGACCATGAAGGGCCTGGTGTTAGACCACGACGGCGCTGTCATGGCATCAGCTATCAGCTGGTCAATTAGTTTTTCTGGAACGGGCTTTGGGAGAAAGTCTCTGGTGGTTCTTCTGCTTGCGACAAATTCAGAGAAGCCCGTCGAGTCCATGTTTTTGGTCACCGATAAAGGTTAGCGGTAGTTGGTGAACACTCCAGGTAATAGCGCCCCAACAATCAGCATCACAGGCAAAGTTGAAACCAGCACAATAATCTGGACTAGTTCCCAGTCAATCTTCTTTAGCATTTCATTCCCCTTCGAATTCAAGCTTATGGCCAATGCAACAGAAAAGCCGCCAGGGGATTCCCTGGCGGCTTAACTGTTACGGATTAGTTATTGACTAGTCCTTGTACTCGCTCTTTGCAAACTCTGCATCGTCAGCAGCGCTCTTGATACGAGCGATGGTGAAGATCATGAGTCCGAATAGACACTTAGCAAGGATGTCAGCAATGGTGTAGCCGGCTTCGCGGAGAACGAATGATGTCTCGTCGAATCCGGTTGCGTTCATGCTAGCGATGAACGCGATTGGGTAAACGCCCCAAGTTGCAAGAAGAAGGAGACGTAGTTCCTTGATCTTCTTTACAACCCCGGCTGGCTGACGGTCAAGGCTCTTGCCTAGCTCGACGAACAGTACGTAAAGGATGTAAAGGAATGGGATGGTTGAAAGAAGACCCCATAGTGATGCGTCGCCATCGTAGAAAATGTTGAGCTGAGCATCTCCTGGGTATCCAAGGCCGATCATTAGCGCGGCTGCAGGAACAAGCCTTACCAACATCTTGGTCTGGACTGCGCGAGCCAGTGCTAGAACAGCAACGGTCTCAACCAGTAGTAGTGGAACGGTTAGGAACCAGTCAACGTAGCGGTAGCCAACGTTGTACATGACGCCCTCAACTGCTTCTGGACCAAAGGTCTCGTTGAAGCTGTCGAACATCCTGAAGTAGTGGTACGCGGCAATCGCAGTAACTGTTCCCGAGACCATTACGGCCATGCGGTAACGAGGTAAAACGCGCTCACGTGCTACAAACAAAAAGATGGTGGTGAACAACATGCTCGCGATACCCAGCGAGAACAGGTTGTAAAGGAGGTTATATCCTTCATAGCTCATTTGTTTTTTCCCTTTCGGTTTTCTTTTATTTAAAAGCCCGCACACAAAGAAAATTTCGACACACTCGTATTACCGACTTTGCCGAAATCACACTTCGTTGCGCACTTCACGAAACCATTACAACAGAAAGTTGTCTGGGAAAACCCTGATAAATGTAACAGTTTGGTAACGGCGAAAACTAGTAGCCGAGGTGCACCGTTCCAGAGAGGAGCTCTTCCGGAGTGCCGGTGAAAGTGAAGGCAATTTCTTGTCTGCCCTTGGGGCTGAAAGTCGCAACCTGGTTTGCCATTTCCACAATTTTTCCAGAGCTGGAACGCAGCACCAGTCGAAGCTCCCGGTCCCCGTTTAGCTGACCATGGTTTAGAAATCTCATGGTCACGGTAGTGAACCATCGACCTGTGGTGATTTGAAAGTAATCCGGATTTGGGATCAGTTCCAGACCTTTGAGGCTGTCAATTTTTTCGCATTTAGAAAGTTCGCAATAGGTAATTTGGCGTTCGTCCAGTTGAGTAATCTGCACCCGGGGCAGCACGGTGGATTGAATAAAACTCAAGAGTGACAGTGTCATAGCCGCCGAGATAAGCAGGCTAATAAGGATGCTAACTCGCTGTCCCTTTTGACTGAGCAGCCAAGGTCTTTTCAAATCCGACTCCTTAATCTGCCAGAAATCAATCTACTGCGTCGGCGCCCTAAGTTAGCCTTGGACAGTCTGGAGATTACCAATGAGAATTAGCAAAACCGTAGCTGAAGCACTGGCCGCCGGAAAACCAATTGTGGCACTTGAGTCAACGATTATTTCCCACGGGCTGCCCTACCCTGCAAACATCGCGGCTGCAAAGCAGTTCGAAGAACAATTGACTGCAGCGGGGGTTGTGCCAGCAACGATTGGCATCATCAAAGGAGTTCCAATCGTTGGGTTGAGTCCTGATGAGCTGGAGCTAATTGCAGCTGAAGGAACGGCTAAGGCTTCGGTCAGAGACCTGCCTATCATCGCCGCCAAAAAGATCAACGGTGCAACTACTGTTGCTGCCACGGCTTTTCTTGCCGCTAAGGCCGGCATTAGAGTGTTCGCCACCGGTGGTCTCGGGGGAGTTCACAAAGGAGCCATTGATACCTTTGACGAATCAGCAGACCTCACGACCCTAGCCACCTCACCGGTAGTGGTTGTCAGCGCTGGAGTGAAATCAGTATTGGACATTGCTGCCACGCTTGAGCGCCTGGAGACACTATCGATTCCACTGGTTGGCTTCAAGACTGACATCTTCCCAAGCTTCTGGCTGCCGACCAGTGACTACACCCTTGACTGGAGTGTCGGCTCTGCCAAAGAAGTGGCAGATATCGTGGCAAGTCAGAATGAGCTTGGCTCAAAGGCTGCTCTGCTGATTGCTAACCCGGTTCCCGAGGACCAAGCTTGGAACCAAAAAGATCATGACCGTGTCCTTGAAACAGCCTTCGCCGCCGCCAGTGAGGCTGGCGTCAGAGGCAAGGCAGTCACACCATTTTTGCTCAGTTACATTGTCGGAGCTTCCGAAGGGGTGTCCCTGGAGGTTAATCTTGCCCTTGTGAGGAATAACATTTTTGTAGCCGGGGAAATCTCAAAGGCCATCTCCGGGGAGGGGTAGAAATGAGAGCACTGGTAGTTGGGGACATAATCCAAGACATTCTGGTAATGCCCGAAACAGCGATTACTAATAACGATGACAACCTGGCAAAGCTTGAGGAGCGAACCGGTGGCTCGGCGGCAAACTTTGCCGTGTGGCTTGCCACCCTGCAGGTCGAGACTCACCTGATTGCCCGAGTGGGTAAGGGCGACGGCAAAAAGTTCTCCGCCGAATTCAGGACCAAAGACGTCATTGCCCACCTGCAGGAAGACCCTGAGTTACCAACTGGAAAAATTGTTGCGCTGGTGGACGGCGATGACCGAACGTTTTTCACAGACCGCGGAGCAAACCAGAACCTACTTCCAAGCCTTATCCCGGTGGAAGCCTTTGGTGACTTTGTTTATATCTCTGGTTACACGGTTTTGTCGATTGGCACCGAGGGTACCCAAACACTTATTGCACTTGCTCAGAAGCATGGCGCTTTGGTTGTTTGCGACCCTGGCAGCGCCAGCTTCATCCGCGATTACGGTCCAGGTCACTTTCTGAAAGCCATCGAGGGCGTGGATGCAATCTTCCCGAACCTTGAGGAAGCCTTGGCTCTCACCGGCACCGAAAATGCGACCGCAGCCGCTGACAAGTTAGCTGAGTCATTTGATCTAGTTGTAATCACTCTGGGCAAAGACGGTGCCTATGTGCGCAATCCGACGACCGCTGAATACGTGTCGGGCGTGAGCGCTGAGATAGTTGATCCAACCGGAGCCGGAGACGCCTTTGCGGCCATGTTTATGAGAACAATTCTTGACAGTGATATCAAGGCTGCCGAGGCTGCGAAAATTGCTTCCAAATTTGCAGCTGAAGCCATGGCAATTGTCGGCGGGCAGCCTAAATAGCTAGTTGCCCTTTGGGTGCCAAACGGTCTTCAGTTCCATGAAATCAAGAATCTGTTGCAAGCTTCCCTTGGCTGCGGTTCTTGGGTAAAGACCCGGCCTCACAACCCGCTTCAGGTTTTCTGCGGCTAGCATTTCTAGCTCGGCCGCGTTCGAGGTTCCCTCGAGATCGATGGCATTGACGTCCATGTGAGCCGCTAGCCAGCTTCCCAGTTCCTTGGCGTTGCCGGTCAAGATGTTTACCACCCCACCCGGCAGGTCAGAAGTTTCTAGAACCTCGGCAAAGGTGATCGCGGATAGGGGGAAGGCTTCGCTTGTTACCACAACAACCGAGTTACCAGAAACAATCACCGGAGCAATCGTGTTCACCAGCCCTGCAAGCGAACTGTCCTGAGGAGCAAAAGCTGCAACAACCCCGGTTGGCTGGTTTGTAGAGATGTTAAAGAAAGGACCGGCGACCGGGTTCATGTTTCCGGCGACAGACTCAATCTTGTCTGTCCATCCTGCGTGCCAAACCCAACTGTCAATTGCGTTGTCAACCTCTTGGTTTGCCTGCTTCTCGCTTTTGCCCGTTAGTTCACGAATCTCGGCAACGAATTGCTCGCGTCTGCCCTCGAGCATTTCTGCGATGCGATAAAGGACCTGGCCACGGTTATAAGCGGAAGCAGCTTGCCACCCTGCTTGAGCAGAACGAGCCACCACAACCGAGTCGCGGACGTCTTTCCTGGAGGCCTTTGCAATATTTGCCAGGAAGTCTCCTTTGTGGTTGTTGACCTTGTAGATGCGGCCGGATTCAGATCTTGGGAACTTGCCGCCGATGAATAGCTTGTAGGTCTTTTTGATTTCTAGTCTCATCAGTTTGATCCCTTCAAGTAGCTGAGCAATCCGTGACGGCCGCCCTCGCGGCCGTAGCCGGATTCTTTGAAGCCCCCAAACGGGCTTGCTGGGTCGAATTGGTTATAGGTGTTCGCCCATACCACCCCGGCGTTTAGCTGGTCGGCCATCTTCAGGATTCTGGAGCCTTTTTCGGTCCACACCCCGGCACTGAGTCCATATTGGCTGTTATTGGCTTTGGCGACAGCTTCGGCAGGGGTTCTGAAAGTCATTACAGAAAGAACTGGCCCAAAGATCTCTTCTCTGGCGACAGTGTTTGTCGGGGCGACGCCAGTGATGATCGTGGGTGCGAACCAGAAGCCATTTTTAGGCATGGCGCAAGCAGGTGCCCAGCGCTCTCCGCCTTCTTTGACGCCCTGCTTGACTAGGCGGTCAATTTTGGTGAGCTGCGCCTTGGAGTTGATTGCACCGATGTCGGTGTTCTTGTCCATTGGGTCACCGAGGCGAATGTTTTCCATGCGGGCTTTTAGCTTTTTGATTAGCACGTCTTGGACTGACTCCTGGACCAAAAGTCTTGACCCGGCACAGCAGACATGACCCTGGTTGAAGAAGATGCCGTTAACAATGCCCTCAACAGCTTGGTCAAGTGCGGCATCTTCAAACACGATGTTGGCAGCCTTGCCACCAAGCTCTAGGGTTGCCTTTTTATTGGTTCCGGCAATCTGCTTGGCAATGATTCTTCCGACGTTGGTTGACCCTGTGAAGGCAACCTTGTTGATGTCGCCGTGGTCAATAAGCGCAGCGCCGGTGTCGCCAAATCCGGTGACGATGTTTACCACGCCCTCTGGCAGTTCTGCCTGCTGGCAGATCTCTGCGAATAGCAAAGCGGACAGCGGTGTGGTTTCCGCCGGCTTAAGAACCACGGTGTTGCCGGCTGCAAGGGCAGGGGCAATCTTCCAAGCAAGCATCATCAGTGGGAAGTTCCAGGGAACGACCTGAGCTGCAACGCCGTGGGCCATTGGGTTTGCTCCCAGGCCCGCGTAATCGAGCTTGTCAGCCCAACCGGCGTAGTAGAAAAACCAAGAGGCAGCCAGAGGGATATCAGCATCCCTGGTTTCCTTGATGGGCTTGCCGTTGTTTAGAGTTTCAGCAACTGCTAATTCTCTTGAGCGCTCTTGAATGATTCTGGCGATGCGGTAAAGGTATTTACCCCTTGTAGCCCCATCCAGCTTGCTCCAGGTTTTTTCATAGGCTGATCTTGCCGCTTTCACCGCAGCATCTACGTCTTTGGCAGTTCCGTGCGAAATCTGAGCCAGCGTCTGTTCGGTGGCAGGGTTTATGGTGCCGTAGGTGTTGGATGGCTTGGTGAACTTGCCACCAATGAAGTGGCCATAGGATTCCTGAAATTTCACGAGGTCTCTTGACTCTGGTGCCGGTGCGTAATCAAACATGTCTCTCCTAGTCCACGCTCACGTAGTCACGACCGGAGTAGTTGCCGGTTGTAAGTTTTTGTCTTTGCATCAATACATCGTTTAGAAGGCTCGATGCCCCAAATCGGAAGTACTTCGGGGTCAACCACTTTTCTCCAGCGGTTTCCTTCACCACCACCAGATATTTGATGGCATCTTTGGAGGTTCGAATTCCTCCGGCTGGCTTTACGCCAATCTGAATCTTGGTCTGGTCATACCAGTCTTTGACGGCCTGAAGCATCAACATTGTGATTGGAAGGGTCGCGTTCACGCTGACCTTTCCGGTTGATGTCTTTATAAAGTCAGCTCCCGCGAGCATTGCTAGATAGCTGGCACGTCGGATGTTGTCATAGGTCTCTAGTTCACCGGTTTCGAGAATCACCTTCAGGTGAGCATGGTTGCCATTTTTTCTTTGGCACACCTCTTTGACAGCAACTATTTGCTTATAAACCTCGAGGTAGTTGCCTGAAAGAAAAGCACCGCGGTCAATGACCATGTCAATCTCATCGGCACCAGCCTTCACGGCATCTCTGGTGTCAGCAAGTTTGACCTGAAGGCTGGCTCTTCCAGAGGGGAATGCGGTTGCAACTGCTGCAACATAGATCTTGTTTTTTCCAAGGGCCTCTTTGGCGTGGGCAACCATATCTCCGTATACGCAAATTGCAGCCGGTTGCGGTGTGGTTAGGTCCATTGGGTCAGGTGTTGCGGCCTTTAGGCAGAGGCTTCTGACGCGTTCTTTGGTGTCAGCACCTTCGAGGGTGGTCAGGTCCATCATTTTGATGGCCATGTCCAGAGCCCAGGCCTTTGAGGTTGTTTTGATCGATCTGGTCGAAAGCGACGCGGCCTTTGCTTCCAAACCGACCTTGTCCACTCCCGGAAGAGAGTGCAGCCAGCGGCTCAGGCTCTGGTTGGTAATCCGTGAGCCAACGATGGCTTCAGGGTCAATTGCTGCCAATTTGTCTCCTTGCGTAACTTGACGAGCCTAGTGCTTAGAGCTCGAATTTTTCTCCAGTGAGCTCTTCGCTGATCTCCCAGAGCCGGCTAGCAAGGGGCAGGTCCCTGGAATGAGCGGTGCCCTTGATCAGCTTTGGCTTGCCCCAGAGCTCTAGGTTTGGGCCCACGAATTCGCCGCCTTTTAGCGATTCATTTGTGACGGCCATAATTTGTGATTGAGCTCCCTGTTTTGCGGTTTGAGCGAACCGATCGAAGCGGTTTGGAAAGTTATCCTGTAGGCCGGTTATTGCCCAGCCCGGGTGAGCCGCAATTGAAAGCACCTTGCTGCCAGCCTGCTTGGCTCTGATATCTAGCTCTCTAGCAAATAATAAACAGGCCAGCTTGGTGTCGGCGTACCGTTGCCATCGGTCGTAGTCAGCTATTTCTGAACCTCTGATTTTCTTGGCAGATGCTTGATGGAGCTTGCCTCGGCGATGGACGGTGCTGGAAAGAGAAATCACCTTTGGCTTGGAGGCCGATTCTAGGTTTTTCCAAAGTGCCGCGGTGAGAACGAAGTGTCCAAGGTGGTTGATTGCCATTTGCGATTCGATGCCATCGGCCGAGAGACTGAAATCTGGGCCCATGACTCCCGCGTTATTCATCAGAACGTCGAGTATGCCTTTTTGCTTATTGGCAAAGTCTCTGACCTCGTCAAAATTTGATACATCCAGAACCATGGCGGTGATTTTCACTTGATTGTTTATCTTGCCCACCTCGAGGGCAGCCTGATCAAGTCGTTTCTTGCCTCTGGCGGTCATGATGATGTCATAGCCATCTTGAGCCAGGGCCATTGCCGCGTTCAGTCCAAGGCCGGAAGACGCACCGGTGATGAGAGCTTGCTTATTTTTTGCCATTTATGGCCAATAGCCTTTCGATATCTCCGAATACCTCCATGGCAGCGGCTTTCATCTTTCCTTCTTTTACAACCTCGCCGTTGATTTCATGGCGAATTTCAAATTCTGCATCCATGGTCTCTTCAACCCTTTGGTGCATTGCAGTTTTTAGTGGTGCATGAAGAAGCCCTCCGCGTTTGCGCTCTGCCGAGATCGTGAGGGTTCCATCTGGACCGGTGACTTGCCATTTGATATGGCTGTCATCGATCGTTAGGTAATCCTCCTTGGATTTGTTATAGGTGGTCCAAGAGTGCAATTTGCCCGAGTGGTGGAAGCCCATAATGAAGCCTCGGAAAGAGGCTGCTAGCCAAGGGATTATGGCCGCCGAGGAGACAAGCGATGCGTCAGGGTCAGAGTCCAGGTGGTTTGAGTGAAGCCAAATATATCCACTTGGGAAATTCTTACCCCAGTCCTTTTCGATATACCCCTTGCCTGCAAATGCAACTTTCTTGCCATCGATTTCTAGATCAGCTGTGATGGTGTGGTGAAAAGAGACCAGGCCATGGAAACACTCCATCATCGGCACCAGTCCGTACCAGCCCATAATTCCAGGTCGTGCGAAAGTGACAGGCCATGGCTTTAGCGGGCTTTGAATTTTGATGGTTCCCTTCAGTGGTCCGGCATTTAAAGTCGCACCCTGGTCACTGAAATGGTTTGGGCCAACCGAAACATCGAACTTGTTACCTTCAGCGCTGAATTGCTCAATGGGATAAGTGATATAGAAACTCTCGCCGGTTGCACCGTTTAGAACCTGGACAAAAGCTTCGTGGGTGTTAGACCCCTGTAGGCCCCGAAAGACCCCCGGAATCACAGCCCATTTTTGGGAAAGGTCGTCAGATACAAACTTGAAATACCAACCCTCGAAGTAGTTTTTGGTCTTGTTCTGGCCATGAAAAGCTTCGGGGTGCATGACGCCGGTGATGTAATTCTTTGGTGACAACATCTACAAAGCGTAAACCACCTACTGCAATAAACTAAAGCCCTAATAACTAAGAGGTGCCGGGTGGACAAGGGTCTTTCGATCACGGTTCGACTTGGCATAAATCAAATTATTGGTTGGGGGTCTTCCTTTTATTTACCGGCCATTCTGGCCGTGCCGATTTCAACTTCACTTGGAATCCAAACGCAAGATTTTTTCTGGGCATTCACGTTTTCACTGCTATTGTCTGGGCTGCTTGGCCCCCAGGTTGGCAAAGCCATAGACCGGCTAGGGGGTAGGGCGGTTTTGCCATTTGGCAGTCTCGCCTTTGCCCTGGGGCTGACGCTACTTTCGGTAAGCAGTAATCAAATGATGCTTGTCATGGCATGGTTGCTAATTGGTGTCGGTGGGTCAATGGGAAACTATGACTCAGCATTTGCAACTGCGGTGAGCTTTTTCGGTGCCAAGTCGAATCGAGTGATTGCCGGCATCACGGTTTTTGCAGGGTTTTCCTCGACCATATCGTGGCCCCTGACTAGTTTCTTGGAGCAGACAATCGGTTGGCAGCAAGCGGTATTTTTCTGGGCCTTGCTTCACCTGGTGGTTGGGCTACCGCTAAATATGAGCATCCCCAAAATAGCCAAAAAAGAAGTACCTGATA
>DGPE01000051.1 GCA_002390305.1 Micrococcales bacterium UBA4448 | reverse complement strand
GCAACGGGTCTGCCTGAAACCAAGCCTGAAGCCAAGCCTGAAGCCAAGTCTCGAACCATAGGGATCAAGCCTGCAATGGGTGAAGCCGGGAACCTAGAGCTGCCTGAAATTATTGATGGAGATATCCAGGCGACTCTTAGTTTTAAGACCGCAGGAGAAGAGGGAGTCAAGAAATTCGCAGTATATCCATCAGATGGCTCTGACCCCATCCTGGTAACAATGACCACTGACGCTGCTGGCGCCACAACACTCAAAAGCTCTGCGGACCTAACTGTCAGCTACAGCGAAAAAGTCGCTGCGACATTCGAGCAGTGGAAAATGAAAAAGGGTGGCCACGGAAAGATGGGTCACGGCAAGATGGGCGACAATAAGGATCTTGATCCAGCTGAATGGTCACCATCTTGGGAGCCAGAGGAACCAGCTGAGTGACTAAGAATGCCAAACCTGAGTGTTGGCTGACAAGTTGGTGGCTAAACACTGATTTTCATTAGCAGTGCCGGCTTGGATTCATAAGCTAAAAGCATGAAGTCAACTTCTTGACTTGATACCCTCCTAATTGGAGTAACCCCCGAGCAGAATTGCTTGGGGGTTTTCTCCTGCAATTAGCCGATTTCTTGGAGCTTCTTGCGGCCGCGAACGTGGCTCTCATCGCACTTTAGGTTTTCTGGGTCTTCAAAACAACTGTCACAAAGCAGCACAAGGTCTTTGCATCCAAGTCCTAGGCAGTTCCTTAGGTCTGAGGTTGGTCCAATGCAAACTTCACACTCACCAATGGTCTTGGCCTCGTCCGAGAACCTGTGGATCATGCGCTTATCAAAAACATAGAGCGCGCCTTCCCAGAGTCCTCTATCTCGGAACTTCTCGCCATAACGAACAATGCCACCTTCAATTTGATAAACCTCTTTGAAGCCTCGGTTCAGCATCACCGCTGAGAGAATCTCACAGCGAATCCCACCGGTGCAGTATGTGACGATCTGCTTATCCTTCAGGTGGTCATACTTTCCAGATTCAAGTTCAGCAACAAATTCATGGGTTGTTTGAACATCTGGCACGATTGCGTTTTTGAACTTACCGATTTTTGCCTCAAAAGCATTTCGACCGTCAAAGAAGACAACGTCATCACCGTGCTTTTCAACCAATTCGTTCACTTGGTGGGGCTTTAGGTGCTTGCCACCGTTTGTGATTCCGGACTTTTCGACTGTTACCTCATCGGGTGTCGTGAAGGCAACTAGTTCCTTCTTAACCTTGACGCTGAGCTTGGGAAAATCATCTCCCTGGCCATCTGACCACTTGAAGTCAATCTTGCCGAATCCCGGATACTCCTTGGTTTGCCTGGCGTATTTCTTGAGGTCTGCGATGTCCCCACCCAAGGTTCCATTAATACCGTGTTTGGAGATCAGGATGCGACCCTTAAGGTTCAGCGCATCGCAAAGAGTCTTTTGCCAAAGCATGACTGCTTTCGGGTCCGCTACCGGAGTGAACCCGTAATAAAGGATGATCTTGTTTATTGCCATTTGAAATTCAGTTTAGTCAGAGGCAGGCGTCATAGACTAGAAAGATGTCTATGAAGCCAGGGCTAGAAACAGCCTCATTTAATTTGTCCACCAAACCAACCAGGGACCTCTTCCAACACGTCAACGGCGGCTGGTTAGATAAAACCGAGATCCCAGAAGACAAAGCGGTCTATGGCAGCTTCTACATGTTGGCCGATGATGCAGAGCTAGCCGTAAAAGAAATCCTCGAGGAGGCAGCAGCTGATCCAAAACCCGGAGTCAGCCAACAGATTGGAGAGCTTTACGCCTCCTTCTTAGACGAAGAGCGGATCCAGAAACTGGGTGCAGCGCCACTAGCCGCTGACTTAGAAAAGATTTCAAGCGTTTCAAACCTCAAAGAGCTTTTCCACCTGATGGGTCAACTTGAGCGAATGGGTGTCGGAGGCCTCTGGGGAAGTTACATAGATAACGACCCAGGAAATCCTGAGCGCTACCTGGTTCACTTCTATAACGGCGGACTCGGTCTGCCGGACAAGGACTACTACACCGACGAAAAATACCAGGATGTGAAATCCGAGTACCCGCTTCACATCTCAAGGATGTTTGAGCTCGCAGGTGTCGACAAGTCAACCGCAAACAAAAACGCAGCAAACATTCTTGCCCTTGAAACCCTGATCGCCTCAAAGCACTGGAGCAGGGTCGAGTCTCGGGATGCCGAAAAGACCTACAACCTCAAGACATTCGAAGAGTTAAAAAAACTTACCCCTTCTATTCTTTGGGAAGAATACTTGGCCGGTCTTGAGCTAACAGATTCATTCCTAGAATGGAATGTAGTGATGATGCCCTCTTTCTTTGAGGGGCTCTCTGAAGTACTGACAATGGAGCACCTGGAAACTCTCAAGGTTTGGCTGAGCTGGTTGTTTATCCGTGCTCACGCACCATATCTTTCAGATGACTTTGTTGCCGAGCGCTTTAGTTTCTACGGCACCAAGTTGACTGGTCAGCCAGTGAACCGCTCGCGCTGGAAGCGTGCGGTGAGCTTGGTGGAAGGAAGCCTGGGCGAAGCCGTTGGAAAGATTTACGTTGAGAAGCACTTCCCGCCGAGTTCAAAAACTCAGATGGACAAGCTGGTTGCCCACCTCATTGAGGCCTATCGACAGAGCATCGATCAGCTTGACTGGATGACAGACGAGACCAAGCAAAAGGCTCAAACCAAACTGCAGAAGTTCACCCCGAAAATCGGCTACCCGGTTAAGTGGCACGACTACTCGAGCATTGAGATCAAACGTGAAGATCTATTGCAGAACATTAAGAATGTTTCGAAGTGGGACTTCGAATACCAAGCTAAGAAGATCGGTTCTCCAATCGACCGCGATGAATGGCACATGACACCGCAGACCGTGAATGCCTATTACAACCCGGGGTTGAATGAGATAGTTTTCCCAGCCGCCATTTTGCAGCCCCCCTTCTTTTCAGAGCAGGCAGATGACGCTGAAAACTTTGGCGGCATTGGCGCGGTGATTGGTCACGAGATTGGTCACGGTTTCGATGACCAGGGATCAAAATACGATGGTGATGGCAAGCTGCTTTCTTGGTGGACCGAGTCCGATCGAGAAGCCTTCGAAAAGAGGACTAAGTCGCTCATCGATCAATACAACAAGCTGAGCCCTAGTCAGCTCGATGACACTCACACTGTCAATGGCGAACTCACGATCGGTGAGAACATCGGAGACCTCGGGGGTCTAGGTATCGCGTGGAAGGCTTATATCATTTCCCTGGACGGCAAAGAGCCGCCGATTATCAACGGTCTGACCGCTGCCGAGAGGTTCTTTTTCTCATGGGCTCAGTGCTGGCGCGCGATGTCAAGAGACGAAATCGCAATTCAGAGGCTTGCCACCGATCCACACTCACCACCCGAGTTCAGGTGTAATCAGGTGGTCAAAAACCTTGACATCTACCACGAGACATTTGGGACGAATGAGGCCGATGAAATGTGGCTCGAGCCAAAAGATCGCGTCGTCATCTGGTGAAGCTCTGGTTCCGGGTTATCTATGTGATGTTTTCCTGGCGCAGGCGATCGAAGCTAACCATTGATCAGGTGTCAAAAATAACACTCCGCGTCTTGCCAAGTGACTTAGATATTTACAACCACATGAATAACGGTGTGTTTCTAACTCTGATGGATATCGGTCGCTATGACCAGGGCCTGAGAACGGGGTTCTGGCAAGAATGGAACAAGAAGGGCTGGTACCCAATTGTTGTGAACTCGACAATTAGCTACCGAAAGTCTCTAGAACCATGGCAAAAATTCGACCTAGAGACCAAGGTCATCGGCTGGGACGATGTTTCCTGTTACATAGAACAGCGTTTCGTTCGAAATGGTGAAATCTATGCCAAGGCAATTATGCGCGGGAGGTTTCTGAAGCGCAGCTGGGGAGTCTTGACTCCCCAGGAAGTAATGGAAGGCTCCGGTGGATGGCCAGGACCAAAGCCGACTGTTCCTGAGTGGGTTCTCAGGTGGGCAAAAGACATCCAGTTACCCAAGGGTAAAGAACCAGCTCCCAGCGACTGGGACTAATTGGCTCCAGGCCAACGGCAAGAAGCTACAGCCTCTTCGATAGTGCCCTTTAGTAGGTCATGGGTGTCTGGGTGTTTTTCCATGTACTTCACTGTGTAGCTGCAGACCGGAACAACTTTGTGGGCGCCAGTTGTCCTGATGTCTGCAAGTGACTCTCGGAGCAAAATGGCTGCCAAATTTTTCCCCTGGTGTTCAGGGTTCACCTCGGTATGGACCAGGTGCATGTCTGCGCCAGATATTGTGTACTCCATTAGCCCTACTCGCTGAGTATCTAGATAGATTTCATAGCGGTTCTGTTCACTGTCGTGCAAGACCTTTGTGCTCATGCTGTTAATCTTTCTTTCTATGGCTACCAATCAGGTTATCAAGGGTGAAAACCTAAGTGTGTTGAAATCGCTTCCCGATGAGTCTTTCCAGCTGATCTACATCGACCCACCATTTAACACCGGTCGCAAGCAGGTGCGGACAAATAGGTCATCAAGAGCTAGCAGCACCGGAAACCTTGGTTTTCAAGGCAAGCGGTATGAGCAGATTGTCGAATCGGTGCTGTCCTACGATGATGAGTTTGCAGATTTCTGGGC
>DGPE01000053.1 GCA_002390305.1 Micrococcales bacterium UBA4448 | reverse complement strand
CTGCAATGACAGTCACCTCCAAGGTGATTAACCTCAAGAAAGTCCCAGCCGGTCACGGTGTTTCCTATGGCTACCGCTATCGGGCAGCCAGGGAAACCACGCTTGCTCTTGTCCCATTTGGATACGCAGAGGGCATGCCCAGGGTTTCAGAGGGTGCAATGGTAAAAATTGGCAGTGAGCTTTTCCCCGTTGTCGGCCGGGTGGCGATGGACCAATTTGTGGTTGATGTTTCGGAGGCAAAGGTTTCAATCGGAGACGAAGTGGTTGTTCTTGGAGATGTCCGAAGGGGTGAACCAACGGCAGAGCAACTGGGTGAATCGGCCGGGTCAGTCAACTATGAAATAGTCACCAGAATCGGTGGCAGGGCCAATCGGGTTTATCTAGAAGCATGAATCTCAGCATTGAAACCCCGGAGCTCATGGAGACCTTCGGAAAAAAACTTGCAAGCCAGCTGGCTGCAGGCGACTTAGTTTTGCTTTCAGGGGAGCTTGGTGCTGGCAAGACCACCCTCACCCGAGGAATCGGAGCAGGCCTTGGGGCAACCGGCACGGTGCAGTCACCAACCTTCGTCTTGGCAAGAACCCACAGAACCACCTCCGGACCGAATTTGGTTCACGTCGATGCTTACAGGCTTACTTCAGCGGTCGAACTAGATGATCTCGATATTGATTTTGCTAATTCGATTGTGATCATTGAGTGGGCACGGGATTACCTGGACGAGCTTTTTGAAAATTGGTTATTGGTTTCCATCGACAGGTCTAACGAGCAGGACATCCGAGAGATTGAAATTCATGGCCATGGGAAAAGATGGGAAGGAGCGCAATTTGATTTTGGCGATTGACACTTCCGCCGGCACCACCGCAGCGGTGTTCGATGGTGAAACCATGGCCTCGTTCATTTCCTATGAAGACCGTTTTGGTCACGCAGAAAATATTGGTTTTGCAATTAAGAGGGCGCTCGATGAGGCCGGCATTCGTGCGGCTGACCTAACCATGGTTGCTGTCGGGAGAGGTCCTGCCCCATACACCGGGCTCAGGGTTGGTATCGCAGCGGGGGTTAGCCTTGCCGTAGCGCTTGGCATACCGGCGGTGGGCGTCATCACCCTCATTGCGGTGGCCAGGAAGCATCCACAGGGAAAAGTACTGGTGGTCGCAGATGCCAAGCGCAAAGAGATATTTGTTGCGGGCTTCGATGCCGGCCAGCAGGTCATCCCGCCATCGGTGTCAACGAGCGAACAATTGGTGGACTTTGCCGATTTTCAGCAGGTTGATGGCACGTGTGACGCTTCACTGATTGGGCATTACACAACTTGGGCGTTAGCAGCGGGCATGGATTTGAGCGACACCTCCGCGCTGTATTTGCGGTCGCCCGATGTTTCACCTTCTAAGGGCAAGCGGGTGAGCGGCTAATGGAAATCAAAAAACTGTCTCAGCATGATCTGGTTGCTGTCATGGAAATTGAGGCGGATCTGTTTGGCGCAGAAGCCTGGCTTGAAACCTCGATGAAGAGCGAGATCAACGGCGATTTCACACATTATTTTGGGGTGTTCCAGGAGGGGCTGGTTGGTTACGCAGGTCTTAGCTCGGTGCCAAACACTTTTGTTAGCGACATCCAGACAATCGCGATTGCAAAATCACACCAGGCCCAGGGACTAGGACGAGCACTTGCTGAATCTTTGGTTGCAAAGGCTAGAGCACTTGGTTCCGAGGCTGTTTTTCTTGAGGTCCGGGCCGATAATGAACCAGCAATAGCACTTTATGAAAAGCTTGGCTTCACTCAAATCGACATTCGGAAGAAGTATTACCAGCCATCCGGCGTTGATGCGTTGGTCATGAGGCTCGAGGTCCATCAACCAATCGTGCTGGGCGTTGAAAGCAGCTGCGATGAAACGGGCATCGGCATCGTAAAGGGAAACCGGCTCTTGGCTAATGCTCTGCATTCGTCAATGGATGAGCACGCGAAATTTGGCGGTGTGGTTCCTGAGGTAGCCGCTCGGGCACACCTCGAGGCAATGCAACCAACTATTGAGAGGGCACTCAAAGAGGCACAGTTGTCGATGACTGATATTGATGCCATTGCCGTTGCCAACGGCCCAGGTCTTGCCGGGGCGCTGATGGTTGGAATCGGTGCGGCAAAGGCTTTGGCAATCGCCAACGACAAGCCGATTTATGCCGTCAATCACCTGGTTGGACACGTTGGAGCAGACGTATTGGAAAGTGGCAGCGTGACGCTACCAACAATTGCACTGTTGGTTTCTGGCGGCCACACATCATTGCTGCTGGTGAGGGACCTGCTAGACGATGTTGAGCTCCTGGGTGAAACTATCGACGATGCAGCGGGTGAAGCTTTTGACAAGGTGGCAAGGGTGCTGGGTCTTCCATATCCTGGCGGTCCAGAGATAGACAAGTTAGCCGAGACCGGTGACCCAAAAGCGATTCGATTCCCCAGGGGGCTCTCGCTACCAAAAGACATGGTGAAGCATCGGTTTGATTTTTCTTTCTCAGGGCTAAAAACTGCAGTCGCGCGTCATGTTGAAAAAGCTGAAGATCAGCAACTGCCGCTCTCAAAGCCAGATGTCGCGGCAAGCTTCAGGGAGGCTGCCGTTGACGTACTGCTCACAAAAGCTATCAACGCCTGCGAGCGTTACGAAGTTAAAAGACTCTTGCTTGGCGGGGGAGTAGTAGCAAATGCAAGGCTGAGGCAACAGGCAAAATTGCGATGTGAAGTCGCAGGGATCGATCTTAGAATCCCAAGGTTTTCACTTTGCACCGACAACGGAGCAATGATCGCCTCGCTCGGGGCTCAGTTAGTTATGGCAGGGCGGGAACCCAGTTCTCTTGGCTTCGGAGCAGAGTCAACACTTGAGGTCACGAAAGTTCAATCTCACTAGCCAAGCGGAAGACAGAGTAGAGCTTTTCTGGCGTCATTTATTTTGGTAAGTATGAGCGTGGCCGATTTCTGGCCCCTCAGCTTGAGCTTTGGTCTTAGCTGCTCGGGGGTTATGTCAACACCTCTTTTTTTAATTTCTAGGGTGCCTATGTCTAGTTCTGCCATTCGCTTGGCAATCCTCTTAGCGTCAAGCGGTAATTCTTCGAGAATTTCAAAGCCTCGAAGCCAAGGCGTTTCAACTCTCTGGTCACCGCTCAAGTAGGCAATGGCGCCAGATATCCCCCAAAGGTTGTTCTCTAATGCGAAGGCTCCAATTAGGTGAGAGCGAACCATCGCCGAAATTGGGTCGTAGATGTACTTTCCTGGTGCGGCCAACGGTGCCTGAATGTCTTCTCCCGCAAACTCGAGAACCTGACCGTCGACAATTACTGCCGAGCGCTTTCCCGGAGTCCCCAATTTTCCAAACCACAAGACAGTTTCGACCAGCTCGTTATTATTCGATACCCAGTTAGCCTCACAGTCTGCAGGAATGAGCTCGTGCGGGAGGCTTCCGGCAAGCTTTATTCCAGCGTCATGCTTTCGTGCAAGTTCGATGGCAAAATCCAGATTTGGTGAAAAATCCTCGGGTTTTAGCATCACGCGTCCTGCTGCTTTCACGCTCAGATTCCGCCGTGCTGGATCTAGCCAAACTGCTTCCGTTGCAATTTCTGCTTCGATGGCATCACCGTGTCGGACTTCAGCATTGGTAAACCCGCTTAGGTTATGGCTGGCAAAATCCGCGGCTGCGGTGTCCTTTTCAAGGGCCGTGACAGTTATGCCGGCGCTCGCAAATGCCATCGAGTCGCCACCGATTCCGCAGCCAAGATCTGTCACGGACTTAATTCCGGCGTCCGCAAGCCTTCGTGCATGCCAACTTGAAACCGCAGCTCTGGTCGATTGCTCGAGACCCTGCTCAGTGAACAGCATCCTGGTCGCAGCCGACAGCCCGAATTTTGTTACGGCTCTTGACCTCAGCTTTGCTTGCGAAATGCAGAGCGCGACAAGGGCCGGTTCGAATCCCTGCTTCCGAAGGTCTGTGGTGAGCTTCATGACATCTGCTCTGTTGTCCACTAAGCCCAGTAGCACAAGAAGAGCCCGCGCTTCTTCGCTGAACAGGGCATTTGTTGAATTGGACATTCCACCAATCTAGCGTTGACCGCTTAGCCCTAGTGACCTTGACCAACTCAAGGTTTGCGCCTAAAGTTCTATTAGCACTCTCGATGCGAGTCTGCTAATTCATAAAAACTTTAGACAAAAGAAGAGGTCAACGTGTCGGTATCAATTAAGCCACTGGAAGATCGCGTTGTTGTTCGCCCCCTAGAGGCCGAGCAGGTAACAGCATCAGGTCTGGTAATCCCAGACACCGCAAAGGAAAAGCCACAGGAGGCCGAGGTTGTTTCAGTAGGCCCAGGTCGATTCAGCGAAGGCGGGGATCGCCTTCCCGTGGACGTGAAGGCTGGAGATCTAGTTATCTTCTCCAAGTACGGCGGAACTGAGCTTCGTTACGACGGCCAGGACTACCTAGTACTTTCAGCCCGCGACATTCTTGCGGTTATCGAACGCTAGAAAAGCTTTCAACGAAAGACGACTCGTTTTACGGGTCGTCTTTTGCTTTAAGCGCCCTAGGCTTGGCTGGTGCAGAAGCGAACGCAAGGCTCAGTGGGGCTGACATTCGGAATAGCCGCATACCTGATCTGGGGTTCGTTCCCATTGATTATCCAGCTCTCAAAATTTGCATCCGCATTTGAGATTGTCGTCTGGCGGGTTGTATTCGGGTTTCTCTTTGCGGTTCTGTTGGTAACAGTCACTCGAACCTGGAACCAAGTTTTCAGTCTTGTCAGAAACCCAAAAAAACTCGGCTGGGTCGCAGTTGCAGCGCTGTTCATCTTCATCAATTGGGAAGTGTACGTAATTGGGGTTGTCACTGGGAACGTGATTGAAACCTCGCTGGGTTATTTCATAAATCCGCTGGTCACCGTCATGTTTGCCGTGTTCCTGCTGGGAGAAAAATTAAGAAGACTGCAGTGGGTGGCACTGAGCATTGGTTTCTTAGCCGTGGTTATCCTTACAGTCGACTACGGAAGACCTCCGTGGTTCGCATTTATTCTGGCGCTGAGTTTCGCAACCTATTCGCTCGCCAAAAATAGAGTTGGTGGGAAAATTGGTGCGCTGCAGAGTTTCACTCTGGAATCGGCCCTGGTCTTGCCGATTGCACTGGGGCAATTAGCGGTGGTGGCATCGCTCGGGCCGGTGATGTTGTTTAGCGGCCCAGTGGAAGCTGGCGTTCTAGTTGGCTTCGGCATCTTGACTGCAGTTCCGTTGATTTTATTTGGCGCTGCCGCTTCAAGAATTCCGTTGTCGATGATCGGTTTCATTCAATACCTAACTCCAATCCTTCAGTTTTCGGTTGGCTACTTCGTTCTTGGCGAGGAAATGCCTCTGGTGAGGTGGATCGGGTTTGGCTTGGTTTGGGTTTCGTTGGTTGTTCTAACCACCGATGCGCTAAAAAAGAAGCGAATTGTGCCGATTGTGGAAGCGCTTTAGATTCGAAATCTAATTGTTACAGAGTGCGTCAGTGTAGAAATACTCGGGTATTTATAGGTTTTTCATGGATATATCAATGGATTTCGTTGTTTATGATCTGTTTTTCTGCTTAAACACTAGGTGAACGCCAAAGAGTTCAAAAAAATGAGCAAAATAAACCCCATAGAAATAAAGGTTTCACTAAGCTTTACATAGCAACTCGGGCTCCCTGCCTGTTTCTGCATTTAAATTGCTATTTCAAGGAGCAAAAATGACCGTAAAGAACAACAGGTCGCGTGCCCGTAAGGTTTTGTCAGCAGCAGGCGTTTTGGCGCTTGGTGCAGCAGTCCTAACTGGATGTGCACCGGCAACAACCGCAGGCGGCTGTGAGCTTGGCCCAGAGCAGGATGGAGACCTAGTACTAAAGCTAGGAACCGCACTGCCTTTGACAGGTAACCTCGCATTCCTAGGCCCACCAGAAGAAGCTGGTGCCGCTCTAGCGATCGACGAGATCAACGCCGCTAACAAGGGAATCACCATTGACGCCACCTTCGGCGACTCAGGTGACACCGACAACAAGGCTTACGACACCGAGATTCCTCGCCTACTAGGTGCTGGCGTTCAGGCAATCGTTGGTGCTGCATCTTCGGGTGTATCACTTCAGTTCATTGACCGTGTTATCGCTGAGTGTGTAATTCACTTCTCACCAGCAAACACTTCAGCTGCATTCACTGACTATGAAGACAAGGGACTGTACTTCCGTACCGCTCCTTCAGACACACTTCAGGGTGAAGTTCTAGGTAACCTAATCGCCGAAGACGGCCACCAGAGAGTTTCGTTCATCGTATTGAACGACTCATACGGTACCGGTCTAGCTGAGTTCACTAAGACTGCTTTTGAGGCTGCAGGTGGAGAAGTTATCGCAGAGCCTACCTACAACACCGGTGACACTAACTTCACCGCTCAGATTGCTGAAGCACTAGCTGGAGACCCAGACGCAATCGTTCTAATTACATTCGACGAGGCAAAGACCATCGTGCCTGAGCTAACAAGCCAGTTCCCTGGTGAGAAGCTTTACTTCGTTGACGGTAACCTAACCAACTACTCTGAGGACTTCGCAGCTGGCACCCTTGAGGGTGCTAAGGGTACATACCCAGGTGTGAACGAGTCAAAGATTGCTGACTTCGTTGCCAAGCTAGATTCAAACTGGCAGGCACGCGGTAACGCAGCCCTAGAGCTAAACGCTTACGGTCCTGAGACCTATGACGCAGTTATCGTGCTTGCACTTGCTGCTCTAGAGGGTCGCAGCACCGATGGCGCAAACATGTCAGAGAAGCTTCAGGAAGTTTCTGGAGGTTCTGGAAGCGGAACCAAGTGCACCAGCTTTGCTGAGTGTGCTGACATCATCAATGGTGGCGGAACCGCTGACTACGATGGCCCATCAGGCGCTATTACCTTCAACGATGTTGGAGACCCAACAGACGGTAACATCCTGATCCAGCAGTTCGATGGAAACAACGTTCCAGCTACCATTCGTGGCTAGTAACTAGTTTCAATCAAGAAAACCCCCAGGGCTAACGCCCTGGGGGTTTCTCTTTTAACCAATACTTTGTCTGGGCCGCATTCCAGCTATTTGGCGTCGGGCGCATTTGGTTCAAAGGGTCAGCGGTTTTCAGTAAATCCGCAATTAGCCATGACCGAACTAGCCATTCAGAAGAAGTCGCTATCCGCGGATGAGAGAGCCAAAAAAGTAAATCCCCCGGTAACACCGAGGGATATACATTGCTCCAACTAAACGGGGTTGGTAACTCTATTTGGCTTTGCGGCTGCTA
>DGPE01000057.1 GCA_002390305.1 Micrococcales bacterium UBA4448 | reverse complement strand
GTTCAAGTCCCGGGGGGCGCACCAACAAAAAACCTCAATCCCCTCTATTGCAGCAGGGGATTTTTGCATTTTGTCAATTGAACTAGATGTCATTGCATAGCAACAAATAACTACACGATTGGGCACCTATTGGGCGAGTGGATCGCAGAATCAGGTGACTGAGTGTCGCACTGGTAGCAGAGTGAGAATCTAGCCAGAGTCGAGTTTGGACGCCTTTGTTGGTCCGATATTACCGTCCCGGCTTAGGCGTTGGATAACCTGGTGCAGGTGTGGTTGACTCAAGAGCATGGCCTCGTTTCTGCCGCAACGCATTCTCGCTCTAGCGAGCTTTGGGCTTGTGCTGGTCATGAATGCGGCTGCGACAGCGCTCCCACTGGGCGGGCTTTCAGTCGGTGAGGTGTCTAGAAAATACGACACCCTGTTTGCACCCATAGATTTCACCTTCGGAATCTGGGGTCTGATCTACTTGGGGCTGGCTGTCTATAGCTTTACTCAGTTGACGTCCAAGACTCCAGTCATAAGACGTGTCACTCCCTGGTTTATCCTGACCAACTTACTAAATGGCTCCTGGATCATTGCGTGGCGCCTAGAGCTCCTCTGGCTCTCGAGTCTCATTCTTTTCTTCTTGCTCTTCTCTCTCTACAAAATCAACCGGATAACCACGGCAAAACGCAGTGACTTCGCCAGCACAATCTCAGCTAGATTGCCGTTCGCCGTCTACTTCGGTTGGGTGACTGTTGCAACCATCGCCAATGTCTCTTCGATGTTGGTCCAGTTGGGTTTCGAGGGGGTCTTTGGGCTGTCAGCTGAAGCTTGGACAGTGGTGATATTGCTAGTCGCTGTGCTGATTGGTTCTGCCACGGCCCTGGTGAATTCCTCGCCAGAATACTCTCTGGTGTTGGTTTGGGCTTTCTGGGGAATTTACTCTCGCCACGTGTCCGAAACAGAGTGGAATCAGCAATACCCTCAAATTATTCTTGCGGTTCAGATTCTTCTGCCACTGCTGGTGTTGGTAACCATAGGAGCACTGGTTAGGTGGCTGAGGAAGCCGATAGGTCCTGGGATGTTTACTGAGCCAACAGGAGTCGAGCCAGAACGCTCTTAGTGTCACCAAGATTCGGTGAACACAGTTGGTTTTGCGGACCGTGGTAAAATGCCCTCCAATCAATTAGTCTTGGCGGTACGAGACGCGAGAAATTAAAAAGTGGTCTCCCAACCAAAGGATATCAAAATAGACTCCACGGCCCTTGTCGCAACATGGAACACTTTGAGAAAAAGCATCATAAACTCACAAATGTCTTCGGTAATAATGTTGGCGGTCGCGCTTTACTTGGTTGCAACTGGGCAACTTGTGGACTCAAGCGCAGAGGTAAAGCTTTTCGCGGTCGCAGTCCTGGTTACCACTGGCGCACTGTCCTTGATAAATCAGTTCGCGGCAATTCGAGAGGGGTCTGCTCTCATCAAAGATATGAAGGCATCCGGTTCTGCACTCGAAACTGCAATTGGTTCCTCGGCTCGATTCGTGAACCTAACTCAAGTGGCTATGGCAATCTTTGCCATAGTTACGATTGTGTTGTTTGTGGTCGCGATTTACTAATCGCCCGAGGGTGAAAGTTTTGGGGCTTGATGACTGAGCCTCATGCCTTAGAGGCATGAAATTGGAATCAAGTTGGGCAAGAAAGGGCAGTTGGAATCGCACTAATGCTGAATTAGCGGGGCTATCAGCTGTTTAGCCAACTGACTCTTAATCAGTGTTTTTCCGGGTTCAAGCCTTGGGGCGTACCAAGATTTTCGACTGGTGGGTCGCGTCTAACCGCTGGGGCTTAGACGTTGAGAGTTCCGATTACTACTACCCATGCAAGTATCGATTTGGATACCAAGCTCAGAACTATGTAGCCCTTTTCTCCAAACTCGTAGAGCTTCCACTTGCCGACCTTCTTGTACTGCAGCCACATGTTTATGGCGAAGGTGTTGAAGAATAAGAAGGTCAGCAAGAAGCCGAATTGCGCGTAGGCCGGAATCGAATCTGCGATGTTGTTAGTAGAGACCCAGAAATACATTCCTCCCATGATCCATGGAACAATTCCCGCGACAACTCCAAGGTTGAAGGGCGTCCAGCTAGTTTTTTCTGTCAGCTGGTTGTAGCGCTCCATCACGAGACCGAACATGTTCATCAAGAAGTTGAGAGTGAAGATAAAGACCACCGCGGATATCTCAATCAGGCCACCGAGCATCAAAAGCACAACCAGCATTAGAGAAGAAGTAATCGAGTACTCCCACCAGCGCGGTGGGTTGATGCCCTTGGCAATGTTCTGCTCGTAACGACGAACGTAAAAAGGTGATGAGATTAATAGGTGGGCGATTGCTGAGAGCAACAGAAATATTGGGCCAATCAGCGCGATGGGAAACTCAAACAGAGTCTCACTAACGGGAAAGATTCCCTGGGGAGTATCAGTGAAGAACCTGGAGATGACGGGGATTTTAGTCTCATCGTTCAAGATGAAAAATAGCGCAATGGCCTGGGCTAAATGAAATACACCAGCCAACCTATTGAAGATTTGCAACTGTCTTCCAAGTTTTGTTTCAGGCTTCATTTGTTTTCTCCCGGTTACTTTAATGAGCCCAAATATTCAGCTCCACGCCGTTAAGTCTAAGCGAAACGAAACCATAATCAAATTACCAAGCAACCGTGCCTGAGCCTTGGTCGAAGGGATCTCTGAATCAGCTCACTTATCTTTCAGCGGTGGCTCGTGCGCTTGGCTATTTGGACCCGAGATTGTTCACCTTTACAGGAATTTTGGTTCAAGTTTGAATTGGTTGTAATCTTTGAGGTACGTGCGACTGCTGTTGTCACAATCTCAACACCCAACGAAATGGATTCAGCTTGAAGCCGTCCTCCCGACTAACAGTTCGGCTTGGCGTATCGCAGTTCATTGGATGGAGCTCTGGCTTTTATCTCCCCGCGATTCTTGCCGTTCCAATATCCCAATCGCTGGGCATTCGCACTGAAACCTTCTTTTGGGCATTTACTATCGCTTTGCTGTTCTCCGCTTTTTTAGGTCCCCGAATTGGCAAAGCAATTGACATCTTGGGTGGTAGGCGTGTGCTTCCATTTGGGAACATCGTTTTCATTCTCGGCCTGGTGCTTTTGGCGGCAACTTCATCGGTAACCATGCTTTTTGCCGCCTGGGTTTTGATCGGCATTGGTGCAGCGATGGGAAACTATGACGCTGCTTTTGCGACAGTTGTGAACTTCTTTGGAGATAAGTCGAACAAGGTGATTGCCGGGATCACAGTGTTTGTTGGGTTGTCATCGACAATTTCATGGCCGATCAATGCCTGGGTAAGTGAGAACTTTGGTTGGCAGCAAGCAGTTTTGGTCTGGGCTTTTGC
>DGPE01000048.1:23959-33483 GCA_002390305.1 Micrococcales bacterium UBA4448 | reverse complement strand
GACCTTGCAAAAACCGCCTCGGCAATTCCAGAAACCGGGGTTCCTAAATCAAGTGCACTCTGGACCGTCCAAACACCGGTGCCCTTGGAGCCAGCTGCATCGAGAATCACATCAACCAGTGGTTTCCCGGTCTTGGCATCTACCTGCGCGAGCACCTCTGAGGTGATTTCAATCAGGTAGCTCTCTAGTTCGCCACCGTTCCATGTTTCTAGAACCTGGGAGATTTCCTTCGGGCTCATGTTGCCGGCTTGCCGCAGGATGTCATATGCCTCGGCAATAAGTTGCATGTCTGCGTATTCAATGCCGTTGTGGATCATCTTTACAAAATGTCCAGCGCCGTCGCTGCCAATGTGGGTAACGCAGGCTTCACCCTCTGCAACTGCAGCAATGGATTCTAGGATTGGGCCAAGGTGGCCATAAGCCTCCTTGGTACCGCCCGGCATTATCGAAGGACCGTTCAGAGCACCTTCTTCACCACCTGAAATTCCAGCTCCCACAAAGTGAATGCCCGTTGGTGCAATTTCTTTTTCACGCCTAATGGTGTCTGTATAAAGAGCGTTTCCGCCGTCGACGATAATGTCGCCTTTTTCGAAGCGCGCAGCAAGTTGTGAAATAACGGCATCTGTGGCTTTTCCTGCCTGCACCATGATGATGGCAATTCTTGGTTTTGCCAGTGAGCCCACGAACTCATCGATGGTCTGGCTTGCAATGAAGTTGGCCTCCGGGTGGCCGGTAACCAGATCATGGGTTTTTTCTGGGGAGCGGTTGTAGATAGCAACACTGTTGCCCTCACGAGAGGCCAGATTTCTTGCCAGGTTTGAACCCATGACAGCAAGACCAACTACGCCGATGTTTGCATTTGCACTCATAAAAGATTTATCCCAATCGTTTCAAAAAGTCTCTCGCACGTCACTGGGCGGAATTTCCTTTAGGTTAGCCCAATTGAGCTGCTATTTCTTGAGGGCCTCGGCAATTGCTTGGACGAAGTCCATAACATCTTGCTCGGTTGTGTCAAAAGCACACATCCAGCGAACCTCTTCTTTTGCCAACTCCCAGTCATAGAAGTGAAAGGACTTTCTAACTTGGTTTGCAGCGCTGAGAGGAAGGCTGGCAAAAACGGCGTTGGCATTGGTCGGGTTGGTGAAATTCAAACCGGTAATTTCGCCCGCTGCAATTTTCTTTTCGAGGGTTGATCGCAATAGTGACGCCATCTTGTTTGAGTGCCTTGCCGATTCGAATCCCAGGTCATTTTCAAAAAGTGCCAATAGCTGCGCTGATGCAAATCGCATCTTGGACATCAGCTGCATCGACATTTTTCGAAGATAAATTAGGCCATCAACTGCGTCCGGGTTTATCACAACAACCGCCTCTGCGGCAATTACTCCGTTTTTGGTGCCACCGAAGCTCACCACATCAACACCGGTGTCCGAGATCATTTCCTTGAAGCTCACACCTAGGGCTGCCGCCGCATTCCATATTCTTGCGCCATCCAAATGAAGTAGCAGATTGTTTTCATGGCAGTAGTCGGCGATAGCTTTTATCTCAGACGGAGTATAGACAGTCCCAACTTCAGTGGTCTGAGTGATTGAAACCACCATCGGCTGCGCTCTGTGCTCAAAGCCGATGTCGTAGACCTGGGTGGCGATGGATTCAGGCGTGAGTTTTCCATGCGCGTGCTGGACATTAAAAAGCTTCAGACCGCTGACTCTTTCCGGAGCACCGCCCTCATCGGTTTCGATGTGAGCGAGATTTGAACAGATCACGGCTCCCCAGCGAGGCATCATTGCAGTCAGGGCAACCACGTTTGCACCGGTTCCGTTGAAGACCACAAAAGTTTCAGTCTTAGGCCCGAACTCATCTCGCATCCTCTGCTGCAGGGCAATCGTGTAATCGTCATAGCCATAGGCACTCTGGTGACCTCCATTGGCGTCGACAATGGCCTGCATCACCTCGGGATGAGCTCCTGAGTAGTTATCGCTGGCGAAGCTGCGGTGCTGCTTATCGTGGATGGCCATCGTCTCTCCTGTGGGTGTCCTAGTTGAACACTAATAGAGTGATAAGCCAAACAAAATTAGCTGAGTGTTCAGGAGTAATCTAAAGGTGCAGTTTTGGTTTTCGTGCTTCATCTGCTTAGCGCAGGACTGCCAAGCACAAAATAGAAAGTACAGGTGGAAAAGATGTCAAATCTCACTCCAGCACCATGGCTAATTGACGCACCCGTCGCCGGCTACTTCTTCAAAGCCCCAAAGCCAAAAGCCCAGATACTGCTTCAGCATGGCTATGGCGAGTATGCGCTTCGCTACGTCGATCAGTATTCGAAGCTGATACCGAAACTTCTAGAACAAGGGTTTGACGTTTACGCAATAGATCTTCAGGGCCACGGAAATACCGCCGGAGAAAGAGCACTGATCGATGTTGTGAACGCGGTGGATGACCACCTAGCTGCCAGGGATGCAATGCCTAAGAAGCTGCCGACTTTTTTGATGGGACACTCATTGGGAGGAATTGTTACAGCCGGCAGCGTTGTTCGCAATCCAGAAAACCTCGAGGCCGTGGTGCTCTCAAGCTCTGCCATGCAGACGCCATCTAAGGGCTGGGAACGTTCTCTAAGCAAAGTCATGGCAGCCATTGCCCCGAGCGGTCCAATGCCACTTCCAAGGCCTGGAATCGAGGCGTTGACCCGCGACCAAGATTTGTTGAAGATTATCGATGCCGATAAAGAAATGTTCACCGGCAAGGCGAAGAACCTAGTTGCCAGAACCACCCTGATGCTCTCCGACGAGGTTTGGTCGAAAGTTTCATCGTGGGTGGTGCCAACGTTATTCATTCACGGCGATCAAGACACGTCAACCGACCACAAGAACTCGATCTCACTTCACGAAGCGATCGCTTCCACAGACAAAACGCTCAAGATTTATGCCGGTGGGTTCCATGAGCTTTTGAATGACACCATCGCAAAGACTGTGGAGAAAGACCTTTTTGCTTGGCTGGATAAGCGCGTGAAGTAGCTTGAAATTATTCGTAATAATTTGACTTTGAGAAAAACTTTCTAGATACTTTTACTCAATGAGTACTCGATCAGCACTGAACGCGCAGCCAAGCTGCGCCATGTTCTGCTGCTCGATGGCAATGTGCATGAGCACGTGCCTTGGCTAATTAGCACCAGATTTAGCTCCTAGGCACCAGCACCCCGACAAACGCACGTGATTCGTGCACTAATCGAACGCACATCTGCCAATAAAGGACTCCAATAATGACCACTTCAACTCTTTCACCAGCAACAGCACCAGTAAAAACCTCAACCGTAGCCAAAGGCTTCGCTCTTTACGTAGGGATTTCCGAGGAGGAAGCCCGGGCAGCTGGGACTTCCCTTGCTGAAATAGCCGCTTCACTAAAGCAGACCATCTCGAACCTGGTTCCAGAAAAAGCACACGCCACCTACGCCGCAATTGCACTTGCCCCAGCAGCGACAGCGGGAAGCAACCTAGAAATTACCCGCCTAGCCCTAAAGGAACCCAGGGCTGTGAATGGAACAATCCCACCCCAGGCAATCGAGAAAACCGCAGCCAAGGGACTGGTAGTTGACCTGACTCGCAGACGTCTGTTTGTCGATGGCAAGAATGCGTCTTTGACCTGCAAAGAGTTTGAACTTTTTGCCTTCTTGATTGAAAACACGGGCGAAACCATAAGCCGTCAGCAAATCGCTGATATTTCTGAGCGATGCGGTGAGACCACACCAAATGCCAGAACCATTGATGTTCATGTTCGCAGGCTCAGGGTGAAGATATCAGGCTACGAAGATGTAATCAGAACGGTCAGAGGCCTTGGCTACCGATTTGATGAGCACCCGGACGTGCTAATCGAAAAGCTCTAGAAGGGGATTCTCGAAAAGCCTAAAACTCCCTGCAAGTCATTTGATTTTTGGGCTACCGCTTGATTGCCACCAGTGCCGAACCGGCAACCACCAGCAGAACGCCGACATAAGTTAGCGGGCCAAAGTTCGCTTCTGTAATGGGCGCTACTAAATCAAAAATTAGCGCTGTCACAACCTGTCCGAGCAAGAGTGATAACCCCAGAGCTAGTACCCCAATCTGCCTAACAACCAGGATCTGAATAAAGATAAAGATTCCGCCAACCAGCCCACCAAGGTAGAGAAATGGGTTTGTCGGGAGGCCTTCGGAAAGATCCGGCAAACCTTGGAGGGTAAACATAACTGCGGCAATAAGCGCGGTGCCAGTCACAAAGTTGATGAAAGTTGAGATTAGAACTGAGTCGGTGACTGTTGCCAATTTGCCGCTGAAACCCTGCTGAAAGCCGGAACCAAAGCCGGCTATAAACGGCAAGACAATCAATCCGCTAACTTCAGTGACTCCAAGTCCAGACGAGAGCACGAGGCCGATAATCGCGATCGCGGCTCCAAGCAACCTGGCCACCGAAAGCTTACGTTTGGTAAGGCCCAAGAGCCCAAGCGAGTCGACCATCAGGGCTGCTGCTGCCTGACCAGAAACAATTGCCAACGTGAACAGGGTGACGCCTATTTCAGGCGCAACCAGCCCTTGCATCATTACAAAGAAAGCTCCGAAGAAACCACCGAAAGTCAGCCATATGGGTACTCCTCGTCCCAGTGCTTTGGTTGCGACAAAGAGCTTTATTCGCTCGTTCTTGCTGATAAAGAATGGAACTGCAACCAGTACGGTTCCGATTCCAAAAGAAAGTAATGCCGCAAACAGCCCATCGTTTAGAGCAATCGCAAGTTCCCCATTGACCTGCGATTGAACGGCAATAAGTGCCCCGGCGAAAACACTCAGAGCTATTGCTACCGATGTTGGAATTCTAAGTTTCAATGTACGCACCTGATTTTGGTTGCGGGCTGCAGATCAAATTGTCTGGGCACCAGTGAATGTTCTGGCACCGATGCAGTCTAGTTCCGTCAGCTAATCTTTTAGCACTATGAAAAAACAATCTGAGTCTTTTTCTCCAAAAAACTTGTTCTCCTATTTCGCCCTTGGCGAGGCGATCACCTGGGGGCTTCTCATTTCTGGACTGATAGCCAGGACGCTACTAGAAACGCCTCCAATACTTATTACCGTTGTTGGGGCCACCCATGGTTTTATGTTTTTGAGCTACGCAACGACGGCTGCACTTGTTGGAGTGAACAACCGCTGGGGCATGATGCAGACATCTCTGGGCGTGATGCTGGCAATTGTTCCTTTCGCGACAATACCTTTTGAAAAATGGTTGAACAAAAGAAAAATGCTTGAAGGTCTTTGGCGGCTGGAACAGAGTAAAGACCCAAGAGATAAGACCTCAATTGATCGACTTTTCCGCTGGTTTATAAACCGTCCAAAACTATTCGTGCTGTCACTAATTGTTTTTGTGATAGCGCTTTTTTCGGTTCTCTTGTCTCTGGGCTCTCCAACCGAGTGGGGCAACTAGCCGAGCTCGTATTCATAAGAAATTTTCCGAACGATGGCATAGGCTGAGGGCAGTCACATTCCTTGGAAACTCTTCCAAGGATCAAAAAGGAGTGATACCCGTGCCCGCGACATTGACGTCAAAGCATGATTCTGCCGGATGGCGAAATATACCGAAAACATCAAAACCAGTTGATCCAAAGCGAGTTGCAGAGCTACTAGCCCAAGAGTGGGCAATGTTCGAGGCAACTACCAAAGCTTCGGGTGAACATAACTTGAAAGCTAGCAAGGTGCTTCCGCTGGGAGTTACCTCAAGCTTTCAACACTGGGACCCATACCCCATTTCAATAGTCTCGGCTAAGGGCGCATACCTCACGGACGTAGATGGTCGAAAGCTTCTGGATATGTCCATGGGCTTTGGAGCCATGCTCGTTGGCCACCTAAACCCGAAGGTGATGCGAAAGGTAAAGAAGGCGATTCGTTCCACTGGCACGCTGTTTGTGACACCTTCTCCAACCGCCACAGACGTGGCCGAGAAATTCCAGCGACGTTTCAAGCTGGACATGCTCCGGTTCACAAACTCCGGAACCGAGTCGACGATGTATGCGATCAGGACCGCAAGAGCCGTCAAGAAGAAGAACGGTGTTATCAAGATTGAAGGTGGCTACCACGGTGGCTACGACCCGCTTCAGGTCTCTGTTAAGCCTCACCTGGATGATGCGGGACATGCTGAAGCACCAACCGCACAGGTTCCACCTGATGTTGAGGCTGGAGATGTCTGGGTCGTTCCTTATAACAACTTGGAGCGACTCGAAGAAATCATGAGGGACCACAGCGAGAAAATCGCTTGCTTTATGATCGAGCCGGTGATTGAGAACCTGTCAATTATCCTGCCGGACGAGGGTTACCTCAAAGCAGTCAGAGAACTCTGCGATGAATATGATGTCGCCCTGATTTTTGACGAAGTAAAGACTGGTTTGACCGCCGGTGTTGCAGGGGCTGCTGCCAGAATTGGTGTCACTCCCGATCTGATTACGCTTGCAAAGAGCATTGGTGGCGGTTTTCCATTGGCTGCCTTTGGCGGCAAGCAGGAATACATGGATGCTGTAGTCGACAATCGGATGGCTCACTTTGGAACCTATAACGGTAACCCCTTGGTGATGGCTGCGGCAGAGGCGGTTGATGAAATTTGCACACCGGAGGCACTTGCTTCTGCAGAAGCGATTAACAATGCAACGCTTGCGAAATTGGATGAGATTATTGTCAAGTATGACCTTCCGGCCCACACCATCGGGCTCGGAGTGAAGGGCGCATTGATTTGGTCACCGGAAGCAGTTAGAAATTATCGTGACTATAAAGCGACTGATTTCGAAACAGCTGAGCTTGCATGGCTCTGGGGTCTAAACCGTGGGGTTCTCACCCCTCCTGGTCTTGACGAGCAGTGGCTGGTCTCACTTGCCCACACTCAGAAGGATATGGACAAAATGGTTCGGAGCACCGAAGAGCTAGCCAAAGCTCTTCGCTCTTAGGCGCAGAATCGGAAGTGCCGGAAGCGGTCGCGACTGAAGATTCTCGAAACGCTCGGAACTAATTTCTTTCCTCACTTCGCCTGCTCGGCTTTGATGTCTGAAGTTGAGCTATTCAGGGACAAAAGTTGATAGCGCGCTCATCTAACATTGGATGAATGAGCAACTTGAGCTTTAACTACCCAGAGGACCTTCCTGTCGTTGAAAAACGACCGGAGATACTTGCGGCACTTGAGGCAAACCAGGTTGTTATTTTGGCCGGCGCGACCGGATCTGGAAAGACCACTCAGCTTCCGAAGATGTGCCTGGAAATCGGCCGAAAGTCCATCGCTCATACACAACCAAGACGAATCGCCGCCAGGTCTGTTGCCGAGCGCATTGCCGAGGAGCTTGAGGTTGAATTGGGAGCGGTTGTTGGTTACCAAGTCAGATTCACTGATCAGTCCAGCAAGCAAACCAAGATCAAGGTCATGACTGACGGCATTTTGCTAAATGCACTGCAGCGAGATATTGAACTTCGCAGGTATGACACGATCATCATCGATGAGGCTCATGAGCGATCACTAAACATTGACTTTCTTTTGGGTTATCTAAAGCAACTTTTGCCAAAGCGTCCGGATCTAAAGCTCATAATCACCTCAGCCACAATCGATCCGGGTTCGTTTTCAAAACATTTCAACGATGCACCGATTATCGAAGTTAGCGGCAGAACCTATCCGATCGAAGTTCTCTATCGCGAGGTTGCCAGCGATGATTCTAGAAATTCGGATGTTGATGAGGATCTGCTTGCCAATGATTACCTCGACGGTGTGGTTCAGGCACTGGTCGAGCTTGCAGACAAGCCGCAGGGTGACACTCTGGTGTTTCTTTCTGGTGAGTCGGAGATTCGGGATGCTCAGGATGTCATCGCAGGCAAGATCTCCAGTGGATTGCTTCCAAAAACCACCGAGGTATTGCCGCTTTATGGGCGCCTTAGCTCTGCAGAACAGCACCGGGTCTTTGAAACTTCTAAGCAACCCGGGGTCACCAGAAGGGTGATTCTTGCAACCAACGTTGCCGAAACCAGCCTGACCATCCCAAACATCAAATACGTCATCGATTCTGGCACTGCCAGAATCTCACGCTATAGCCCGAAGGCTAAGGTCCAGCGACTGCCAATCGAAGCAATTTCTCAAGCCAGTGCGAATCAAAGGGCAGGCCGAGCAGGCCGAACAAGTGCCGGAACAGTCATCAGGCTCTATTCCAAAGAGGACTTTGACTCACGGCCTGAATTCACTGACCCTGAAATCCTCAGGACAAATCTTGCCGCGGTCATATTGCAGGCTGCCGCCAGCGGCCTCGGGGATATTCGCAAGTTTCCATTCTTGCAACCACCTGACGCAAGGGGCGTGAAAGACGGAGTTGGCCTTCTGAAGGAACTGGGTGGCATCACTGAGGAAGAGTCGGGAGCCATAGCACTGACCGAAATTGGAAAACAGCTTTCTCAACTTCCAATCGAACCCCGTTTTGCCAGAATGCTAATCGCTTCTAAGAAGCCAGGGTTGGTGCGCGAGGTAATGGCAATTGTTGCGGGCCTTACGATCCAGGACCCCAGAGAGCGCCCGCTTGAAAAGCGTGAGGCTGCCGATCGTCTGCATGCAAGGTTCAACGATGAGGCGAGCGACTTCTTGACGCTTCTAAATCTCTGGAATCACATCGAAGACCAACAGGCAAAGCTCTCGTCTTCTGCCTTTAGAAGGCTCTGCAAGACAGAGTTTCTCAACTACATGCGCATCAGGGAGTGGCAGGATCTGGTTCGGCAGTTGAAGTCAGTTACGAAACCTCTGGGTCTGGTTGCTGCCGGGAGACAAAAAGATCCAGACGGTATTCACCGAGCGATTCTCGCTGGGCTACTGAGTCAGATCGGTATCCAGCAGGTGGTTGATAAACCTGTCGCGAAAAACGGGAAACCGGTTAGGCAGCCCAAGGTCTATCTGGGTGCAAATAACAAAAAATACTTTGTGTTTCCCGGTTCTGCCGTAGCTAAAAAGCAACCAGAGGCCATGATGAGTGCTGAACTTGTTGAAACCAGCAGGCTCTTTGCAAGGGTGAATGCCTCCATAGATCCTGCTTGGGCTGAAGAGCTCGCGGGGGATCTTTGCAAGAGAAGCGTCACCGAGCCGCACTGGGAGAAAAAACTAGGAGCTGTGATTGGCTTCGAGAAAGTCAACCTATTTGGGGTGCCGATTGTTCAAGGCAGAAAAGTCCAATACGCCAAGATAGACCCACTTTTCTGCCGCGAGCTGTTTATTAGGCACGCGCTTGTCTACGGCGAGTGGGATTCAAACCAGGTCTTTGATAAAAAGAACAAAGAGTTGCTTCAGGAAATGGAAGCAGATGCCGATAGGGCACGCTCTCCGCAATTGGCAGCAAACGAAGACGATGTCTTCAGGTTTTACAACAACAGGATTCCACTGGATGTTTTTTCCACTAGGTCATTCGAGGGCTGGTGGAAAAAGGTACGTATGGATAGCCCTGACTTTATGACTATGACCAAGGCAGAGTTGCTTGGAGCGGACACTTCGGCAGCGAGCCTGGAAGATCA
>DGPE01000048.1:0-23912 GCA_002390305.1 Micrococcales bacterium UBA4448 | reverse complement strand
GATCCGGGAAGTCCCCACGATGGAGTGGTGGTGGAGATTCCAGTGACTCTGTTGGCGGGAGTAACTCAAGCTGGCTTTGAATGGCTGGTTCCTTCAATGAGGATGGAGTTGATCACCGAGCTGATTCGTGGACTACCAAAGCCAATCAGAAAACATGTGGTCCCAGCTAAAGATTTCGCGGCCAAAGTCCTTTCTTCACTTCCGGAAGAACCAAACGGTGATATCACTTCTGCGGTTGCCCATGAACTCAAGCAACTTAGTGGGCTCAAGGTTCAAGAATCTGATTTCAATTTGGCCTCTCTTGCAACTTCACTTCAGGTGAGCTACAAAATTCTGGAGGCCGATGCAACCGAAATTGCCATTGGAACCGATCTTGCCAAATTGCAGCGAGAGCTTGCCGACCACGTCATCGCAGCTGTGTCAGAAGTGATTGAAATTGAAGGCGATTCAATTGAAGAAAGTGATCTGGATGCCTGGACCTTCGAGGATGTCCCAGTTCAGCTGGATGCTAGTCATGGCAAGAATAAGATCAGTGCCTTCCCTTCTTTAGTGTGGAATGGGGCCACGAATCAGGTCGACCTCAAGCTTCTTTCATCCAGGGCTCAGCAGTTGTCCGAGCATCCAAGAGGCGTTGTCGAACTTGTGGTGAAAAGTATTCCAAGCCCCGTAAAGTACATTGATTCCCATCTAACCCAACCGGAAAAATTGGCGATAGCAAGCCTCGGCTACCAGGGAGTCGGCGGGTTTGTAACCGACGTGATTCGGGCAGCAGCAAATCAGCAGTTGGAAGAGTCTCACTCCGAGCAGCTTTTGACCAAGGCTGCTGAATTTGAAAAACTTAGAAATCTCGTTGAGGCAATTTCTATTGAGCTCGCCTTTGATGTCTCTAAAGTGCTGCTAAAGATTTCAAGGGCGGCCAGTGAGGCAAATAAGTCCATCTCTAACGCTAAGGCCATCGACTTCTTGACGGTCTTGGCAAGCGAGAAGCTGCACATCCAAGGCCTCACTTCCGGGAACATAGTTTCGGCCACTGGTTTGGCAAGGCTTTCCAGGCTCGAGGTCTATCTCAAGGCAGTGGCTTTGCGGGTCCAGAAACTGCAAGATAATCCGGAGCGAGATCGAATAAGTGCAATCGAATTGCGCAAGGCGGAAGATCTATTCGAAGCTGCCGGCGGCAAAATACCTTTACCCGAAAAAGCGCCAGAAAAACTAGTAGCCACCAGATGGTTGCTCGAGGAGTTCCGGGTCAGCCTATTTGCTCAAAACCTTGGCACCCAGGACGCAGTCTCTTTCAAGCGAATCCAAAAGTTGCTCAGTTAGTTCTGAGGGAATCCTAGGTTCAGGCCACCGTGGCTTGGGTCCAACCACCTGGAAGTAATTACTTTGGTTCTAGTGAAGAACCTAAAGCCTTCTTCGCCGTGTGCTCTGCTGTCACCAAACAGGGAGTTCTTCCAGCCGCCGAATGAGAAGTAAGCCACTGGTACTGGAATTGGGACATTGATTCCGATCATGCCTGCTTCGACTTCATTCTGGAACCTTCTAGCTGCGCCGCCGTCGTTGGTGAACACCGCCGTGCCATTGCCGAATTCACCGGAGTTAATAAGCTCCAGACCTTCTTCGTAGCTTGCTACTCGAATCACTGACAGAACAGGCCCAAAGATTTCTTCGGTGTAGGCGCGCGATGTCGTTGGCACCTGGTCTAGCAAGGTGGGCCCTAACCAGTAGCCGTCCTTGTCACCGTCAACTTCGATGTTCCGGCCATCAACAACTACCTTCGCGCCATCTTCCGAAGCAATTGCGATGTAGCCGGCAACTTTGTCGCGGTGCTCTTTGGTTACCAGTGGTCCCATGTCGCATGATCTTCTGCCGTCGCCAACTTTAATCTTCGCCATCCGCTCGGAAATTTTCTGGATCATCTCGTCGGCGATTGGTTCTACCGCAACAACCACAGAGATTGCCATGCACCTTTCACCGGCAGAGCCAAAGCCTGCGTTTACAGCGGAGTCTGCGACCAGATCGAGGTCAGCGTCCGGCAAGACCAGCATGTGGTTCTTTGCTCCACCTAATGCCTGCACCCGCTTGCCATTCTTGGCGCAGTTCTCATATATGTACTTGGCAATGGGAGTGGAGCCAACGAAGCTGATGGATTGGACAGCTTCGTGCTCAATCAACCCGTCTACGGCCTCTTTGTCTCCCTGAAGGACGTTGAACACGCCATCCGGAAGGCCCGCCTCGGTGAGCAGTCGGGCAATCCAAAGTGCGGCGCTCGGGTCTTTCTCGCTTGGCTTGAGAATCACAGCGTTACCAGCGGCCAGCGCAACCGGGAAGAACCACATCGGAACCATAGCGGGGAAGTTAAATGGGCTGATGATTCCAACCACGCCAAGGGGTTGTTTGGTCGAGTAAACATCAACGTTGGTTGATGCATTCTCAGAGTATTCGCCCTTCAGAAGATGCGGCATGCCGCAGGCAAATTCAACAACTTCTTGACCCCTGGTGATTTCTCCCAGAGCATCAGAGACAACCTTGCCGTGTTCTGCGGTGATGATCTCAGCAAGCTCGTGCTTCCGGTCATTCAGAAGTTCACGAAATCTGAAAATCACCTGCTGTCGTTTAGCAAGTGAAGAATCGCGCCAAGCCGGGAATGCCTTTGCTGCAGAATCAACTGCGGCAGCGATGTCAGCCTGATCGGCAAGCACCACGCTAGCGGTTTGCTTTCCAAGGGCAGGGTCAAAAACTGGAGCGAGTCTGCTCGAATTTGATGCGTGCTCCTGGCCGTTGACGTAATGGGAAATTGTCTTCATTTTTTTATCCTTTGGTGGCCTTGTTTAGCTGTCTGCTTTTGTAATTAGTCGAATAATCTCTGGTTCGTTTTCAGGGGTGATGGCCTCGAGTGCGTAGGAGGTAGGCCACATTTTGCCCTGGTCCAGATTCGCATGTTCACTGAATCCTAAAGTTGCAAACCTGACCTTGAATTTATCGGCGCTTTGGAAAAAAATCACGGTCTTGCCGTCTCTAGCCCAAGCCGGCATTCCGTACCAGGTTTTTGCTTCTAAGTTTGGGGAGTGAGAGAGAACAAGTGAGTGAATAGTGGTGGCCATTTCTCTATCGTTTTCTGGCATCTCGGCAATTTTGATCAGCAGCTCTTTTTCGGCGAGCTCTTTATTGTTTTGCATCTTGAGTTCTTTGGCTCTCTCGCGCATGGCTTTGCGTTCTTCGACGGTGAAACCATCAGTTTTAGCCTTTGAATCAGCCATGTCTATCTCCAAATAACCTTCTACGGACAACACTACCGCCAGACCGCGTATGAAAATCAGGAGGTGGATGGTTCTAATCGTCTTGAGAGTTGCCACCGGATACTCAGCTTTGTTCGCGGTAAATCCAGATGGCAGCTTCCAAAGTGACTTGACAAGATTTTGCAAAATATTGACGTGGAGAGCGGGAAGCTAGAAAGACACCGCAATCGCGCATAAGCTATTTCTAACCAAGAACTAAGGAGTTCTCATAATGGCAAAAGCCACAAAGGTAGCAAAAACCCAAGACCAGCAAATCGCCGGCCTGCGCAGATACAACATTGGTGCTGGTTTATTGCACCTAATCCAGGCGATTGGGTTCTCATTCGTTCTGACGATGCTCGACTATCAGATTCTTTTCCCAGTAAAGATTGAATATCCAACCGGCCCTCCAGGAGTAGCATCCCCAGCAGACGTAGTGGTGCTATTTGACATCAACATTGGAGCTGGAATCGTTGGCTTCTTGGCGCTTTCGGCACTGTTTCATTTCATCATCTCTTCACCGATGTTCTTTGAGAGATATAAGGGCGGCCTAAAGCTCAACCACAACTACTTCCGCTGGGTTGAGTATTCACTCAGCTCTTCAGTAATGATTTTCTGCATTGCTCTTCTAAACGGCATCACAGACATCGCCGCCCTGTCCGCAATCTTTGCTGTCAACGCCTCGATGATCTTGTTTGGTGCGCTGCAGGAAAAGTACGAGACGCCAGGAAATGGCAAGGGCTTGCCATTCATCTTCGGTTCAATGACTGGAATCGTTCCCTGGCTGATTCTGATTCTTTACATCTGGCAGCCGGGTGCAACAAATGCTTCTGACATCCCAGGATTTGTCTACGGCATCGTCGTGGCGCTGTTCTTGTTCTTCAACACCTTCGGTTTCAACCAGGCCTTCCAGTACAAGAAGATTGGTCCTTGGAAGGACTACCTATTTGGTGAGAAGACCTACATCACTCTGAGCCTTGTTGCTAAGACCGTGTTGGCTTGGCAGATCTTCTCCGGGGCGATCATCCCGGCCCTTGTTAGCTAGCGAGTAATTTCACGAATAATCCCCGTTGGCTTGTTGAAGCCAGCGGGGATTATTTGCGGACCCATGAATCTGGAGATTAGTTCGCGCGAGTTCCATATTTTGTCGGGTCGGCAATTACCTCTTGAAATACCAACTCAGAGGCTCCAATTGCAAGAGAATTAGCCCCGAGCTCATTTACGAAAACCTGCATGCCCTCAAGAACCGCTGGTATCGCATGTTTTTTGACTACGCGGTGGAAATAGTTCTGATCAAATCGGTACAAGAACCGAAGGAATCCTGCCAGCACGAAGACTTCAGGATTGAAGATGTTTGCCAAGTTTGCTGTTGCTATACCGAGGGCTTCGAGCTGTTTTCTTGCAAGTGCAGTTGAAGCTGGAGTTCGGTTATTGAGTAAGGCCTCTTCAAGTTCTTCGTCTGAGACATTCTTCAACCCCAGTACAACTTCTAGATCATCTCTGCGCACCAAGGCCTCAAGAGTCCCCGGAATTCCGGAGTAGTCGATGTCATTTCCTGAGCTAATTCTCATGTGGCCAAGCTCTGCCGCATAGCCCCGAAAACCTTTTAGCTCGGTGCCATTCATGAACACTCCGCCTCCGATGCCGGAAGTGCCGTGCATGTATACGACGTCAGTAGCGCCTTTGGCAGCCCCGTAGGCCATCTCGGCCTTGCAACCCAATGAGGCATCATTTGCAACAAACACTGGCATTGGCACTCGCTGGGTCAGCAGGTCGCGGATTGGGAACTCATACCATTGCAAATGAGGAGCCTGTCTTACGATGCCTGTCGAGGAGTTGATTTGGCCAGGAACAATGACACCAATTCCGAGAATTCGGTAGGAGGTGTCGCTGGCTTGAAGTTCTGCAACCAGGTTTTCTATTACGTGAACCATATCCCCGACTGCTTGGTGGGTATCGATCGGTTCGTCGTAAAGGAGCTTTTCGGAGCGCACTATGCTTCCGTCGAACGCAACGGCCTTGACCTCTAGATAGTCGACCTCAGGGTGAACGGAAATTGCGAGAACTTCTTTAGAGGCTTCCACACCCATGCTGGGTCGGCCAACGCGATCAATTTGTTCGGATCCAGTTTCGAAGGCAAACCCTAAATCAACCAAGGCGGTTACCAGCTTCGCAACTGTAGATCGACTCAGGCCGGTAATGCTGCAAATTTCAGAACGGGTAATCGCTCGGTGCCCGTGTATCAAACCAAGGACAGTTGACAGACTTGACTGCCCGGAGGCTCGAGCCTCAAACATCGGGGTAGTTTTGGAGGGCATTTATCCGCTCAATACTTTCAGCTAGTTTGTTTCTCAAGTCTACAAACAAGATCTTCATTTCAATAGCCCTGCGAACTAATGTTTTCATGCATTTTGTCTAGTCACACTACAAAAAGGCCTCTTATCTGGCTAGAAGCGCTGCTCCAATTGCCAAAAAGTTGACTAAAGCTGCTTTATTAGCTCAATTGTTACCGAATCTTGATAAAAAGAGGTATTTTCTATTTGTTTTATGTGCGAACATTTACCCACCTACTTCTGCCGACTTGGCTCAAGCCGGGATACGAACCACTAATTAGAAAATAAGAGGAAAAATGAAGAAATTCAAAATTGCTTCTCTAGCTGCAGTTGCAGCAGCATCTTTGGTGCTGGCTGGTTGTGCAGCAGACACCGCAACCGAGGAGACCTCCGCGGCTCCTGCTGCTGGGGAGACCGTAGCTGAAGTGCTTCGCGCTTGCGTTATCCTTCCAGATGCTGACGCCGGAACACGTTGGGAGCCGGGCGACCGTCCAGCGCTTGAGACCGGACTAACCGCTGCTGGTTTCGAGGCTGACATCCAGAACGCGCAGTCAGACACCGCAAAGTACGCAACCATTGCTGACGCTCAGCTAACCAAGGGTTGCAACGTAATGCTTCTAGTTGACTACCAGGGTGCCGGTGCAGCAGTTGCTGAAAAGGCAAAGGCTGCTGGAGTTCCAGTTATCGCCTATGACCGTCCAATCCCTGGAGCGGATTACTACGTATCATTTGACAACTTCACTGTTGGTGCCCTTCAGGGACAGATGATCGTTGATGGACTTAAAGCTGCTGGAAAAGACCCAGCAACCGCGAGCATCATTTACTCATCGGGTGACCCATCAGACGGTAACGCAGCAATGTTCTTCGATGGTGCCAAGAGCATTCTTGACGCCGCTGGAGCATCAGCAGCGTTCACCATGGAGGGAACTTGGGATGGCGCAAAGGCTGGAACCTTGTTCGAGCAGGCTTTCACCGCAGTTGGTGGAGATGTTGACGCAGTTCTAGCTCCAAATGACAACAACGCAGCTTCCATCATTTCGATTCTGGACAAGAACGGCCTAACCGTTCCAGTCTCAGGTCAGGATGCATCAACAGCTGGTCTTCAGAACGTTCTTCTTGGCAAGCAGTACGGAACGGTTTACAAGCCATTCCAGCTTCAGGTTGCAGCTGCTCTAGAGGTAATCAGTGCAATTCTTGCGGGCGAGACTGTTGCAGCCAACAAGACTCTTGACGATGGAACCCCGTTCATTGCTATCGATCCAATCATCACAACTGCTGAGTTGGTCAAGGACGTCGTAGCCGACGGCCAGGCCACCGCAGCAGATCTTTGCACCCCAGAGGTGGCAGCAGCTTGTGCCACCTACGGCGTAGAGTAATTAGAAAATAGTCACCAGCTCATCCCCGGGCGGTTTCCGTCCGGGGATGAGCTTCTAATAAGAGCAAGAGGCCCCACAATGACGCAGGCACTCGTTCAGCTCAAGAACGTAAAAAAGAGTTTTGGTCCAGTAGACGTCCTTAAGGGCGTTGACCTAGAAGTTTTTGCAGGAAAAGTAACGGCCCTTGTCGGAGACAACGGAGCTGGAAAGTCAACTCTCATCAAGGGTCTGGCTGGAGTGCAGCCCTATGACGCGGGAGAAGTTAGATTTGATGGAGAGCTGCAGGAGCTTCACTCGCCTCGGCAAGCATCGGCTCTGGGTATTGAAGTCGTTTATCAGGACCTCGCTCTCTGTGAAAATCTTGATATCGTTCAAAATATGTTTTTGGGTCGTGAGACCCTCAAGTCTGGAACTCTAAGCGAAGCGGAAATGGAAGCCGCTGCCGCAAGAGCCCTGCAGTCACTTTCAGTAAAGACCGTTAGATCTGTCAGGCAGACAGTCTCTTCGCTATCAGGTGGTCAACGCCAAACCGTGGCGATCGCAAGAACCGTCTTGCGCGATGCGAAGCTAGTGATTCTCGACGAGCCAACAGCCGCTCTCGGTGTCGCTCAAACTGAACAGGTTTTGAACTTGGTCCGCCGCTTGGCAGATCAGGGTTATGGCGTTCTGATGATCAGCCACAATCTTTACGATGTCTTCAAAGTGGCGGACGACATTGCCGTGCTGTACCTGGGAAACATGGTTGCGCAGCTGGAAACGTCAAAAACCACAAGCAATGAGGTCATCGGTTACATCACCGGCATTGCAACAGATGTCAAGGAGGGCTAATCGTGGCTGAAAAAGTAACATTGCAAACCGGCCACGAGGGTGGAGTGAAAGGTCAGGTTTCGGCCTATTTTTCCAGGCTCAAAGGTGGCGACATGGGCGCACTGCCAGCGATGGCTGCGGTCATCGTTTTGTTGGCACTATTCGCTAATCTTTCGCCTTATTTCCTCACCGAGATAAACATCGCCAACCTATTTGTTCAGTCAGCAGTGCTGATGGTTACCGCAATGGCTTTAGTGTTTGTTCTTTTGCTTGGGGAAATTGACCTCAGTGCCGGTGTCACCGCGGCAACTGGTATGGCTCTTTTTGTGAAGCTAACCAACACTGGCTGGGATTGGCCAGTCGCGCTCGCGCTTGGGTTCTTGGTTGGGCTTGTAACTGGCTGGGTGCTAGGTATGTTCGTCGCCAAGATCGGTGTGCCGTCTTTTGTTATTTCATTGGCTTTCTATCTTGGTTTTCCGGGCGTGATGTTGATCATCTTGGGTTCCGGTGGAATTCTTCGGCTAGAGGTCGAGCCCATCAAAGCGATTATGAACGTGAACCTTCCAGTTTGGGGCGGTTGGGCCGTTCTTGCGGTCACTGTCTTAGTCGCGCTCGCACTATCAGTTTGGGATAGGTCCCGTAGGCTCAATGTCGACCTCCCGGTTCGACCAATGATTTTCTTGGTTGCCAAAATTGCGGCTTACTTACTAGTGGGTGGCGGGATAGTTTTCTTGCTGAACTTGCCGCGGAGCTTGGTGGCAACTAATCCGATTCAAGGCGTTCCAATTGTTGTGCCGATAGTGCTTGTCCTCATGTTTGTGGGAACATTCGTATTGAACAGAACGAGCTTTGGTCGATATTTGTATGCGGTGGGTGGGAACCCGGAGGCTGCAAGGCGCGCAGGAATCAATGTTGCTCGCATTCGCATTTACGCCTTTATGATCACATCGACACTTGCAACAATGGGTGGCCTTATGCACATAAGCCGGGTCGGCGCTGTTGAAGCGGCTGCCGGAAAAATTATTGTTCTCTCAGCTGTTGCGGCAGCTGTGGTGGGTGGCGTGAGCCTCTTTGGCGGTCGAGGAAAACTCTTCAATGCCGCTATCGGTGCCGTCGTAATTTCTATAATCGATAATGGCCTGGGCCTCATGGGCTTCCCTGCTGGGGTGAGCTTCATCGTGACCGGAGTGGTGCTTGCACTTGCTGCAACCGTGGATGCTTTAGCTAGGAAACGAGCTCCGGGGATGCGAATCTAATAACCAAAAGTCCCTTTTGATTAGGCAGCTCGACCAAGTAGGTTTCAATTTGGTTAAAACACTTCGCTTATTGCTAGAAACCAGTCTCGGTTAAGAATTTTTTGATTAGCCTTAACCAATGAATACCTCCGTAGCGCCGCGCAGCTTAGATGAGCTGACAAAATTCAAGCGTTTACTTTTGGTTCCCTTCGATCATCTAAATGCTGACCGCGGAGTTCTAAAAAACGCTGATCCGGCAACGGATATCGTGCTGCTTGTTCAGAGCGAGCGAATGATCACCGGTCGCTCTTTTCACAAGGAGCGACTATTTTTCCTGATCTCTTCTGCCAGGCACTTCGCGATGGAGCTTGAAAAGTCTGGTTTCACTGTTTTGTTTATTGAAGCCGAGACCACAACTGCGGGAATTGCTGAGGCCCGAGAGTCCGTTGGCGAATTACCGGTTGTGTGTGCGGAGCCTTCTTCTTTTATGCAGCGGTCACAGCTTGCCAAGTTCGGCGTTGAGTTTATTGAAAACGACTTTTTCCTCACTCCACGAGAGCTGTTTGCCGACTGGGCCGGCAGCCAAAAGACATTCGTAATGGAGAACTTCTACCGGCTGCAGCGAAAGCGCCTTGGACTATTGATGGAGGGCGATAAACCTTCCGGGGGTCAGTGGAATTTTGATCACGATAATCGTCTGCCCCCGCCTAAGAACTACACATGGCCCGAACGCCTTGAGCACCAAAGAGACGAACTGGACCTTGAGGTTATAGAAGAGCTGGGCCATGAACCTTCCAGCACCTGGGCCACCACTAGGGCCGGGGCTCTCAAGCAACTCGAACACTTCTTGGACAATCACTTGGCTGGCTTTGGTCCATACGAAGATGCCGTCAGTAAAGACGACTGGTCTTTGCATCATTCACTGCTAAGTCCATATTTGAACAACGGTTTGCTTCACGCATCCGAGGTGGTGGCAGCAGTCATTGACCGCTACGAACAGGGCTTGGCGCCTATTGGCTCAGTTGAAGCATTCGTGAGGCAGGTAATTGGTTGGCGCGAATACATAAACGGTATGTATTGGTTCTTGGGTGAGGATTACCGTGAGCTCAACGGTCTGCAGGCGACACGAAAACTGCTTCCGCTATTCACTGATTCGGCCAAGACCCAGATGGCCTGCGTTAAATCAGCTGTTCAAGACGTTGAAAAAAGAGCTTGGACCCACCACATTCCAAGGCTCATGATTCTCAGTAACTTGGCCCTTGTCACTGGCACAAACCCTCAGCAGTTTCTGGAGTGGATGCGAACCCAGTTCATTGATGCCACAGAGTGGGTGATGGTGCCAAACATCATCGGCATGGGGGTCCATGCCGATTCTGGCCGGCTTATGACAAAGCCCTATGCTGCAGGTGGTGCATACATCAACCGCATGACGGAACACTGCAAGGGGTGTGTCTATGATCCCAAGAAACGCGCTGGTGAGAATGCCTGTCCATTCACTACTTTGTACTGGGACTTCCTTGATCGGCACAGCGAAGAATTCAAGAAAAACCATCGCATGAGCCAACAGGTTAATGGTCTAACTCGCCTGTCTGATCTTCCAGAGTTAAGAGACAGGGCAAAGCAGGTCTTGGAAGGATTAAGCGAGGGCACGGTTTAGCTAGGTACCCTTTTACAAAGTGAGGACTCATGGGAAAGAAGCTTGAAACAGAATCCGTCTGGGATTACCCGAGACCTCCTCGATTAGAAAATGTTTCCCAGCATATTTCTGTGAGTCATGCCGGGCAGCAGCTGGTTTCAACCAACGGTGCAGTAAGGGTCCTAGAAACATCCCATCCGCCCACTTACTACCTGCCGATAGCTGATTTTGCAGCTGGAATTTTGGTGCCAAATGGTAAGCAGACCTATTGCGAGTTCAAGGGTGCCGCGAGTTATTTTGATTTGCAGGTTGGAGGAGCTGTCATCAGAGGAGCGGCCTGGACCTACAAAAACCCAACCAAGGGGTTTGAAAACCTTCTTGGCAAAGTAGCCATTTATGCATCGGCAGTAGACCAGTGCAAGGTCGGCGACGAAGTTGTAATGGCACAAGAGGGCGATTTTTATGGTGGTTGGATTACTTCGAATATCACCGGCCCCTTCAAGGGAGCACCTGGAACCATGGGTTGGTGAAAACCAGCTCTTTTTGCGTTTAGAAGTCCGAACTGGTTTCTTAGCCAGCAACAAGCTTGATTAAGAACTGCCCGGCACCAGCAGTGATGTCGGTTCTGAAATTTGTTCCAGGCGAGAGCCTTGCAAGTCTGTCTAGAAGCCATTCAGAGGCTTCTTGAGCCTCTTGGTCCGTGGCACATCTACCAACGGCTTCGCGGCCGCCTTTTTTGGCTAGGCGCTCTACTGTTTCAAATATTGGTGCTGGGTCAAATACAAGGTGGTCCTTGGACCAGGGAACGACAGGAGAAATCTTGCCACGCATTGTGTTGCAGTCTCTGTGAGCAAGGCGTTCGACAGTTGCAACACCTTTTTTGGCTTTTGACGCAGAGTAGCTATCTGCACTTGGACCGCGGTCTGAATTCACTGAGGCGTCTGGATCAACCTTGGTATCACAGAGCCAACAAATCCAGTTGTCTTGCTCGCCTATTTGATTCAAATCGCTCATTATTACCCGCCTCCCTATGAACTGTAGTGAGGTTTTGGTTGATTCCTCGCCGAAATTTATTTGAGCTCCTCTGGTTGACTTGTCTTACTTGCCCCAGCTTGAGGGCAGTAAGGGTTGGAGGTTGGTTTATGGCTGCGATGCCGATGTTTCCATTGGGCTTAGTGCTGTTTCCAAGCATGCCACTTGATTTGCGGATTTTTGAAGAGCGGTATCTGAAGTTGCTTGGGGACCTTATGACTTCAGACAAGCCGGAGTTCGGTGTTGTTCATAACGGCCGCGGTGATGACCAGTCTGGCTCTGAAGATCTACTGATGGTCGGAACAATTGCCAGTGTCACAGACATTGGGACCACAGAAGAGTTTTATGGGCTTGAGTCGATTGGCACCCAGCGTTTTGTCGTGAAGGCGTGGTTGCCCGATGACCCTTATCCACTCGCGGATGTGGATTTTCTGCCAGAGCTTACCTGGGATAAGGGGCTTGAGGGCTTGAAAGACGAGCTGGAACAGAGCGTTAGAAAGCTTCTGGCTTTCGCAAGTGAGTTTGCAGATTTGCAATATGGTCCAGACATAGACATCAGTGATGACCCGATAGAAGCCTGCTGGCAGCTAGCAGGCGTCCTTCCGGTTGGTTATCTTGATCAAATGGACATGCTCAAATCTGAGAGCGCCGAGGAACTATTGATTCAAACCAGGCAAATTACTCTGGGAGCAGAGCAGGGCCTGTTGGAGCTGATCAGGCAGCAAAGCGAGTCGGACTCAGAAAGTTGATTACCTTGGATTTTGCGTCTTAGGTTTCTTAAGAGATGAGTTATCAACATGGGGCTTTCGGCTCTTGTGTGGACTAAGTGGACTAAGTTATCCTTTTCACATGTCCAAAATCGTAAACATGCATGAAGCCAAGACTCATTTCTCCAAGCTCGCCATTGAAGTCGAAGCCGGAAACGAGATCACTGTGGCGCGTTCCGGAAAGCCCTTTATGAAGCTGGTGCCACTGGTTTCGCGAGAGGTTAATAGGCCACTGGGGCTTGGAAAAGCGCAGGCAAAAAACTTCGACTGGACACTTTGGGATTCACTGGATGAAAAGGCCGAATCAATTTTTAGAGATTCCTGATGTTTTTACTCGACACGAACGCTCTGATTACTGCTCTGGTTTCACCTGAAAACTTAGGTTCGAAGACCAAGCGAATCCTGCAGCACGAATCCACGGTGCTCTTTAGCTCAATCTCCCTGGTCGAGATTCAGATAAAGGCGATGTTGGGTAAATTGAACTCAGATCTGGACTTTCTTGATTTGTCACTTCGGACTGGGTTTGAGGAGTTGCCGTTCTTCGCAGAGGCTTCTCAAGAAATCTCTCGTTTTACAAGCCTTGCTAAACATGACCCCTTTGACAGAATGCTTCTAGCCAGCGCGAGTCACCAAAGGGCAAAGCTCGTTACCTCAGACCAAAAGCTTCTAAATCTTGGGCTTGATTGGGTTGTAGATTCAAGACTTTGACATTCAAATCGAGCAAGTCTGTGTTTCTGTCTGATTCTTTATTTGGAAGTCGTGCGTGGTCCTTAGATTTTTTTCAAAACCTAGCTCCAACACCATGAGTTGTCTGTGGAAACCCCGTAAGAAATCCAGACGTAATCTGGTTGAGTTAGGATTTTAGAAAGTCGAGTTCGGTGAGGTTCAGTTGGAAAAGCTAAAGAGGCTGTTGGCCAAAATGCCACACCCAATCCGCTGGGCCTTGGCAATGCTCGTGGGCTTCGCACTGCTACTAGTTGGTTTGATAATGCTTGTGACACCGGGACCCGGACTACTCCTGATCTTCTTTGGCCTTTCGATCCTGGCACTAGAGCTCGAGTGGGCCAGGGAAATCAACAAGCAGGGTGTGCAGGGGCTTGAAAAACTGGCGGCCAAGATCAAGGCTTGGTTCAAAAAGCTCAAGAAAGACAAGTAGCGAAAACTGCTGAACTATGGCTTGACCCCAAGCCAATTTGATGAAGCTGCGAATTCCTTAGTACAGCACGACCTCAGCTGTGAGCCGCTTTTGCGGATTGACTCAATTTCAATTTAGCGAGCTAGACATATCTGTCTCTTGGGGTTTGGTCAATAATCGCTAAGACTATGGCGGTGATTGGCAACAAAAGAAGCAGCAGACTTGGAATGTAATAGTTTCCAAATACATCGAGGCCGAGGGAAAGCAGTATTGGACCCAATGCGGTTGAGACCAAGCCAATGGAGTGAGCCCAACCTCGTATTTCGCCTATGTGAGCCCGACCAAAATACTGCACTAGTGCAACCGTATCCACCCCCTTCATTGCCCCCTGGCTTGAGCCGATCAAGAACCCAAAGATCAAACCTAGAAAGCCCGGCTGAACGATAAACAGCATCAACATCGATAACGCCATAAGCGACATTGCAATAATCACACCAAACTTTGGATGATACTTATCCGTCAAGCCCCCCACAAAAACAGCCAACAACAGGCTCCCTACAGTCTGAGGGATAAATGTTGCGGCAGCCTCTAAGGGGCTGAAGCCTTGCAAGCCAAGAATTGAAATTAGGTGAAAACCAAAAGCGGTTGAGACCAAGCCGACAGTGATCATGGCTGTCGCAATCATCCAAAAACCGAGAGTTTTTCTAGCTTCAGAAACACTCATCCCAGTAACGGTCTTTAGTGTGCCGGTTTCTGTGAACTCGTCTTTGGCAACTTCGAGTTTTTTCCCGGGAAGAAACAGTGCGATGGGAATCACAATTGCCAGAACCAGTAAAGCCTCTATTTGAAATGCAGTGCGAAAATCAGTAAGCGCAATAAGTCTTTCAAATCCAACTGGAGCCATCGAGACCCCCGCTGCACCGATGGCGCCAATCATTCCCAACGCCAACCCTGGACGATGCAAAACAGTTTTAGCAATTAGAGTCGTCGCCGCAAGCGTCAGTGCACCCTGGCCAAAAAACCGCAAACCTATGTAGATGGCGGTTAAATTGAAAATATCCGACACAAAACTAGCCAAGTAGATAACTAGCGATAACCCGATGCCGACGGCGATAATGGCAGTTTTTGAACCTATGCGGTCAATTAGTCGACCAAAGTAGGGCATGGTCAATGCTCCGGTAAGAGTGCCTATTAGGTAACTGAATGAGATTGCCGTTCGAGAGACCCCGAGTTCTTGAATCAGCGGGTCAGTGAACGGCGAAAGTCCAGCGGTTTGACCAGGCGCTGTCATCGCCAATATGACACCGGCAGCGAAGACCAGGGCTATCCAGCCATATGAGATTTTGGTAAATGACACCACTGAATCTCACTTCCTCCCGAGGGGAGGCTACCCGCGGAGAATAGGGGATTCGAACCCCTGAGGGCTTGCACCCAACCAACTTTCCAAGCTGGCGCCATAGGCCACTAGGCGAATTCTCCAGAAGATAGAAGTCTAATGGCATTTTCAGGGCTCTGGAAAATGCACTCATCTGGGTTTAGACTTGTGCTCGACTCCTCGTGTGGCGTCACCTTGGCTAAATCCCCCAGGATCGAAAGATAGCAAGGGTAACTGAGCTCTGATGGGTGCACGGGGGGTCATTTTTATGCCCGTTTTGTTGTTCCTGTGGGAAATGACGGATGAGTTGTCCCCGGCCTCGGCTAGGCTTGCAAGGTGACCACAGCCCTCTATCGACGCTATCGACCCGAGAGCTTTGCCGAACTAATTGGGCAGAGCCAGGTCACTGATCCGCTTCGCTCAGCGCTCAAGGCAGACCGGGTTAATCATGCTTATTTATTCTCTGGCCCCAGGGGCTGCGGCAAGACAACAAGCGCCAGGATTCTAGCCCGATGCTTGAACTGCAAAGAGGGCCCAACCGACACCCCCTGCGGCAAATGTGACAGTTGCATTGAACTGGCAAGGGGTGGCTCAGGTTCCCTCGATGTAGTTGAAATCGATGCCGCAAGCCACAACGGTGTTGACGATGCAAGGGACCTACGAGAGCGAGCAATCTTTGCTCCCGCCAGAGATCGCTACAAGATTTTTATCCTTGATGAGGCCCACATGGTAACCCCTCAGGGTTTCAACGCTTTGCTCAAGATTGTTGAAGAGCCACCCGAGCATGTCAAGTTCATTTTTGCCACCACGGAGCCGGAAAAAGTAATTGGAACCATACGTTCTCGGACGCACCACTACCCCTTCAGGTTGGTGCCGCCGGGTGAGCTTCTTGAATACCTAACCTCAGTTTTGGAGAGCGAAGGCTTTACCGCTGAGGCAGGGGTAATGCCGCTTGTGGTTAGAGCTTCAGGCGGCAGCGTTAGAGATGCGCTTTCTCTTCTCGACCAACTAATCGCAGGCAGTGAATCAAAAGAGGTGAGCTACCAACGAGCAGTGAACCTACTTGGCTTCACTCACGACTCACTCATGAGTGAAGTGGTCGAAGCATTTGCAGAACTGGATGCCGCTAAGGCTTTCAGCGCAGTGGACAAGGTCATTCAGTCAGGTCAGGACGCCAGGCGGTTCTTAGAGGACCTTATGGAACGACTTCGAGATCTAATGTTGGTTAGCTCGTTGGGCAAGGATGCTAAATCCATCCTGCGTGGAATTGGTCCTGAGCAGTTTGAAGCGCTTGAGATTCAGGCAAACCGATTTGGTTTATCCGACTTAACTGCTGCTGCCGAGGCAACCTCTAAAGCGATGTCGGAGTCTGCAGCAGCATCTAACCCAAGACTCCAACTGGAACTGCTCTGCGCAAGAGTGCTTGCCCCCGTTAGCCAGAGGGCAATTGCCAAAGCTCACGAGGAGCCGGTTTCGTTGCCAAAACAAGCTACGCCACAGACTGCGGTCCAGACTCCAGCAGCTAATCAGAAAGTAGAACCTGAGACCGAGGCGATCCAAAAAGTGGAGCCGAAGACTCAAACTCAGGAAGCGAGACCTACTACTTCAGCCGCTGAGACACCAAAGGCCCCATCTCAAGAGGTCACCACTGCGACTTTCAAGGCAGCTTGGCCCCTGATACTTGACGCGCTTGCCAAGCAGTCAAGATCTGCTTGGGCAGTGGCTTTCACTACCAAGGTCATCGACTACGTCGACGAAGTGCTGACCCTGTTGTTTCAGAGCCAAAACGACGTGAATGCATTCAAGAGCTCGCAGGGGGCATCTGAGGTTCTTCGCCAAGTTATTCGGGAGCACTTGGGGGTCACCGTCAAGTACCGAGCCAAGGTGGCGGAACAGCCAGAGAAACCGCAGACCAAGAACTTGGTAGAACCAACGCCCCCGGAAGAGTTCACAACCCCGGAAGAAATCGAAGCCCAGAACGAGCCCGTTGCCGTTACAGCCCCAGAGCCGAAAAAAGATAGCCAGCCCGAATCAAAAGTCGAGTCAAAAAAGCAGTCAAAGGCTGAAGAGGAGCAGGCGGGGGAGTTCGTACTTCGCGAAGTCCTGGGTGCCAAGCCAATCAAGGGCGAGAACAACTGATGTATGACGGTGTAATTCAAGAACTGATGGATCAACTGGGAAAACTTCCCGGGATTGGTCCAAAGTCGGCACAAAGAATTGCTTTTCACTTGATCGAAACCGATAGTGACGTTGCCCTGGACCTGGCCGATGTGTTGCGAGAGGCTAAAGAGAAGGTCCGCTTTTGTGAAATATGCGGAAACGTTTCAGAGACTGAGAAATGTTCGATCTGCACCGACCCAAAGCGCGAGACTGTCTCCATTTGCGTGGTTGAAGATTCCAAAGACATCAACGCCATCGAGCGGACCAGAGAATTCCGCGGCACCTACCACGTGCTCGGTGGGGCCATTTCACCGATCATTGGAATCGGTCCGGACCAGCTCAGAATAAAGGACCTACTAAAGCGGCTTTCAAATCCTGAAATCAAAGAGGTGATTCTTGCCACAAACCCAAACCTCGAGGGTGAGGCAACTGCAACCTATCTGATTCGACTGCTCGGTTCCATGGAGATAACCGTTACCAAGCTGGCATCTGGTTTGCCTGTGGGTGGCGATTTGGAATATGCGGATGACATGACTTTGGGCAGAGCCTTCGAGGGTCGCAAGCAAGTCAACTAGACTTGTCCAAATGCCAATGAGGGCATGATTCCCTAAAATCAGGAGCCAAATTGCCAATCATTGTGCAGAAATATGGAGGATCTTCCGTCTCTGACGCCGAGAAGATCAAACTTATTGCTGCTCGCGTGCTTCAGTCTCAGGCCGAGGGTAACCAGGTCTGCGTTGTCGTTTCTGCAATGGGTGACACAACCGATGACCTCATTGACCTGGCTAATTCAGTTTCGTCTTCGCCTGACGGCGGCAGAGAGATGGATGTTTTACTCACCGCCGGCGAGCGAATTTCGATGTCACTGTTAGCCATGGCAATCAAGGAGCAGGGCGGTAAAGCCAAGTCGTTCACTGGCTTCCAGGCTGGCATCTCCACAGATTCAGAGCACGGCTCAGCCAGAATCTGGAAGCTCGAACCAACAAGAATTAAGGAATCTCTGGACTCTAACGAAATTGCGATTGTTGCTGGGTTTCAAGGCTTCAGTTTTGAAAACGGAGACACTACCACCCTCGGTCGTGGTGGATCAGACACAACAGCGGTTGCGCTTGCAGCAGCTTTAGATGCCTCAATGTGTGAGATCTACTCGGATGTAGACGGGATTTACACAGCTGACCCGAGGATCGTGCCTCGTGCTCATAAACTTGCTCAAATCGACATTGATTCAATGCTCGAGCTCTCGTCCTCGGGTGCCAAGATTTTATACATCCGTGCTGTTGAATTCGCAAGGAGACACCAGGTGCCGATGCGCGTAAGGTCTTCATTCAGTACAGACCCCGGAACACTTATTTATACAGTTAAGTCAGGAGATGACATGGAAGAGCCAATCGTTTCAGGTGTTGCAACCGATGACACTCAGTCAAAGGTGACCGTTATCGGCTTGCCTGACCGTCCAGGAAAAGCGGCGGAGGTTTTTCAGATTGTCTCTGAGGCAGGCGCCAACATCGACATGATCGTGCAGAACGTTTCGACAACCGAGTCAAAACTCAGTGACATTTCGATGACTCTTCCTCACTCGGATCGCCACAAAGTTGTTCAGGCGCTTAAAGACCATCAGGCGGAGGTTGGGTTCGCATCAGTGACCTATGACGATGAAGTTGGAAAGCTCTCTATTGTGGGAGCGGGCATGAAGACTTCCTCAGGCGTGTCTGCGAGACTTTTTGGGGCGCTAGCAAAAGCCGGCATTAACATCGAGATGATTTCAACATCAGAAATCAGGATTTCTGTGGTGACTAGGGCCGATCAGCTTAAAGAGGCCACAAGAATTGTCCACTCGGCATTCGAGTTAGATGCCGCTGATACTGCCATTATCTATTCGGGAACCGGCAGGTAGTAAAAATGTCAAAGCCAAATCTTGCGCTGGTCGGTGCAACCGGTGCCGTTGGCACCGTGATGATCGACATCATCAACTCCAGGGAAAACATCTGGGGTGAGATAAGGCTTATTGCATCAGCCAGAAGTGCTGGAAAAAAGATTCAGGTTCATGGGCAAGACGTCACCGTGGTGGTCCTTTCTGAAGAAGCATTCGATGGCATTGACATCGCAATGTTTGATGTTCCAGATGAAGTATCGGAGGCCTGGGCTCCGATTGCGGCAGCAAAAGGTGTGGTTGCAGTGGATAACTCCGCGGCTTTCAGAATGAACCCAGAGGTTCCACTGGTTGTTCCTGAGGTCAATGCGCACATGGCTAAATCAAGACCGCTCGGAATTATTGCTAACCCGAACTGCACGACATTGACCATGATGGCCGCCCTGGGCGCCCTTCATCAGAAGTGGGAGCTAACTGAGCTGGTTGTCGCCAGCTACCAGGCTGTTTCCGGTGCGGGTAGCCCTGGCATAGAAAGGCTTGCAAGTGAAATCAAGGCCTTAGCCACAAACCCAGAGGCCGGCCTTCTAAGCGACAGCGTTTCAGAGACGTTAGCGGAGAATGGAGTTTTACAGGCAGATTCACCCTGGTCCAATCCGATTGCTCTGAATGTGATCCCTGCAGCTGGCGGCTTTAGGCCGGGCGGCCACACTTCAGAAGAACTAAAGGTGCGAAACGAGTCGAGAAAGATTCTTGGGATTCCAGGTCTGAAGGTTGCAGCAACCTGTGTTCGTGTTCCGGTTCAAGTAAGCCACAGCCTTGCTGTCCATGCCACCTTCAAGAAGGAGCTGTCAGCCGATGAAGTTCGCGAGCTGCTTGAAAAGCAACCGACGGTTGTTGTGATGGACGATCCAGCCAACGATGTCTATCCAACTCCTGAACACGTGGCCGGGCAGGACCCAACCTTTGTTGGTCGAATCCGTCAGTCAGAGGATTTCCCAAACACAATCGATTTGTTCGTTGTCGGTGACAACCTCAGAAAAGGCGCCGCGCTAAACACTTATGAGATTGCTGAGCTGGTAGCTCAGGAACTCGGTTAGTAATTTACTTCAGCGTGATCAGCGTTGCGCTCGGCGGACAAAAGAGCCTGATAGGCGCGTAGATCGAGCAGCCAATTCCGTTTGAGACGTGAAGCACAGACTCGTTTTCTTGATTTCCCCAAGCCGATAATCCGCTGGCGTATTTTGTGGGTAAATCGCAGTTTGTGACTAGGGCCTTTTGACCAGGCAGGCAAATCTGTCCCCCGTGAGTGTGACCTGCAAACATTAGGTCGGCACCGTGCGCCACAAAAGCGTCAATCACACGCAGGTAGGGAGCGTGTGCAACGCCAACGCTCAAATCAGCACCTTCAATCGACTTGCTTTGAAGACTCAGGGAGTCTAGATTGTCTAAATTCTCGTGGGGATCGTCTAGTCCCAGAAAACCAATGGAATGGCCTTTGATATTGAGGCTGCCGGATTGGTTGTTTAGGTCCAGCCAACCGGCACCCTCTAGTTCCGAGGTGAACCTTCCTGTTTCAAGATTTGGGCTGGAAGAAACCTTTGAGGGGCCTTGGAAATACCTAAGGGGGTTTCTGGGCTTCGGCGCTCGATAGTCGTTGCTGCCATTGACGAAAACTCCGGGGAAGTCCAGGAGTGGCTCCAGGGCCAAAAGAACCGCATTGATTGCGTGCTCGTGTCCTAAGTTGTCGCCAGTGTTTATAACAAGGTCTGGCTTTGTTTCTGCTAGGCCGGCTATGAATTCGACCTTGGCTTTTTGGCCTGGTGCGAAATGAATATCTGAGATGTGTAAAAGCTTTAGGCCTTTTGCTTTGGTATTAGCAATCTCTAGGGTTTGAAGCTGGAATGGGCCTGAGTTTCCGGCTAACCACATGCGTTTGGCTGCACAATCACCGCACTGGCAACCAGTACGTCTTCACCGGCTGCCGGAATCGTCGAGTGCACTGAACCTGTCTCAAGTTCTGGGTTGCACAGGTTCAACATCCAATACTGGCTTGGCTGAGGGTAGGTGGGGAAAAGGCCAAATATCTCAAGTTGAAAAGTGGCATCTTGCAGCGAGAGCCCGGAGACATCGGGCATAACCAACTGTCCTCCGGAGGAAATGTAAACCTCAATGATTGAACCCCTTGGCACGGGCTCTCCAGCGGGCGGGAATGTATAGGCAACTGTGCCAACCAGCTGGCTGGATGCAACCGGAAGTTCGACCACCTGGACATTCAGGTCGCTGGTTATTAGCTGAACCTTCGCAGTTTCCAGGTCAAAGCCGGCAATGGTCGGGATAGTCAGCATCGACGGTACAACATATCGCGGATTTACCGCCGGGAACTCAACTTCTTCATAGTGCTTGTTTACCTCAAGCATGACATCGCGCCAGACTGCATGCCTGATTGTTGAAACAGCCCTGCCGTTAACTGACTTACCCTTTTGAGGGACAAGGCCGACCACGTTTCCAACCCAGGATGCGGTTGCGACTTCGCTCGAGAATCCAACCATCCAGGTGTGGATTCCATCATCGGTGGTTCCAGTTTTACCGGCGAGCGGAGTTCCATCGTTGGTGTTTGACGCAGTTCCAGTACCACCCGAGACCACGCGTTTCATGGCTTCGATCATGGCGGCTGCAACTTCGGGGGAAACAGACTGGTTGCAGAGACTCTCCGGCACTGGAATTTCTTCGCCGGTTTTGCGCAACACAACCCTGTCAATGGCTATCGGAGAGCAATAGACACCACCGTTTGAGATGCCTGCGTAGGCAGCTGCCATCGTTAGCGGAGCAATCTCGTTGGTTCCAAGGATGGCCGATGGAACAAAGAGAAGCTCATCCCCATCAGCGCGGTGAACACCAAAAGCCGCAGCAGTGTCGCGGATGGCACATAGATCAAGCTGGGAGGCCATAGAGGCAAAAGCTGTGTTCTGGGATGTGACTACCGCTTCAAGCACAGTGATGTCATCAATTGTGTTGTCACCCGAGTTGTTTACCTCCCAGAGGCCGACAAGGCCTCCACAGCTGGCCTGAAAGTCTTTAGACACATCCCAAATCTTGACTTCGTCTGGAAGGCCGTCTAGGTCAATATCTTCCCCGGTGAAGACTCGGCCATCAACGTGGTCACCTAGCGTGTAACCATTCTTAAACCACTCGGCAAGGGTGAAAACTTTATAGGTTGAGCCCGGCTGGAAGCCAGAAGAGCCGCCGTAGGGCTTATCTGAGTTGAAGTTCACGCTTGTGTGGCCGATTTCCGGGGTCTCGCTCTGGTCAAAGAATCTGTTTTGCGCCATTGCGACGATTCGACCGGTACCAACTTCAACGGAAACAGAAGCTGTCCCAAACCCCCACTCATTGTCTGGTGGCAGGTTCGTCATTACGGCGTCCCACGCCGCCTGCTGGATGTCTAGATCAATGGTGGTGTAAATCTCAAGGCCACCTCTTCGAAGCAGCATCTCCCGATCTTCAGATTGAACTCCGAATTCCGGGGAGTTCCTAATCGTCCAAACCGTGTAATCACAGAAGAACGCTGTTACTTGGCTTTCTTCGCAACCCTGTTGGTTTTTGGTGATGCTTGTTTGAATCGGAGAGGCCTTATAGGAATCTGCCTGCCCTTGGGTGATGTAGCCCTCGTCAGCCATGTTCTGGATGACATAATTTCTTCGGCTCAAGCCTCGCTCTAGGTTGTCCGAGTTGTCTGGCTTGTAATCGTTTGGCGATTTAAGCATTCCTGCCAGGTAGGCGGCCTGCGGAACGTTTAGGGTTTTTGCGGATTTTCCGAAGTAGTACTGCGATGCAGTTTCAACACCGTTGATCTGGTTTCCCAAGAAAACAAGGTTCAGATAGCCGGCAAGAATTTCTTTCTTTGAAACCTGCTTTTCCAGAGCGATTGCAAGTCTTATTTCGCGAAGCTTTCGCTCAACGCTGACTTCGGTAGCGGCTTGAATCGCTGCCGTGTCATCGGAGAGGTTGGCAGCTTCCACCATTGACTGCCTCACGTACTGCATCGTTATGGTGGAAGCGCCCGGGCCTTCGCCGAAGGTTGCCAAGTTTGTCAGGGTTGCTCGGATAAGAGAGATGATGTCCACTCCACCGTGCTCATAAAATCTTGGGTCCTCGGTTGCAACTACCGCGTTGATTAAATTCTCAGATATTTCTTCAAAGGGAACCTCTACTCGGTTCTCGTGAAAGAAGGTTGCGATTTCCTCCGGTTTGCCATCGCGAAGAGCGTAGACGGTTGAAGACTGGGAGGCGTTCACCGGCTTTATGTAGTCGGGAAGACCCTCGAACATTCCAATTGAGCTCGTTGTGACAACGCCCGCGACTGCAACTGCAGGGGCAAGCAAAGAAACAGACAAAATGCCGGCGACCGCACTCAACAAGCCAAACTTGAGCAGGCTTGCCAGCGTTGAAGACTTAGAACTGCCAGACATAGGCTCTAGGATACTCGCAATAGGCTGAAATGGAGCTGTGAAATGACCAAGTGGGAGTATGTAACTACGCCGCTATTGCTGCACAAAGAGACTCAGATTCTAAATACCTGGGGAAATCAGGGTTGGGAGCTGGTTCAGGTGACCACAGGCCCGCAGGGCGGGCTGATCGCGTTTTTAAAGAAGCCGGTAACCGAGTGAGCAAGATTGAGCAAAAACTAGCTGAACTCGGTCACACCTTGCCAGAGGTTGCAACGCCAGCTGGCTCATACCTGCCAGCAATGATTTCCGGAAACCTTGTTTTTACAGCCGGCCAAATACCTCTAATTGATGGCAAGCTGATGGCCACTGGAAAACTAGGCAAAGAGATCGAAACAGCGCACGGAGCTGAAATTGCAGAGCGTTGTGCGCTAAACGCATTGGCTGCTATCAAATCAGTTCTTGG